>CALUNJ010000001.1 GCA_944321975.1 uncultured Paraprevotella sp.
TGCGTCCTTAGCTCAGTTGGTAGAGCAATTGACTCTTAATCAATGGGTCCAGGGTTCGAGCCCCTGAGGGCGTACGAGAAAGGCAGCCTGCGGGTTGCCTTTCTCGTTTTCCTGCCTGTGGGATGGATCCGGATTCCGGAAGGGGCCTGTGATGGCCCTCGTCCTATATTGTCCTATTTTGAAGGAATCTCTATTTTGCTAAAGACCAGGAAAGTAAACACGTCTTGAAAGGCGCGGGTTTTTCTCAAGCGGTTCACATTTTTTTCTCAAGCGAAAAGAATGTGAACCGCCTGAAGGAAATTTGCATTCTTCTTGAGGGCGATTTTGTCCTATTCCGCCACGCGCGTCTTCCCTTCACGAGGCGGTGAATGCGTTTTCCGCTTCTGGCTGCAAACTTTTAGGCTATCCCCGCTAAATTTCCACGCTTCCATGGACACGGCTCGAAAATTTTGTCACGTTCCCATTTTGTGGGCGGATTTTGTTGCCCGTTTGGTCGCGAAGTGTTATCTTTGCACGAATTTCAAACCATTAAAAGGAGAAGAAGAAAGATGCCTAAGATATCTGTTCGCGGTCAGGAAATGCCGGAGTCGCCTATTCGGAAACTGGCACCGTTGGCTTTTGAAGCCAAAAGCAGGGGGATACATGTATATCACTTGAACATCGGTCAGCCCGACCTGCCTACTCCGCGAGCGGCTATTGAAGCCATCAGGAATATCGACCGGAAAGTGTTGGAGTATAGCCCGAGCCAGGGCTTTTTGAGCTACCGGCAGAAATTGGTGGGTTATTACGCGAAATACCACATCCATCTTTCGGCAGACGACATCATCGTTACTTCAGGCGGGTCGGAAGCGGTGTTGTTCGCTTTCTTGTCGTGCCTGAATCCCGGCGATGAAATCATAGTGCCGGAGCCGGCCTATGCCAATTATATGGCTTTTGCCATTTCTGCCGGCGCGGTCATCCGCACTATTTCCACTACCATAGAGGAAGGCTTTTCGTTGCCCAAGGTGGAGAAATTCGAAGAATTGATCAATGAACGCACGCGGGCCATCCTGATTTGCAATCCCAATAACCCTACGGGTTATCTATATACGCGCCGGGAGATGAATCAGATCCGCGACCTGGTGAAGAAATATGATTTGTATCTGTTTTCCGACGAGGTCTACCGTGAGTTTATCTATACGGGTTCTCCTTATATTTCCGCTTGCCATTTGGAGGGCATTGAGAACAATGTGGTGCTGATCGATTCGGTTTCGAAGCGTTACAGCGAGTGCGGCATCCGCATTGGCGCGCTGATCACGAAGAATGTGGAAGTGCGCAAGGCCGTGATGAAGTTTTGCCAGGCTCGCTTGAGCCCTCCGCTCATCGGCCAGATCGCGGCCGAGGCTTCCCTCGACGAACCGGAGGAGTATGGGCGCGAGGTGTATGACGAATACGTGGAACGCCGGAAATGCTTGATTGACGGGTTGAACCGCATCCCCGGCGTGTATTCCCCGATCCCGATGGGGGCGTTCTACACGGTGGCCAAGCTGCCGGTGGACGATGCCGAAGAGTTTTGTGCGTGGTGCCTCAAGGAGTTTGATTACGAGGGCGAGACGGTGATGATGGCGCCTGCTGCAGGATTTTATACCACGCCGGGTTCGGGAAAAAATGAGGTGCGGATCGCTTATGTGTTGAAGAAGGAAGACTTGACGCGGGCGCTTTTCGTCTTGCGCAAGGCGTTGGAGGCCTATCCGGGTCGTGTGATGGAATAAATTCCGGCTCTCATTCTCCATGAATTCCAACTGGTTCATAGCCCGCAGGCTTTTTCTCGATCGCGGCGACGCCCGCAAGGTGGCTCGTCCGGCCATTCTGATTGCCACTTGTGGCGTGGCCATAGGGTTGGCGGTGATGGTAGTCTCCGTGTGCGTGGTGTTGGGGTTCAAGCGTGAGATCCGCTCCAAGGTCATAGGGTTCGGTTCCCATGTGCAGGTCTTGAATTATGCCGCCGTGGCGACGAATTCCCCGCAACCCGTGGAGGTCACGGACTCGCTGATGGCGCAGGTCCGGGCGGTGGATGGCGTGGCGCACGTGCAGCGTTTCAGCAACAAGGAAGGCATCTTGAAAACCGAGGAGGAGTTCAAGGGCATTTTGTTGCACGGCGTGGGGCCGGAGTTCGATGCCGGTTTCCTGAAGGCGCATTTGGAGGAAGGCGAGATTCCGGCGTTTTCCGATAGCGTTTCTTCCAATCGCATCGTGATTTCGCGGCAAGTGGCCGACGAACTTCGCTTGGAGGTGGGCGACAGGATTTATGCCTATTTTTTTGAAAAGTCTGTGCGCACCCGCCGTTTTACGGTGGCGGGAATCTATTGCACCCATCTGACGGAGTTTGACAATGCGTTGGTCTTTACGGATATTTACACCAGTAACCGCCTGAACGCATGGGCCGAAGACCAATATAGCGGTTTGGAAGTCGGGGTGGCGGATTTTGACGAGTTGGCCGAGGTGACCGGCAGGCTGGTGAATTTGGTCAATCGCCGGTCGGATTCTTATGGTGCGTCCTATGTGGCGATGAACATAGAGGAACTCTATCCCCAGTTCTTCGCCTGGCTCAGCCTGTTGGATGTCAATGTGTGGGTGATTTTGGCCCTGATGGTGTCGGTGGCCGGATTCACGATGGTTTCCGGTTTGCTCATCATCATTCTGGAGCGGACCAATTTCATCGGAGTCATGAAAGCCTTGGGCGCCACCAATCGGGGCATCCGCCATATCTTCCTTTATTTCTCGGTCTTTGTGATCGGGAAAGGTTTGCTGTGGGGGAATGTCATAGGCGTCGGGCTGGTGGTGCTTCAGTCTTGTTTCGGCTTGTTCAAGCTGGACGCCTCGACCTATTATGTGGATGTGGTCCCGGTGCTTTTCCATCCGGGCTATGTGGCGGCCATCAATGTGGCCACGTTGGTCATCTGCGTGCTGGCTTTGATTGTGCCGAGTTTCCTGGTTTCCCGGATTCATCCGGCGAAGGCCATCCGTTTCGAGTAACACTTGTTACGTTGTTGGTACATTTTTGTTTCGTTTCCATGAAAAATGTTATAGGGTTTTAATGCAGAGGAAGGGGAAAAGTTGTATCTTTGCGGCATGAATCAAAAAACAATCGTATGGACTTTGTTTATTTGGGAATAGTCATATTTCTTTTTGCCCTATCCTGTTTCGACCTGTATGTGGGAGTCAGTAACGACGCAGTGAACTTTTTAGGCTCCGCCATCGGAGCGAAAGTGGCACGTTTCAAGACGATATTGATAATCGCGGCCGTTGGTATTTTTGTGGGGGCCACCACGAGCGACGGCATGATGGACATAGCCCGGCACGGGATATTCCGTCCGGAATTTTTTTCTTTTGAAGAGCTGATGTGCATCTTTTTGGCGGTGGTGGCTTCCGATGTGATTCTGCTTGACATTTTCAATACGTTGGGCATGCCCACCTCTACTACGGTTTCCATGGTCTTTGAACTGTTGGGCGGAAGCACGGCTTTGGCTTTGGTCAAGATGCTCCATGACTCTTCCTTGACTTATGCGGGCTTGATCAACACGGAAAAGGCTTTTTCCGTCATCTTGGCCATTTTCCTTTCGGTGGCGATTGCTTTTGTGTTTGGCTTGGTGGTGCAGTGGATTGCCCGCATGGTGTTCACATTCCATTATACCAAGCATTTGAAATATACGATCGGGATTTTCGGCGGGTTTTCGGTGACCGCCATTGCCTATTTCCTTTTGGTGAAAGGCTTGGGGAGCGCCTCGTTTATGACGGCAGAGGTGAAGGCGTGGATTGCCGGCCATACTCATGAGATCCTGGTGGGCTTCCTGGTGGGGTTCACGGTGCTGATGCAAGTTCTGCACTGGTGCAAGGTGAACGTTTTCAGGCTCATCGTGCTTTTCGGCACCTTTTCTTTGGCCATGGCTTTTGCCGGCAATGACCTGGTGAACTTCATCGGGGTGCTTCTGGCCGGCTATTCGTCATATTTGGATTTCTCGGCTCATCCGGGGGCGGATCCTTCCACTTTCATGATGGGTTCGTTGAATGGCCCTGCGGGTACGCCTTTTTATTTCCTCGTGGCGGCCGGGCTGATCATGACCTTGGCCTTGGTCACTTCGAAGAAGGCTCAGAACGTGGTGAAGACTTCCGTGGACTTGTCGCGCCAGACGGCGGGGAACGAGATGTTCGGTTCTTCCCGCTTTGCCCGCCGCTTGGTGAGGAGCGTGCTGAACGCCAATGAATATATGGTGGATCATACCCCGCAACCGGTCAAACGTTGGATTGACTCGCGTTTCAACCAAGATGAGGCTATCATTCCCAATGGGGCGGCCTTCGACCTTGTGCGTGCCTCCGTCAATCTGGTGCTGGCCGGTTTGCTGATCGTGATGGGCACTTCGTTGAAACTTCCGTTGTCCACGACCTATGTGGCTTTCATGGTGGGCATGGGTTCGTCTTTGGCCGACCGGGCGTGGGGGCGCGAGAGCGCGGTGTTCCGTGTCACGGGGGTCATTTCCGTGATTGGCGGCTGGTTTATGACAGCCGGTGCGGCTTTTTTCCTCTGTTTCCTGGTCACTTTGTTCGTGCATTTCGGCGGCGTGGTGGCAATGACTTTGCTGATCGTGGTGGTGATCGGGCTGGTGATCAACAACAACCGGAAGTATAAGAAGAAAATGGCCGCCGTTCAAGAGGACGAGATTTTCACGGCTTTGGCGCAGACCAACGACAAGGACGAGGCCTGGAATTTGCTGAACCAGCATATCAGCCGCTACCAATCGCGGATGGTGAAGTATATTTCGGAGGCCTACCGCCAGACCACGGACGGCTTGATCATGGAGGATGTGAAGGTCTTGCGTCGCACGTTGAACAGTTTGGATGACGAGCGGAAGAACTGGAAGGTCATCCGCCGGAAGGAATTGGTGGGGCTGCGCAAGATGGATCCGCTGCAGGCGGTGGAAAAGGACACGTGGTTCCATTTGGCTTGCAACAGCTGCGAGCAGTGTCTCTATTGCCTGAAGCGCATGTGTGAGCCGTGCCTGGAGCATGTGGACAACAACTTCAACCCCATGCCGGAAGAATATGTGGCGGAATTCAGGCCGATCCGCGAACAGGTGGAGTTGCTCATGAAGGAGGTGGGCGAAATGATCGCGACGAGCAATTATGACGAGGCTTTGGACGTGCGCCAGTTTGGCGATGAGATGAAAGCGCGTCTTTCGCAACTCCGCAAGGTGCAGCAGGAGCGCATCCGCAAGGGGGACATGGACAACCTGAAGATAGAGTATTTGTACATGAGCACGTTGCAGGAGACTCAGGAAATCATCGGCCACATCCGCCATTGGGTGCGCGCCTGCCGCCGTTTCCAGCAAGAAAAGGGAATCGTAACCGTATTGTAATATAAGTTTCATATCCCTGCAATAAGTAATGATTAATTTTGCAGCCGGATAAATAACTTTAAAACGATACGATTCCATGGATATGAATTATAAGATTCTTGTGGTGGACGATGAAGAGGACTTGTGCGACATCCTGAAGTTCAACCTGGAGAATGAAGGCTACGAGGTGGAAACGGCCAATTCGGCAGAAGAGGCACTGAAAATGGACTTGACGAAGTTCCACTTGTTGCTCCTTGACGTGATGATGGGTGAGATTTCGGGATTCAAAATGGCCAAGATGCTCAAGCAGGTGAGGGAAACGAGGGACATCCCCATCATTTTCCTCACGGCCCGCGACACGGAGAACGATGCGGTCACGGGATTCACGCTGGGAGCGGACGACTATATCTCCAAGCCTTTTTCTTTGCGGGAAGTGCAGATGCGCATCAAGGCTGTGCTTCGCCGCACGGCTCCCCAGCGGGCGGTGCCGGCGGCCTACATCGGTTTCAAGGAACTGAAGCTGGACCTCAACAAGAAAGAAGCCACGCTGGGCGGGGAGACCTTGCAGCTGACCAAGACGGAGTTCGAGATCCTGCGCCTGTTGCTGGAGAACGAAGGGCGGGTGTTTTCGCGGGCCGAGATTCTCCGGCGGATCTGGAACAACGACGCCGAGGTGCTCGACCGCACGGTGGATGTGAACATCACCCGTCTGAGAAAGAAACTGGACGGATATGGCAAATACGTGGTGACACGTTTGGGGTATGGCTATTGCTTTGACACCACGGTGAAGAATTGATGAGATGAAGAAACGTTTCCTGTCGTTCAGCCACTATCTGTTTTTCTCCGTCATCGCGATTTATTGTGTCTTTGTGGCAAGTTTCCTCTACTACCAATATCATCGCGAGAAGGAGCATAAGGTAGAACTGCTCAACTCCACGCTGACGATGTTCAACGCCTTCTTGTATGAGCATCTGTCGGATCCCGCCTTCGATGTGGACGAGTGCGTGAGGTTCTATGGCGAAAGAAGGCATCTGCACAACTTGCGGGTGACGATTATCAACCGTGAGGGCAAGGTGTTGTATGACAACGACATCGAAGCAAACAAGGTGAAGGAGAACCACCTCGGCCGCGAGGAAATCCGGATGGCTTTGATGAAGGGCAATGGTTACTCCATCAAGCGTGAGTCCGATACGTTGGGTCGCATGTTCTTCTATTCGGCCAATTATTTCCCGGACCGGAGATTGTTTGTCCGCAGCGCCTTGCCTTATGATACGGACCTGATTGCCATGCTGAATGCGGATAAGGGCTATCTGTGGTTTTCCTTCCTGCTTTCCGCGATTCTTTTCCTGGTGTTCTACAACCTGACAGCCCGTTTGGGGGCCATGATCACGCAGTTGCGCATATTCGCCAGCCGTGCCGATCAGGACGAGACGATGGACATCGGCGACCTGAAGGAATTGGGAAACACCGACCTCGGGCAGATTTCCCGTCACATTGTGGACATCTATACCCGCCTGCGCAAGACGAAGGACGACCTTTTCCGGGAGCGGGAGAAACTGATTACCCATTTGCAGATTTCCAACGAAGGGCTGGCCATCTTCAACGCAGGCCGTGACGTGGTGTTGGCCAACGGGCTTTTCATGCAATATATCAACTTGATTTCCGACCGCAACATCGGGGCTGTGGATGAGGCATTCCAGGTCAAGGAGCTCCAGCCGCTGGTGGACTTCATCAGGATGTCGCGCGAGAATTTCACGCAAGGGGATTTGCGGCAGAAGTTGTTGGTCGTGGACAAGAACGGTTACGTCTTCAATCTTTCCGTGGCGCTTTTTGTGGACAATAGTTTCGAGATTTCCATCTCAGACATCACCAAACAGGAGGAGCAGGCACGCATGAAACAGCAAATCACGCAAAATATCGCGCATGAGTTAAAGACTCCGGTGAGCAGCATTCAGGGCTATTTGGAAACCATACTGAACAATCCGGACCTTTCTCCCGACGTGCTCCGCAAATTCCTGGAGCGTTGTTTTGCGCAGAGCAACCGCCTGACACATTTGTTGCAGGACATTTCCACGCTGACCCGCATGACCGAGGCCGGGCATATGATAGAAGTGTCTTCCGTGGACTTGTCACCCATGATTCGCAACATCGTGAACGAACTGGCTCTGAAGCTGGAGGAAAGGAAAATGACCGTGGACGTGAATGTGCCGGAAAAACTGGTGATCCAGGGAAACTCCTCGTTGCTGTATTCCATCTTCCGTAATTTGATGGACAATGCCATTGCCTATGCGGGCGTGGGGGCGCACGTGAATATCATTTGTTATTCGGAGGACGAAGAAAGCTATTATTTTTCCTTCAGCGACAATGGGGTGGGAGTGGCTCCTGAGCATCTCGGACGTTTGTTTGAGCGTTTCTACCGGGTGGACAAGGGACGTAGCCGCAAGTTGGGCGGCACCGGACTGGGGTTGGCCATTGTGAAGAACGCCGTGTTGTTCCACGGTGGCAATATCAATGCCCGTCCGACGGGCACCGCTCATGGCTTGGAATTCCTTTTTACGCTGAAGAAAAAGAGAACAATTGAAGCCTGAGAGGGAAGTCCGGCGGGCGCAAGGTCCAGCCGTTCCGCTGTGGAAAACGCGGCGAAAGGAGAGGTCGGAGGCATTTGTTTGATTTAATGTTTTTTGGGGTGTGTTAAAAAAGGCGCGTCTGCGGGACATTTCCGCAGATGTGCCTTTTGGGGCATTAGGCTTGCGGAAACTCCGCTTGCCGCCCTTGGGCACATTTGCTTTCGGGTGGCGGGATGAGACAAATTCTCACTTTTAGTGGTAAAAAACGGAAATTCCTTTTGTCGAAACCGGGAAAAACTTTATCTTTGTCAAGCCACCCGTAGGGACGGGGAAGGAATGTATAAGGGAGCGTCTTTTTTGAAATTACTTTGCATTGATAGAAAATCCCCAAATTCTAAATGAAAACGCAAGGTGATGGCAACAGATGCTCACGCTTTATGGCTATACTCTTTTGTATGCTCCATTTTCATGGTATGCATATAATTTGTATATTCATAAGCGTGGGGCTGTTGTTTAGCCGTTTGTGTTTTCATCGGGATGGGGATTCCGCTATCAATACAAAGGGCTGAATGGATAACGGCCCCACGCTTCTTTACCATTCAAGATCATAGAACATGTAGTTTTTTTATACTTTCCTATGCTATGGCATCTTGTGTGAACAATGTGCCATGGCTTGATTTTGCATGGATATATGGCGTGTGTTCCTGGGGGCTTCAGGCTGTTGTTGTGCCATATCCTTTTTGTGGGGGATGGATTTCCTCGTTGGGCTGCATCGGGTTTCGGTCTTGGACTTGGATGTGCTTTTGTGAATGTTTGCACCCATAAGGGAACGCTATTGCTTTTTTTTGCAAAAGCAGCGAAAGTTCGGTTCCTTTTGAGGACAAGGCTTGGGGAACATCTGGAAGGGCGGGGCTTTTGACTCTTGTGTTCCCTGTCCGGGGGGTGGATTCCTCGTTTTTCGAGGGGGCAGGTTTTCTAAATCTTTTCGTTTTGGCCGATTTATTTGCAAAATCAGGGCGCGTGGTGCCTTTCCAGGAAGGTCGTGCCCTGTGTTCCTCCGGGAAAATCCCAAATTTCATGGAATTTCTCTGCGCGATTCTAAGTTTTTGGATTCCAGGGGAATAAGGGAAGTGCTGAAACCTCTGTTTTTTTCTCAAGCGATTCACATTTTTTTTGCTTGAGAAAAAAATGTGAATCGCTTGAGAAATTTTCCGGTTGCTCTCGAGGCGTGTCTTTTGGGGGGCTTCTGTCGAGTTTGGGCAGGAGGGATTTGCCGGACTGCGGCAAGAATGAATGCTGAAAAATCTTCAGCCGGTGTCATCGAGCGTGCTCGGAGGGTAAACTTTCCGGAGCGAGGCGGAGGTTTTGTGCCGGTGGAATTGTCTTTGTATCGCATTTTGATTATTTTTGTGGCGCGAAAAGTTTTTAGAGGGAAATAGAAATGAAGATGCATTTGGTTTTGTGCGCGTGGCTGTGGCTGGCGTGCGGAGGGCTGTTGCGGGCCGGCGGCGGGACGGAAGAGGCGTGGCGGACGGCTTCGGCCTTTTGGACGGAAAAACACGGGGCTTTGAAGCGGACGTCTCCGGCTTTGCGGTTGTGGCAGTCCGTGCCGGGCGGCTATGTGTTTGTCCCGGCGGAGGGCGCCGGTTTCGTGTGGGTGGACGAGAGCGTCGAGGGGCCGGCCGTGCGGGGCTACAGCCTGACGGCGGACGTGTGCCGGGAAGCCGTGCCGGAGTGCCTGGCCGGGCTGATGAACGCGGGCGGGGCGCGGGTGGCGAGGCGGACAAGGACCGAACCGGTCGCTCCGCTGCTCAGTTCGGTGTGGACCCAGCTGGAGCCATACAACGGCATGTGCCCCTACTACCGGAACGAGGACGGCACGTGGAGCACGTCGCGTTGCCGGGTGGGTTGTGTGGCCACGGCGGCTTCCGAGGTGATGCGTTTCCACGCCTGGCCGGAGGCCCTGCTCGACACCTTGCACGGTTGGCGCACTCCCCATTACGAGTTGTCGGACGTGCTTCCCGGCACCCGCCTGGATTGGGCGCACATGCTGGACCGCTATGACGGGGGTTATACGGAAGAGGAAGTGCGGGCCGTGCAGGAACTGGGGCTTTATTGCGGGATGGCCTGCCGGATGAATTACGGCGTGAACGCTTCGGGAAGCAGCACCTATAACTTGTTGGAACCTTTGGAGGAGGTGTTCGGCTACCGCTATGTGCATCTCTACGACCGCTCGTTTTATTCCCCTTCCGCCTGGCGGGCGATGCTCTCCTATGAGCTACACCGCGGGGTGCCTTTGGTGTATGTGGGCTACAACGTGCAGTTTTCGGCCCACGCTTTTGTGCTCGACGGCATGGACGATGAGGGCTATTTCCACATCCGTTGGGGCGAAGGCGGGGTGTTCGACGGCTATTTCGACGTGGATATCCTGAATGCTTACGAGCCGCCGGCCCGTCCGACGGAAACCGGGCGCGAGATGGGACTGTTCTGCAACCAGTCCGTGCTGGCCTTCCATCCGGAGGAACTGGACCTTTATCCGGGCGACACGCTGGCCTATGCGCCGGAGGACATCACGGTGGAGCGGGTGGCTTTCCGCCGCGATCCGGACACCCAAGGGATGGTGACGGCCGATGTCTCGCTGACTAACCATTCGGCGGATACGATCACCTACACGGTGCTGGCGTTTACGACTTCCGCCGCGGACTCCATTGTCTGGGACAGCGTGGAGACGGTGGGCATCACCTCGCTCACGCTCTATCCGGGGCGGACGGCGTCCGTGCCGGTGCGTTGCCAGTTCAGGAGAGCCGGCGACTTGTATTTCGGACTCACGGGCGACATGGATTACGCGCCTTACTGCGAACCGCTGACAGTGGCAAGTGGCACAGGGTTCAATTTGCGCGCGGGGGCGGTGAAAGTGGTCGGGCTGGAACCCACCCGCGTGTCATTCGAAATCCCCGTCACCAACGTGGCGGCCGAAGGGCGGGTGGAAGATCTTTTTACCTATCATCTTGTGCCCGACGACGATGACAAGTATGTGTCGGCTTGGAGCATCCTGGACGTGCCTGCAGGCGCGACGGTCTGCGACACGGTGACCTATGCGGGCTTGCGCCCCCGCACGGGGTATACCCTGCGGGTGCGCTATCCTTGGAGCGTGGTGGCCACTTGCGAGATCCGCACGCCGGACGTGTCGGGCGTGGACGCCACCGGTGTGGGCCGGACGGAGGACGACTCGTTTGTGATTTACACGTTGCAGGGCACGTCTGCGGGATGTGCCTCGGCGGAGCGGCTGGCAGAGCGGCTGGACGCTTTGCCGGGAGGGGTGTATCTGGTGGTGGGACGGCAGACGGGAGCCGTCAAAAAGGTTTCCGTTTATTAAAAAAATGTCCTCAGAAGTGGTTATATAGGTTTTTTTATCGTACTTTTGTGGCGGAAAATCCCAGCAGGAATAGAAAAATGGATGCCATATCCTTGATTGATAAATATTATGCGGACTCTCCCCGCTTGCGGAATATCTTGTGGACGCATAGCCGGCAGGTGGCCGACCGTTGCCTGGGCATCGCGGCGTTGCATCCGGAGTTGGATTTGGATATTGCTTTTTTGGAAGAGGCCGCCTTGTTGCACGACATCGGCATCATCCGGACGGATGCCCCGGACATTTGTTGTTTTGGGGCTTCGCCGTACATTTGCCATGGCTTCCTCGGCGCGGAGATGTTGCGTGCGGAAGGCTATCCCCGGCATGCGCGGGTGTGTGAGCGGCATACGGGCGCAGGGCTTTCGCGGGCGCAGGTCGTGGCCGAAGGGTTGCCGCTTCCGGCACAGGACTTTCTTCCTGAGACCTTGGAGGAACAATTGATCTGCTATGCGGACAAGTTCTATTCCAAGTCCCACCTTGATCGGGAAAAGACGGTGGAAAAGGCTCTCAAGAGTGTAAGCAAGTATGGCGAGGAGGGGGCGTGCCGTTTCCGTCGCTGGATGGAAATATTTAATGAAGATAAGTCCGGACGCAGTTGAAGACGAAGATAGCGATATTCTTGTTGGTCGGCAGTTCCTTTTGCGTGCTTGCCCAAAACGGACGGGAAACGGGATTTCCCGCCGTGGCGGCCGTGGCGGCCGCGCCCGATAGCGGAAGCCTGGACGGCGGCCTCCGGCCGGCGGACAGTCTGGGCGCTTTCCCCGACAGCCTGGCGGGCGGCGGGAGCCTGGCTGTGCCGGCAGACAGCCTGGCTGCGGATTCCGTGGGGGAAGACTCGGCGGAAGTGAGCAAATCCGTGCTTGACCAGCCTGTGGAATACACGGCTTCGGACTCGGTGACATTCGAGGCCGGACTGGGAAACGCGAACCTGTATGGGAACAGCAAGGTGACCTACACCAACCTGGAACTGCAGGCCGATCTGATTACCATGAACCTGGACAGCAGCATCGTGCATGCCGTGGGGCGGCCGGATTCCACGGGAAAGGTGCAAAACCAACCCGTGTTCAAGCAAGGCGGCGACCAATATGAGCCGGAGAAGATCAGCTACAACTTCAAGACGCGCAAGGCCTTTATTGACAACGTGTATACCCAGCAGGGCGACGGCTTCCTCATCAGCGAGGAGTCCAAACGCGACGCGGAGGGCGTGATGTATGTGCGGCACGGGAAATACACGACCTGCAACGCCAAGCATCCCCACTTCTATCTGGCACTGACCCGCGCCAAGGTGCGCCCGGGAAAAGATGTCGTGTTCGGTCCGGCCTACCTGGTGGTGGAGGATGTCCCGCTGCCTTTGGCCATCCCCTACGGCTTCTTCCCTTTCAGCAAGAAGTACTCTTCGGGGTTCATCATGCCGACATTGGGCGATGAGAGCATCCGTGGATTTTATTTGCGCGACGGGGGATATTATTTTGCCATCAATGACATGATCGACCTGAAACTCATCGGGGAAATCTACACCAAAGGGTCGTGGGGGCTGAGCGCGCAGTCCAACTACCGCAGGCGCTACCGCTATTCCGGAAATTTCTACTTGAGCTATCAAAACACGGTGGAAGGGGAAAAGAACATGCCGGACTATTCGAAGTCCACCAGTTTCAAGATCCAGTGGACCCACCGGCAGGATGCCAAGGCCAACCCTTCGCAGAGCTTTTCGGCCAGCGTGAACTTCGCCACCTCCAATTATGAGCGGAACAATCTGACGAGTATGTACAACCCGGAAAACTACACGCAGAGCACGCGCACGTCGAGCGTGGCTTATTCCAAGACCTTCGACCGCATCGGCCTGACCCTTTCCGGCTCTTTCAACATGTCGCAGAACATGCGCGACTCCTCGCTCTCCATGACATTGCCGAGCCTCGACATCACGCTGGCACGCTTTTATCCGTTCAAGCGGCGGAAGGCGGCGGGCAAGGAGCGATGGTATGAGAAAATCTCGCTGAGCTACACGGGGAGCATCAGCAACAGCATCTCCACGAAAGAAAACCTGTTGTTCAAGTCGAACCTGATCCGCGATTGGCGGAACGGCATGCGCCATAGCATCCCCATCAGCGCCACTTTCAGCCTGTTCAATTACATTAATATCACGCCACAGTTTAATTTCACCGACCGCATGTACACCCACAAGGTGATGAGGCATTGGGACGAGCGTGCGCAACGCGAGGTGAACGACACGATCTGGGGGTTCCAGAACGTGTATAATTATGACATGAGCGTGTCGGCCACGACGAAGCTCTACGGCTTCTATACGCCGTTGTTCGGAAAGAAAATCCAGACCATCCGCCACGTCTTCACCCCCACGGTAAGTTTCAATTATGCTCCTGATTTCGGCGCCCGGCGTTTCGGCTATTATGCTTCTTATGTGCGGACGGATGAAAACGGCGAGGTTTCGACGGTGAACTATTCGCCTTACAGCGGGAGCCTTTACGGGGTGCCCGGACAGGGCAAGACGGGAAGCGTCACCATGGACATTTCCAACAATATAGAAATGAAAGTGCGGACGAAGAATGACTCCGTGAGGAAAGTCAGCCTGATTGACGAGTTGGGGGCGAGCCTGAGTTACAACATGGCTGCGGAGCGGCAGCCGTGGAGCGACCTTTCGATGCGTGTGCGCATCAAAACGCCTTGGAACTATACGTTCAGCATGAATGCCGTGTTTGCCACGTATGCTTATGAGTTTGATGAAAACGGAAGGGTGCGGGAAGGCGAGCGGACAGAGTGGTCATATGGCCGTTTCGGGCGTTTCCAAGGCATGTCGCAGAACTTGTCGTACACGTTCAATAATGAAACGTTCCGCAAATTGTTCGGCTGGGGGCGTGGTACGGAAGAAGTAGAGAGCACGAGCGGGGACGAAACGGAAGACGAGGTGGGGGACACCAATGTGGACCCCGACCGCAAGAAAGCGGAAAGGGCCGGGGCGCGGAAAGAGCCGGAGACCGCCGAGGTGGACGAGGACGGTTACCTGAAGTTCAGCCTGCCTTGGTCGTTCACGGTGTCTTATGGCGTGACGATGTCGGAGAACACCAGCGCGCGGATCAACGTGAAGAAGATGCGCTATCCTTACCGTCTGACCCATACGCTGAACTTTTCGGGCAACATCCGTTTCTCCGATGGTTGGAACCTGACCTATTCTTCCGGTTACGACTTCAATTACCATCGGCTTTCCATGACGACGGCGTCCATCTCGCGTGATTTGCATTGCTTCTCCATGTCGGCCAGCGTGGTGCTCAGTCCGTACACGTCCTATAATTTCACCTTCTCGGCCAATGCTTCGGAACTGGCCGACGTGCTGAAGTGGAAGAAACAGAGCAGCTACAGCTCGAATATCGAGTGGTATTGATGCCGGATGGGATGCCGCTCATTTCTGTACCTTTTGAATACACTAATCATTAATACCTGATTTTATGAGAAAAACAATGTTGGCTTTTGCCGTTTTCTGCTGTGGGGTGAACGGGGCCTTCGCGGGTTCGCCCTCAGGAAAGGAGGATGACCTTGTGACGCCTCATCCTTGTATCGTCACGACTCCCGCGCAAAAGAACGCCACACTGGAACTGCTGGAAGAAAACGAATGGGCAAGGAAGGTGGTGGAAAACATGCGGGCGAATGTGGACCGCTATGCCGACCGGGAGGAAGATTATCTGAGTTCGCGTTTGTACATGAATTGGAAAACCCAGGCCAAAGATGTATATATCCGCGGGGAATGGTTCAGCCATGTGGGGGAACTGCGCGCGCCGGTGCCTACGGTGATGTTCAGCGGCGCACGGGCCGGGGCTACGGGATATGCCCGTCCGGGCATTGACGAACGGTTGCCTTATGCCGACGAGACGAAAGGAGTCTACATGAAGAACCGCAACCTCCCCGGCCAGCCGTTGGAATGGGTGAGGCCCGAAAAGGTCGGCACACAGATTGAAAGCGGAAACGTGGACATCATGCGCTGCGCCCGCGACGCGGCATATTTGTGGTGGCTGACAGGAGAGGAGAAATACGGGCGCATGGCTGCCCGCGTGCTGGACACTTACTTGTTGGGCATTTATCATCGCGACGTGCCGGTCGATCTGAACCACGGGCATCAGCAGACACTGGTCGGAATGACTTCCTTTGAAGTCATCCACGAGGATATCGTGCCGGTGCTGGCCGAGTGTTATGATTTCCTTTACGGCTACATGGAGGCACATTATGCAGACCGTATGCCTTTATATGCCGCGGCTTTGAAGAAAATGGCGGATGTGATCGTACGCCACGGCGTGCCCCATAACAATTGGAATATCATCCAGGCCCGTTTCATCTTTTCGATAGCCTTGGTGCTGGACGAGAATGCGGCTTACGAGGACGGGAAGGGGCGCGGCTATTACATGGATGTCGTGGCACGGGACAGCACTTTGCGCCAATGGGGGTTGAAGACCCTGGCCGGGTATGGCTTCGATGAAACCACGGGCATCTGGAACGAATGCGCCGGTTATAGTTGCAATGTGGTGCATGATTATACTGATTTCGTGTCATTGTTTGATAAATATCTGGGGCGCGACCTCACCCGCGAACTTCCAGTCATTGCAAAGGCCGTGGCCGCCACTCCGCAATACTGTTTCCCGAACCGCAAGATCGTGGGATTCGGCGACACACATCCTTGGTTGTTGCGCACAAGCTATTTTGCCCATATGGTCAAGAACGCCCAGCGTTATGGGAAACGGGCGCAAGAAGAGAAATTCACGGCCATGCTGCGCTGCTTCGAACCGGATTTTTCCGTCTCGCAGGCAGAGCCAAGGACAGACGGCAACCTGATGAACTTGTATCCGCAAGAGGCCTTGCGGATCGACACGACGATCGCGCCGGGGCGCATTGAAACCTATGTCAGCCCCACCTTCTACGTGCCCAAGGTGAGTTGGCTGGTGCAGCGCAACGGGATGGATCCGGCACACAGCCTGATGTATTCCTTGAACGGCAGCGAGGGCAACCACCAGCATGCCAACGGGCTTTCTGTGGAATTCTACGGCAAGGGGCTGACCCTTGGCCCGGACGCGGGAATCGGCAAGACGCTTTATTCCGGATTGGATTACCTGGAATATTACAGCCAGTTTCCCAGTCATAACACGGTGTGCGTGGACGGAATCTCGTCGTATCCCGTGATGAAGAGCAACCATTCCTTCAAACTTCTCCGCAGTTATCCGCAGCCGTCAGTGGCCGAGGAGCGCAATCTGGACTCGAAAGATTATTTCCGGGGCATCAGTTACAGCGAGGCCTATTTCCGGGAGCCGGAGTCGCAGGCCGACCAGACCCGCCTGCTGGGCATCGTGGACATTGACGGCGGCGGAGGTTACTACGTGGATATTTTCCGCAGCCGTAAAAGCGAGGGGGGCGACAAGATGCACGACTATTTCTATCACAACCTGGGACAGGCGATGGAGGTGGTTGCGGCCGACGGCTCTACGCTGGATTTCTCGCCCACGGAGGAACTGAGTTTCGCCGGGGCGCACCTTTATGCCTATTCCTACATTTATGACCAGCAGGTGGCAGAGACCGGCAAAGACGTGCGGGTGGATTTCACGGTGCGTCCGGAGAAGGGCGGCGATGAAATCCGCATGACGATGTGGCAGCAAGGCATGCCGGGCCGCAAGGTGTTCCGTGCGCTTAGTCCGGAAACGGAAGGGCTGAGCCGGGACCACACCATGCCCTACACCATCAAGGGGGCGCCCACACTGACGTTCGTGGCCCGGCAGAGCGGCGAGGCCTGGACACGTCCCTTCGTGTCGGTGTTTGAGCCGTCTGCGGGAGCCGAAGGCAACCGCGTTGCCGGCGTGGCGTTCTTCACGCCGGAAAGTGAGACACACGATGCCGTGGGAATCCGGGTGGCGCTAAAGGACGGGCAGGAGGATGTGGTCCTTTCTTCAACGGATGGCGCGAAGGAAGTGCGGCATGCGGGGATGGTCTCCCGTGCCGCCTATGTGTGCCTGCGTCGTGAGGGGGGCAGGCTGGTGCGCTTGCTGATGGGCGACGGGGAAGGTTTCTGTGCCGAAGGCGTGGAGATCCGTGCCGAAGGGAAGGCCGATGTGTCGTTGCAAGCCAAGGGCGGGGAATGGTATTACACGGCCAGCCGTCCCTGCACGATCCGGATTGCGGGTGAAAGCCGCCGGGTGGAGCCTTCTGCGTCGCCCAGAAGATGGGGACAGTAGGCATGGAGTGGGGGAGTCTGAAAGTTTGCAATGCCGAAGCGGAAGACGTTTCCACTGACTCGTGAAGGAGAAAAGCGCGTGGCGGAATAGGACAAAACCGTTCTCAAGAGAGACGCAAATGTCTCTCTTGAGATTCACATTTTTTTCTCAAGAGAGAAAAATGTGAATCGCTTGAGAAAAATCCGCATGTTTCAAGACTTTTTTTATTTTGTTGATTCCTAATAAAATAAGACTTTCCTTCAAAATAGGATCATATGGACTTGGGAGTGGAGCTCTCCCACTATGTTTCTGCTGCTCCAGAAGATGGTCGTGTGCCGGTTTTGAGGAGGAAATCTGCGCGAGGCGTTCGCGGATAGGCTTAGAACAGCGAGGGGCAGTCTGCCGGCTCTCTCTCGCTTGTGGTTTGTCCTTCCGTGTCGGCCGTGCGGTTTTTCCCGAAGTCGATCCGCATCTGGCGGGCGAAGTTCGGCTTCAGGGCATACCATCCGCGGTCGCTGCCGCAGGTGAACGGCGAAGACGCTTTCCCGGCTTGTGCCCACAGGAAGAAACGCACGTTTTGGTAAACCCGTTCGTAGGAAATCGCGGTGTTGAACAATCCCGCGTGCCGGTTATAGACCAGCTTGGCGATGGTGCCCACGGGAAGCCCCTTGCGGCCTTTCGCCTGCAAGATTTCATAAATATCGTTATAAAACGGGTTTTCCATGTTGCAAAGATAAGTATTAATGGGGATTCTTTCAATTATTTGGCTATCTTTGCCCGATATTTAAACGAAATAAGTTCATGAAGAAGTCAGTTTGGTTTTCTGCCGCTTTCGGCCTGATGCTGTTTGCCGCCTGTGACAATAAAGAGAATTCTTATGAGTTTGCGCAAATACTTTATCCCGACGGCTATGGTTCCGTGCTTTACGCCGATGAGACGACAGATTCGTTGAGGTTCGCCACGACCTATGACTGGACGTTGTCGAACGTGCCGGGGTGGATGCACATCCATCCGGATTCTTTGGCAGGGACGGTGCCCGACGGATATTTCTTGGTGAACCGCATTTTCATCACGGTGGATCCCAACGATACGGACACCTTGCGCACGGCTAACATCTATTTCAACGCCGACGGAAAATCGCTGATCACGTCTTACACCCAGGTGCATTATTTGGAGGTGAAGCGTCCGGAACGGCGCAATTACCTTTTCGAACTGCAAGACACGGCCCGCCAGGTGCGCGACAGTCTGGTGTTCGTCACCCATAGCCACGATTGGAGCCTGGCTTTCCAGGGCGAGACACCCTCGTGGATAGCCTTGGAAGAAGATGCCCCTACTTCCGGACGGGCTGGGGAGCACACGGTGGCCTACACGCTGGAACCGAACCTGTCGGAGTCCGAGCGTGTGGCAGTGTTCCGTCTGACAAGCCGTGGCGTGTCGACAGACATACGGGTGAAGCAGTTGGGGCTGAAGAAGCAAGACGAGTAATTAGCTCGACATAGAACAATCATTATTATCTAATTTCAAACCTACTATCTGACATGAAAAAACATGTGATGGGCAAAATGCTATGTGCCGCCTTGTGCGGTTGTGGCATTTCGGCAACATTGCCGGCAGAGGCGGCCGTGCCGGATTCTGTGTATCTGATGGCTTATAACGTGCATCCCGGAGGCGGATTGAACTTCGCCTGGAGTGCCGACAAGCAGACTTGGAAGGGCATAGGGCCGGGGCATGCTTTCGTGAAGAGCGACTTCGGCACGTGGGGGGCGCAAAAGAAGATGTTTCATCCGAACCTCCTGCGGATGGCCGACGGCACGTGGCGTTGTGTTTTCCAAGTGAACGACAATGTGAACCAGTTCGCCGTGGCTTATAGCAAAGACTTGATCAAGTGGCAACCCCAGGATTATCCTTTCATGGAGGGGGTGGGCAGTTGCTTGGCCCCCGTGTTGTCCTATGACGCGGCCTCTGCCACGTATAAGGTGTTGTTCAAGACCAAGGAAGGCGACGTGTATGCCACAGAGTCGAAAGATTTTTATCATTTTACCAATCCCCGGAAGGTGGATGCTTCCGCCTATACTTCTGTGTCGGAACCGGCCGTGGTGAATGGCCAGCCTGTGAACGGCCAGGTGGTCAAAGTGGCCTATCCTGAAGTGGAGAGCATGGAACTGGCGGTGGAACACGCGGCTTATTGGAGCGCCCTCAATGGCGAACTGGCACGCGATAACGAGACCCGTTTCCAAGGTCTGAGACCTTTGGAAGCCACAATCAAGATCGACGCGGGGAAGAAAAAGAAAATCAGCGACAAGCTGATTGGCATCTTCTTTGAGGACATCAACTATTCGGCGGATGGCGGCTTGTACGCCGAACTGGTGCAGAACCGTGATTTTGAATATTCCCAGGCCGACGTGAGAGGCGGGAACAAGGCTTGGAAAGCGGATTTTGCCTGGACGTTGGAAGGCGATGGCGGCACTTGGGAAGTGCGCACGGATGCTCCCATCCATGAGAATAATCCGCACTATGCGGCACTCAATGTGAAACAACCGGGCGGCGTGGCTTTGTCAAACGCAGGATTCGACGGCATCGTGCTCCGCGAGGGCGAGAAGTATGACTTCTCCATGTTCGCGAAACAATTGGAAGGAAAGGGAGGCAAGATCAAAGTGAGCCTGGTGGAGGACGGGAAAGTCATCGCGCAGGCTACGTTGAAAGCCCCCAAGGAGGAGTGGAAGAAAATGACGGCGGTATTGAAAGCCGGTGCCGATGCCGACCATGCCACGGTGAGAGTGGAGCCGCAGGGCGCCGGCCTGGTAGGAATGGACATGATTTCCCTTTTCCCGCAGAACACGTTCAAGGGACGGAAAAACGGCATGCGTGCCGATCTGGCGCAGGCATTGGCCGACATGAAACCTAAATTCATGCGCTTCCCCGGCGGGTGCGCGGCACATGGCGACGGGTTGCACAACATGTACAATTGGAAGGAGACCATAGGGCCGCTCGAAGCCCGTAAGCCGCAGCGCAACATTTGGGGCTACCATCAGACGAAGGGATTGGGTTATTATGAGTATTTCCAGCTTTGCGAAGACTTGGGCTGCGAACCTTTGCCGGTGTTGGCAGCCGGCGTAAGCTGCCAGAATTCAAGCGATGGCGGCCATGGGCAGCAAGGCGGCATTCCGATGGACAAGATGCCGGAATATGTGCAGGACGTGCTCGACTTGATCGAATGGGCCAACGGGGATGCCAAGACCACAAAGTGGGGCAAGCTCCGTGCGGAACAGGGACACCCGGCACCGTTCAACCTGAAGTATGTCGGCATCGGAAACGAGGACTTGATTTCAAAGACATTTGAAGAACGCTATCTGATGATCATCAAGGCGGTGAAGGAGAAATATCCCGAAATCACAGTCTGCGGCACTTCCGGCCCGTGGTCGGACGGCAGCGATTATGAGGCCGGATGGCGTTTGGCCAAAGACCATGACATCGACATGATCGACGAACACTACTACCAGACTCCCGGATGGTTTATCTACCACCAAGACTATTATGACCAATACGACCGCAAGGGGTCCAAGGTCTACTTGGGAGAATATGCCGCCCATGCTCCCGGACGGCCGAACGATATCGAGACGGCTCTCTGTGAAGCCATGCACATCTGTGGCATGGAGCGCAACGGCGACATCGTGGAGATGAGCTCTTACGCGCCGCTTTTGGCGAAGGAAGGCCACACGCAGTGGAACCCGGACATGATTTATTTCAACAACAAGGAGGTGAAACCCACGGTGGGTTATTACGTGCAGAAACTTTGCGGAAACAGTTCCGGCGATGAGTATATCGAAACGTCCTTGACGGTGAATGAGGGGAGGAAAGGCGTGCGCGAGCGCCTGGCGGCCAGCACCGTGCGCGATTCAAAGACCGGGAAGGTCTATGTCAAGATGGTGAACTTGTTGAATCATCCGGTGAAAGGCAAGCTGGATTTGACCAGCCTGAAAGAACGTTTCGGCGAAGGCGGAAAGGTGAATGCCCGCTTCCAGGTGTTGACCGGCAATTGGGATGACCGTAACGCACGTCCGACAGAGAAAACGGTTGAGATGACCCCGGATTTTGAATATGAACTTCCGGCTTACTCGTTTACTTTGATTGAAATCTAAGCGGAGAGCCAATCGGCGGAAAAGAAAAGCCTTGCAATGAGCGTTTAGCTTTTTGCAAGGTTTTTTTTTGTTTTTAAATGAGGGAAAAGGGTTGCTCGTTCGTATATATATTTAAGGTAGACATTTTTGTGGTTTAACATTTTTGCTATATGGTGAATAGAAAAGAATGGGCGGCAGGTGTAAGCTCCCTTTTGGTCTTGGCCTGCGCTTTGTGTGCCGATAGTCCGGCAAGGGCGCAGGAGCAGGCATACGTGTCTGAAGTATGGTCGCCCGACTTGGGAAACGGCACTTATAAAAATCCTGTGATCAATGCGGATTATTCTGATCCGGACGTTTGTGCGGTGGGAAACGATTTTTATATGACGGCGTCCAGCTTTGCCTGCGCCCCCGGCTTGCCCGTCTTGCATTCCACGGACTTGGTGAACTGGGAAATCGTGAACTATGCTTTGGATCGTTTGGTTCCCGAGGATTTTTATGACGTGGCGCGGCATGGCAAGGGGGTGTGGGCTCCCAGCATCCGTTACCACAAGGGAGAATTTTACATCTATTGGGGAGACCCGGATTTCGGGGTCTATATGGTCAAGACGGATGATCCGCGGGGAAAATGGTCGGAGCCTGTGTTGGTCAAGAAGGCGAAGGGCATTATCGACCCTTGTCCGTTGTGGGATGAGGACGGGCGTTGTTATCTGGCTTATGCTTGGGCCGCGAGCCGGGCACAGATCAATTCTGTGATTTGCGTGGCCGAGATGAATGCGGAAGGAACGCGGGTGACAGGCCCGTCAAAGATTGTGTATGACGGGAACGATGATGTGAACCACACGGCGGAAGGCCCCAAGTTCTATAAGAAGGACGGCTTTTATTATCTGTTGTTTCCGGCCGGAGGCGTGGAGATGGGCTGGCAGATGGCGGCCCGGAGCAAGCAGGTGTACGGCCCCTATGAAGCCCGCCGCGTGATGGAGCAGGGCGGCACGCCCGTCAATGGCCCCCACCAGGGGGGATGGGTGCGCACGGCATCGGGCGAAGACTGGTTCCTCCATTTTCAGGACAAGGGCTGTTATGGCCGCGTGGTGTGGCTCGAGCCGATGAAGTGGGTGGACGGTTGGCCAGTCATCGGGGAAGACGCTGACAACGACGGTTGCGGAAATCCTGTGCTCACTTACCGCAAGCCTTCTGTGCCATTTTCGCGGTTGGTTAATCCGGCGGAAAGCGATGAATTCAATTCCGTGGATCTCGGGTTGCAGTGGGAATGGCATTCCAACTACCAGGATTTGTACGGGTTCACTACTCCATACGGTTTTATGCGCCTATATTCTTGGCCGTTATCCGAAAAGTATGTAAATTTGTGGGAAGCATCCAACCTGTTGCTTCAAAAGTTTCCGGCCGAAGCCTTCACGGCAACGACGAAGGTCGCCATGGTGAGCAAGGAGAACGGCCAGGAAGGCGGTTTGATCGTAATGGGTTGGGACTATTCGGCACTGACTGTGCGGAGAGAGGGCGACCGCTTTGTCTTGTGCCAGCGGACATGTAAAGATGCCGAGCAGGGAGGTAAGGAATCGGTGGGCAAATTGGCCGAATTCGAGCCTTCCGCGAAGCAAACCATCATTTATTCACCCACGGTGAGCCGCGAGATATATCTTCGTGTGCAGGTGAAAGCAGGCGGGATGTGTCGTTTCGCTTATAGCCTCGACGGGGAGAAATTCACAGTGTGCGGCGAACCGTTCCAGGCGCGTCAGGGCAAATGGATCGGGGCCAAGGTGGGGTTCGTTTGTGTGGAACCGCACGCCGAGCCTGCGGTCAACCGCGGATGGATGGATGTGGACTGGTTCCGTGTGACGCCATGAATGGAGTAGTGCTAATTTTTAACAGTTAAATAAATCGTATGAAAAAACAAACTTCTATGTGGGCTATTCTTCCCGTTCTGTTCGGGTTCTTTGTGATGGGTTTTTGCGACATCGTGGGCATTTCTTCCGACTATGCCCGTGAGGCATTCGGTTGGAGCCACACGATGGCCGGTTTCGTGCCTTCGATGGTGTTTATCTGGTTTTTGTTTTTTAGCATTCCTGTGGGAATCAAGATGAACGCCTGGGGGCGTAAGAACACGGTGATGCTCAGCATGGTCATCACGTTGGTCGGCATGGCCATTCCCTTGCTGCAGACCGCATGGGCCTGTCTTGCCGGCTATGCTTTGCTGGGGATCGGCAACACGATCCTCCAAGTGTCGCTCAATCCTTTGTTGAACAATGTGGTGACCGACCAGAAGCTGCTTACCAGCAGCCTGACTGCGGGGCAGGTGGTGAAGGCTGTGTCTTCCTTCTGCGGGCCGTTCATCATGTTGTTTGCCGTGAATGTGCTGGGCGGCGGGGACAAGTCCAACTGGTATCTGGCTTTCCCCGTGCTGGGTGCCATCACGTTGGTGTCCGCGCTGTGGCTTTATTTCACTCCCATCCCTCATGAGGGAAAGGAAGACACGGGAGTGACGATGGGCAAGGTGTGGGGGCTGCTTTCCGACCGCACGATTTTGCTGCTTTTCCTTGGCATTTTTTTCGTGGTCGGCATTGACGTGGCCACGAATTTCATCAGCTCAAAAGTGATGATCCTGCGTTTCGGTTGGGGGACCGAAGAGGCCGGCATTGCCCCCCAGGTGTATTTCATCTGCCGCACGGCGGGGGCGTTCCTGGGCGTGTTTTTCATGACGAAGGTGTCCGAGATGAAGTATTTCCGCATCAATATCCTGTTGGCCATTGCGGCCGTTCTCGTGCTGGCCTTTTATGAGGATTCCACGGTGGACTTGGTGTGTGTGGGCGGCATCGGCTTTTTCTGCTCTTGCATTTTCTCTATTATTTATTCCATGGCCGTGCAACGTATGCCGGAGAAGGCCAACCTGATTTCCGGCCTGATGATTACGGCAGTGGCCGGCGGCGGCGCCGTGACGCCTCTCATCGGGGCGGCTACCGAC
Source organism: uncultured Paraprevotella sp. (assembly GCA_944321975.1). Taxonomy (GTDB): domain Bacteria; phylum Bacteroidota; class Bacteroidia; order Bacteroidales; family Bacteroidaceae; genus Paraprevotella. The sequence continues at coordinate 24,647 of CALUNJ010000001.1, forward strand.
GCGGCGGGCATCACGGCAGGAGTCTGCGTGTTGTTGATTTGTGCTTTTTACTTGACTTTCTGTGCCTTTGGCGTGAAAGGCGCGCGATAAACTTTTTAAACGAGAATGTCAGATGAAAAAATGGAGTTATAAGTGGTGGCTTGTTGTCTTGTGTGCCGCATGGTGCGGCCGGGCCGGTGTGGCTTATGGGCAAGTGGATGTCGACCGGGATTTGGCCTATTGCCACAGGCAGGTGGCGCGTGCGCTGGAGGGGCTCAAGAAGAATGGCGGATGGGATTATGCGCAGATGCCGCGCAACATCCTTGCCGCCGACCTGGAGCAGGGGCGCACGCAGTGGAATTGCCGGCCGGCTACTCCCGAAGAATGGTGCGGGGGATTTTGGCCGGGCGTGTTGTGGTATGATTATGAATATAGCGGGGAGGCGTACATAGGCCGGCAGGCCCGCAACTATACGGCTTCCCTGGGCTATTTGGCCGACCGCGAGCCTTACGACCACGATTTGGGTTTTCTGGTCTATTGCAGTTTTGGCAACGGGATGCGCCTCGTCCCCGATGCCGCATATCGCGATGTCATTGTGGGCACGGCGGGCCAGCTGGCCAAGCTCTTCAACCCCCGTGTGGGCACCATCCTGAGTTGGCCGCGCGAGGTCGGGAAACAAGGATGGCCCCATAATACCATCATGGACAACATGATGAACCTGGAAATGCTTTTCTGGGCCTCGCGAAACGGGGGAGGAAAGGAGTTGTACGACATGGCTGTGGCTCATGCCGAGACCACGATGGAGCACCACTTCCGCCCGGACGGTTCGTGCTACCACGTGGCGGTCTACGATACGGTTTCGGGCGACTTCATCAAGGGGGTGACCCATCAGGGGTATGACGACCGGTCGATGTGGGCGCGGGGACAGTCGTGGGCCATTTATGGCTACACGATGGTCTACCGCGAGACACACGACCCGCGTTTCCTGGCTTTCGCCCAGAAAGTAACGGACATTTATCTGAAGCGGCTGCCCGAACGCTCGAAGGATTGGATTCCCCTGTGGGATTTCGACGACCCGTCGGCCGACGCGCCCAAGGACGCTTCGGCGGCATGCGTGGTGGCTTCCGCGTTGTTGGAACTGTCCGGCTATGTGGCGTCCGAGAAGGGGGCGCAATATCGTGCTGCGGCAGAGCACATGCTGGCGTCCCTGGGGCGGAGTTACCAGAGTGGCGACCGCTGTGTGTCGTTCCTGCTCCACAGCACGGGGCATCATCCGGCCGGCAGCGAGATAGACGCCTCTATCATCTATGCCGATTACTATTATTATGAAGCCTTGCTCCGCTTGCGCCGTCTGCAGCGGGGGCTTCCGGTGCTGGGCATCGGATAGTTGCCCGGCCCGGTTTTTCCCTGGCCGGGTGTGGGGCTGAACGGGGATGCCCGCCCTTCCGTGGTGTTTGACAAAGTGTCAGCCGCGGGAGGGCGGGCATCGTTTATATGGCCTTTGGGCCGGAACCGTGGGGAAACCAGCGAATCTCAGGCGTTGTGCGGATGACGTTTTGTCGCCTTTCGGCCTTTTTCCCTTGCAAGTCGTGGCGGAGGGGAGGATGTGGTGCGGCCGTTTTCGCCCGCTTGGTCGTTGAGGAAGCCTGAATGCTTACGTTTCGGAGGCGGGAAGAATGTGTCGCGGAGTGGGCAAGCAGGAGCGGGCGTGTGGGTCTTGTGCCTTTTTTTCGCTGTTTTGCTCCCGTCTTTTCGTTCGCTTGGGAAAATCAAATCGTTTGCTTGAGGAATTTTTGTTTCCTGCTTGAGAAAAAAATGGGTTTCTGGTGTGCGGGAAAATGGCCGGAGAGGCTGTTGAATGTTAAAATTGCAGGCTCCCGAGAATCCCCTTCTGCTCGTATTCCGCATTTTTCCGCTTCCTGCATTTCTATTTCTGCCGTTTTTGGGAAAAACCGGGATGCAAAGAAATCGGGAAAAAGCGTCATCCTGTCACTTTTTGTGCCTGACAGGTGTCTTTTTGTCTTTCCTCCGGCAGGCGGGCGTGCCCTTTGCAAGGAGATTGGCTGGCCGTCGCGCGGAGGTGAGACGGGTTTCGGGGGGAGGGGATGCGCCCACGGTTCAAGGCGCATGCTGATAGATGCTCTCCAGCGTGTAGCTGTCTTCTTGGGAAAAAACGGCTCGTTTCATGCATGCCACGGCTTCTGGGGAACCGTCGGAGAATTCGCCTGTTTTGCGGTCGAACAGGCCGGAGCACTCGCGCCCCGTGGCATTCGATCCGTTGTCCCAGTAGAAAGGAGCCATGCCGCAGGCGTGTGCGGCCTTGCACACGTATTCCAGGTAGTAGCGGCGAAACGCCTCGCCCTTTTCGTCGCCGCGGCGCACACAACCCATTTCGCCGATGTACACCGGGATGCCCCGGTCTATGAACTTGTCCTTCAATTGTCCGAACACGTGCGTCACGTGGGTCTCTCCGCCCCAGTCCACGCGCAGGCTGTCCGGGGCGGTGTGCCCCCATGCAGGATATCGGGCTTCCAGCGTGTAGGGCGTGGGGTCGTAGAAATGCACCGCCACGAGCAAACGTCCGGCCGTTTTGTCGTCCGGCATCACGAAATGTTTCATGGTGAGTTCCGGGTTGGCGCAGTAGCCCGGTACTCCGAGATATCGCGTGGCGTTTTTTCCGCCCGTGCCCCGCACGGCATCCACGAACACCTGGTTCCATTCGTTCACTACGTCATATTGCCGTCCTCCGTCCGTCCTGTTGTTTCCCCAGCCCCATCCGCCATCGTGAATCTCGTTCATCGACTCGAAAATCAGGAATTCGCCCTTGTCTTTGAACCGCAGGGCAATCTGCGTCCACAAGGCCGCGAGCTGTTTTTTCACGGCCGCATGGGTTTGCGCGTCCGTTGCGGCTGTTTTCACATCCAGCCAATACTGGCTGTCGGCTCCGTCGTGGTGGATGTTCAGGATGACGCGAAGTCCCAGGGATTCGGCGTCGTCCACTACCTCGGCAATGCGGTCCAGCCAAAGCGGGTCCACGGCATAGTCCGGTGCTTTGCCCATGTGCCCCAGCCAAGTCACCGGGATGCGGACCGAGGTGAATCCGGCTTCCGCCACTTTTTGCAGCAGCTTCTTCGTGACGGGCGGGTTTCCCCATGCGGTTTCCGAAGCCACCCCGTTCTGATGGGCATCGAACTGGTTGCCTAAATTCCACCCCAATCCAAGCCACGAAGCCACTTCGCGGGGTGTGGGGATGTTTTCCGCCACGGCCTGTGCCGTCGCGCCTAAAAGGCACAACCATGCACACACGATCCACAGCCCCGTTTTCCGGCCGCTGCGCTTGTTCCTGCATTTCATGTCCTTCTCTCCTTTCTTTTTCATTCCGATGGCCCGTCGGGCTGTTTCATAAGTCCGAAATGTTGCAAGGCTTTGGCCACTCCGTCGTGGTCCACCGTGTCCGTGACATATGCCGCCACCCGCTTCAGCTCTTCGCATGCGTTTCCCATAGCCACCCCGTAGGGCACATGTTCCACCATGGCCACGTCGTTTCCGCCATCGCCCATTGCCATGGCTTCTTCCAGGGGAATCCCTTCATAAGCCAATACGTGGTCGATGCCCACGCTCTTGCTCACGCCACGGGCGATGACGTCGGTGAACAGCGGGTGCCAGCGCATGGACACGCACCCCGGCATGAGCCGCGACATCATCTCTTTTTCGCGGTCGGCGCCGAAAAACGAAATGAGCTGCAACACGTTCTTGCCCCGCGCACGGGATGGCGGGCACACCTGCGGCATCCGAATGTCCAGCAGCCTGGCGATTTGCTCCACGTCGGCGTTCACCTCGGTCACGAACATTTCCTCCTCGCACACGAAAATCACGGGATAAGCGTCCTTCCCGCTTTCGAGATGCGCCACGACACGTTCCACGTCGTCTGCCGGCACGGGCCTGTGGCAGATCACTTTCCCTTCGCGGGTGAAGCAATGCGCCCCCGTCACTGTCACCATCCCGTCGTATTCCAATTCGCCCAGATTGTCAATGAAAGGCAACGGACGCCCCGTGGCGATATAAACTTTGATGCCACGGCTGCGCAAGGCGGCCACGGCATCCAACGTAGATTGCGGGACACGATGCGTCTTGAACGACACCAACGTCCCGTCGATGTCGAAAAAGACGATGCTGACATTTCCCATGGGTTTATTTCTTTTCTTTTTCGGATTCGGTCATCTTGCCGGTGATGTAGAGTCTCACCATCTGCTCCTTGGCGTTCGTGCGCACGGTGATGCTCTTCTTGAACCGTCCCGGGAATTTTCCTGTCCCGTTGTAGGTCACGTCCAGTTTCCCCTTTTCCCCGGGTTTCACGGGCATGCGGGTGTAGGTGGGCACCGTGCATCCGCACGAAGCGATGGCCTGATGGATTACCAGCGGGGCATTGCCTTTGTTGGTAAACGTAAAAGTGCATTTCACGACCGGATTGTCTTCTGAAAACGTGCCCAAGTCCTGTGTCGTGTTGTCAAACACGATGCTTGCCTCCTTCACTCCCTTGCTTTCTTCGGCAGCCTCCTGGGCCGACAGCGTGCCAAGTCCCAAGCAGCAGAAAAGAGACATCGCCAATAGCTTTTTCATCTTTCTCTCCTTATTAAAATTACTGCAAAAATAGGCTGTTTCTTTAAAAGGATGGAACATTACACGGAAAAAATAGGATTTATTAGCACATCAGCCGTCTTTTTTCGTAACTTTGCCCACCGAAAAAAGACAGATAAAGAATGCTGATTTACAACACGACCTACCACGTGGGGTTCGATGACGCCCGCAATTTCGTCATTTGGATCCACCAGGCCTACATCCCGGAAGCCGTGGCTTCAGGTTTGCTGGGCAAGCCAAGACTGTGCCGCATCCTGTCCCACCACGACGAAGACTCCGAATGTTTCTCGCTGCAATTCGAGGTGGAAGACTCCGCCAGGCTCCATCAATGGTACGTGGCGAAAGGGGAAGCGTTGCACGAAGAAATGCGGAAAGCATTCAAGGACAAAGTGGCGGGATTCACCACCCTCATGGAAGTCATCGAAGGAGACTGACGCATGCAGGGCAACAAGGATACGGAAAAAATCATCCTCGGCATCGACCCTGGCACGAACCTCATGGGCTATGGCGTGTTGCGCGTGACGGGCAACAAGGCCGCCATGGAGACTATGGGAGTCATAGACCTGCGGAAATATGCCACGCCCTACTTGAAGTTGGGGCGCATCTTCGAGCGGGTGACCGGCATCATCGAAGCTTACCTGCCCGACGAAATGGCCATCGAGGCCCCCTTCTTCGGCAAGAACGTGCAGAGCATGCTGAAACTGGGACGGGCGCAAGGCGTGGCCATCGCCGCGGCCATACACCGCGACATACCCATCACAGAATACGCGCCGCTCAAAATCAAAATGGCCATCACCGGCAACGGGCAGGCCAGCAAGGAACAAGTGGCCGGCATGCTGACCCGCATGTTGCACATCAAAGAGGAGGACCTGCTGCCCTACATGGATGCCACGGACGGGCTGGCGGCCGCCTACTGCCATTTCCTTCAAATGGGGCGCCCGGCCACACCGCAGCCCTACCACGGCTGGAAGGATTTCATCCGGCAACACCCGGAAAAGGTAAAAGGATAGACAAGCACAAACATCATAGAGACATGCAAAACATCGTAGAAATCAAGGACGGCGTGACCCGCCATCCGCTTTACCGCATGAAACGGCCGGTCAATCTGGCCATAGCCGCAGGCGAACAAGTGGCCATCGTGGGACGGAACGGAAGCGGAAAGTCCCGGCTGGTGGACATCATCACAGGGCGATATCCGTTGCTGATGAACGAAGTGCACTACGATTTCTCACCTTCGCCGATGAAACTGGTGAGCGACAACATCAAATACATCACTTTCCGCGATTCGTATGGGGACAACGACAGCACCTATTATTATCAGCAACGCTGGAACCAGCATGACATAGACGAGCATACGCCCACCGTGGGCGACATCCTGGACGAGGCTTTCGCCGCGGCGGAGAACGGTGCGGGCTATGGCATGACAGCAGAGGAAAAACAGCGCTCGCACGAGCGCCGGGCCATGCTGCGGGAAAAATTGTATGACATGTTTCACCTCTCCGCCTTGCTCGACAAATACATCATCCTGTTGTCCAGCGGGGAGCTTCGTAAGTTCCAACTCACTAAAACCCTCTTGTCGGGGCCGCGCATGCTCATCATGGACAACCCGTTCATCGGGCTGGACGCGCAGACACGCGGGCAATTGGCGGATCTCTTGCGTGTGCTGATCCGGGAAACCGACCTGCAAGTGGTGCTCGTGTTGTCAAAGACCGACGACATCCCCGATTTCATCACCCACGTGGTTCCGGTGGAAAACCTGGACGTGCTTTCCAAAATGCCCCGCGACGTTTATCAAGCACGGCAGTGCCGTCCCGCAACTCCCTTGTTGGACGAGGAAAAAAGGCAGCGCATCCTGAACCTGCCGGAAAAAGGAAACCTGATGGACACCACAGACCCGGAAGGTTGCATGCTGAAGTTCAACAAAGTCAGCATCCGTTACGGGCAGCGCACCATTCTGAAGGATTTGGACTGGACCGTGAAGCAAAACGAAAAATGGGCACTCAGCGGCGAGAACGGGGCCGGGAAGTCCACCCTCCTGAGCCTGGTGTGTGCCGACAATCCGCAGAGCTATGCGTGCGACATCGAGCTGTTCGGGCGCAAGCGCGGCACGGGGGAGAGCATTTGGGAAATCAAAAGGCACATCGGATACGTCAGTCCGGAGATGCACCGGGCCTATCTGAAAGATCTGCCTGCCATTGATATCGTGGCCAGCGGGCTTAATGATTCCGTAGGGCTTTACGTGCGCCCCAAGCCGGATCAAAAGGCCATATGCGAATGGTGGATGGACATTTTCGGCATCGCACGACTCAAGGACCGCACTTTCCTGAAAATGTCGAGTGGCGAACAGCGTCTTTGCCTGCTGGCGCGCGCTTTCGTAAAAGATCCCGAATTGTTGATCCTGGACGAGCCCTTGCATGGGCTGGACGACTATAACCGCCAGTTGACACGCGAGGTCATCTCGGCTTTCTGCCAACGGCGGAACAAGACGCTGGTGATGGTGACCCATTATGCGGAAGAATTGCCAGAGGTGATTACCGACAGCCTGTATTTGAAAAAGAACAAATAGTCGGGGTTCTGCGGACAGCGTGCTACGAAATGTAAGCCAAACTGTTTTTTCAGCACGAAACAAGTCGGATTTCACCGAAAATTAGTATATTTGCGGACAATTAAAAAGTGAATGCCGATGAACGTAGCCATCGTGAAATACAACGCGGGAAACATCTGTTCTGTCGTCAATGCGTTGAAAAGATTGGGGATAAGCCCGGAACTTACGGATGATGCGGAAAAACTGGCCAAGGCCGACCGCGTCCTGTTTCCCGGACAAGGAGAAGCGGGAAGCACCATGGCCTACTTGCGGGAACATAAGCTGGACCGGCTGATCCGCGACTTGAGGCAGCCCGTGCTGGGCATCTGCGTGGGGCAACAACTCTTGTGCCGCCATTCTGAGGAAAGCGACACGGATTGTCTCGGCATTTTTGACGCCGAGGTGAAACGGTTCCGTCCCGTGCGGCATGAAGACAAAGTGCCGCACATGGGGTGGAACACCCTTTCGGAAACGCGCAGCGAATTGTTCAAGGGGTTCGGGAAGGACGAATTTGTCTATTTCGTGCATAGCTACTACGTCCCCGTCAACCCTCATACGGCTGCGGTGACGGAGTATGTCGTGCCGTTCAGCGCGGCCCTTCACAAAGATAATTTCTATGCCACGCAGTTTCATCCGGAAAAAAGCGGAAGCGTGGGTGAACGCATATTACAAAACTTCTTAGACCTCACATTATGATAGAACTGATACCGGCCATCGACCTGATAGACGGCAAATGCGTGCGCCTGACCAAAGGAGACTATGCCACCCGGAAAATTTATAATGAAGACCCGGTGGCTGTGGCCCGCGAATTTGAAAGTTACGGTTTCAGGCGGCTGCACATCGTGGATCTTGACGGGGCGCGTTCCAAGCACATTGTCAATTATCGTGTGCTGGAGCGCATCGCCGCTTCTGTGCCAGGCATGGTGATAGATTTTGGCGGTGGCATCAAGAGCGGGGAAGATCTCCGCGTCGCATTCGAAAGCGGCGCCACGCTTGTCACGGTCGGCAGCGTGGCGGCCACCAGTCCCGAACTTTTCCTCGATTGGCTTCAGGAGTACGGTGCTGACCGTCTCATATTGGGAGCCGACGTGAAAAACGGGCTGATTTCCATCCATGGCTGGAAAGAAGAAAGCACTCAAGAGTTGTTGCCTTTCTTGTCCAAGTATCTTGGGGAAGGGGTGCGTCACGTGTTGTGCACTGACATTAGTAAGGATGGGATGCTGCAGGGACCGGCTGTCCCGCTCTACAAGGAAATCATGAAGGCTTTCCCCGGCTGCGGCTTGATTGCCAGCGGCGGTGTGGGCGGCATGGCAGACCTCATCGCGCTGGACGAGGCCGGCATTCCGGCCGTGGTTTTTGGCAAAGCCATTTATGAAGGTAGGCTTTCATTGGCCGAACTGGCCGAATGGGCAGAAAACAAACCATAAAAAGACTGCAAGACATGGCATTGGCTAAACGCATTATCCCTTGTCTGGACGTAAAGAACGGACAAACCGTGAAGGGCACGAATTTCGTGAACCTGCGCCAGGCGGGCGATCCTGTAGAATTGGGAAAAGCATACAGCGAACAAGGGGCGGACGAGTTGGTTTATTTGGATATCACGGCCAGCCACGAAGGGCGCAAGACTTTCACGGAAATGGTACGCCGTGTGGCGGCTGAAATATCCATTCCTTTCACTGTCGGTGGGGGCATTGGTGAACTCGCCGATGTGGAGCGGCTCCTGAACGCGGGAGCCGACAAGGTAAGTGTCAACTCTGCCGCCATTCGCCGTCCGCAACTGATTGATGACATCACTCGCCATTTTGGCTCGCAAGTGTGCGTGGTGGCCATCGACGCAAAGGAAACGGACGAAGGATGGTTCTGTTATCTGAACGGCGGGCGCATCCCCACCGGGCGCAACTTGTTTGATTGGGCCAAGGAAGCCAGCGACCGTGGGGCAGGGGAAATCCTGTTTACTTCCATGGATCACGATGGGGTGAAACAAGGCTATGCCAATGAAGCGCTGGCCCGCCTTGCCGACGAGTTGCCAATCCCTGTCATTGCCTCCGGCGGCGCCGGGCGCAAAGAGCACTTCCGTGATGCTTTCCTGAAAGGAAAAAGCGACGCGGCATTGGCCGCCAGCGTGTTCCATTTCGGGGAGATACGCATTCCGGAACTGAAAGCCTGGCTCAAGGCCGAAGGCGTAAACGTCAGATTGTAAAAGCAAAAAGATATAACATCTTATCACATCACATGAAAATAGATTTCGAGAAAATGGGCGGACTCGTGCCCGCCATCATCCAGGATGCCACGACGAAGAAGGTCCTGATGCTGGGCTTCATGAACCAAGAGGCCTATGACAAGACTGTGGCTACGGGGACTGTTACTTTCTTCAGCCGTTCGAAAGGCCGGCTTTGGACAAAAGGAGAAACCAGCGGAAACTTCCTGCACGTGGTGTCCATCAAGAACGATTGCGACAACGACACCCTGCTCATTCAGGTGCATCCTGACGGCCCCGTCTGCCATACAGGGGCTGATACGTGTTGGGGAGAAGAGAATACGGCCAGCCCTTTGGCTTTTCTGGGTGAGTTGCAAGACTTCATTGAAACCCGTCATAAGGAGATGCCCGAAGGGTCTTATACCACCAGCCTTTTCCGCGATGGCGTTAACCGTATGGCGCAGAAGGTCGGCGAAGAAGCACTCGAAGCTGTCATTGAAGCCGTGAACGGCACGGACGAACGGCTCGTCTATGAAGGTTCCGACATGCTCTATCACCTCATCGTGTTGCTCACCTCGAAAGGAATGCGCATCGAACAATTGGCAGCGGAACTCCAGGCGCGCCACAAACCGGGATGGAAGAAACACTGATGGCGGAACGGGGGAGAGCGGAAAAGGACCTGCAGCGTATCGACTACCATCATGTGGACGTAGCGCAAGGCGGGCAAGCCATACTTCGGGATGTGGACTTTCAGGCTGCCAAAGGAGAATTCATTTATTTGGTGGGAAAAGTAGGCTCCGGGAAAAGTTCGCTGTTGAAAACATTCTATGGCGAATTGGACGTGCGCACGGGAAATGCCAAGGTGTTGGGGCTGGAAATGACGAAGATCAAGCGCCGGCATGTGCCGGCCTTGCGGAAAAAAATGGGCATCGTGTTCCAGGACTTCCAGTTGCTTAACGACCGGAATGTATACGGGAACTTGGACTTTGTGCTCCGGGCCACCGGGTGGAAAAAGCGCAAAGAGCGTGAACGGCGCATCGGCGAAGTGCTTGCCCAAGTCGGCATGACCGAGAAAGCGACTCAAATGCCTTACCAGTTATCAGGAGGGGAACAGCAATGTGTGTGCATCGCCAGGGCCATTCTCAACCGCCCCGATATTATTTTAGCTGATGAAGCTACAGGTAACTTGGATCATGAAAGCAGCCGGCACACAGCTGCTCTCCTTCATGCCATCAGCCGCTCTGGCACCACGGTGATATTGGCTACCCATGACGAGAGCCTGATTGCCGAATTTCCGGGCGCCGTGTACCGTTGCGAGGAAGGACGGTTGCGGGAGTGTACCGATGCATATGGCACAGCCAACGCCTCGCAAGCCATAGAATCACAAAGTATTGAAGAAGAAGTAGAAAAAGAGTAAGAATACAAAAATAACGACTGACATGAAAGTAATGAAATTCGGCGGCACCTCCGTAGGAACCGCGCAAAGAATGAAAGATGTCTGCCGCTTGATCACGCAAGACGGCACTCCTAACATGGTGGTTCTCTCTGCCATGTCCGGCACAACAAACACTTTGGTGGAAATCTCGGATTATCTTTACAAGAAAAATCCCGAAGGAGCCAACAACGTCATCAAGCAACTTGAACGCAAATACCAGCAGCATGTGGAAGAACTCTATGACACGGAAGAGTGCAAACAAAAGACTCGCGATTTCCTGAAAGAGGAGTTCGACTACTTGCGCAGTTTCACCAAGATCCTTTTCACTTCTTTCGAGGAGAAAATCATCTTGGCGCAAGGGGAAATCATTAGCACCAACATGGTGACCAATTATCTCAAGGAACAAGGTGTGAAGGCCATTCTTCTTCCGGCGCTGGATTTCATGCGCACGGACAAAAATGCCGAGCCGGATTTGAACTACATTAAAGAAAAACTTAATGCGCTGCTGGAGTCTCATCCGGGATATGACATCTACGTCACGCAAGGATTCATCTGCCGCAATGCCTATGGCGAGGTGGACAATCTTTTGCGCGGCGGTTCCGACTACACCGCCTGTCTCATCGGCGCGGCCTTGGCCAGCGAGGAAATTCAAATCTGGACTGACATCGACGGCATGCACAACAACGACCCCCGTGTGGTGGAACATACGGAACCTGTGCGCCAGCTCCATTTCGAAGAAGCTGCAGAACTGGCCTATTTCGGTGCCAAGATCCTGCATCCGACCTGCATACAGCCGGCCAAGTTTGCCGGTGTCCCCGTACGTTTGCTCAACACCATGGATCCTTCGGCTCCCGGCACGATCATCAATAACGAGATCCAACACGGCAAGATAAAAGCCGTGGCCGCAAAAGACCACATCACTTCCATCCAAATCCAGTCCAGCCGCATGCTGCTTGCCTACGGGTTCCTGCGCAAAGTTTTTGAAATCTTTGAAAGCTACAAGACCAGCATCGACATGGTGAGCACTTCGGAAGTGGGGGTCTCTGTCACCATCGACAATACCTCGTATCTGAAGGATATTATTGCCGACCTGATGAAATACGGCACGGTGACGGTCCACGAGGACATGTGCATCATTTGTGTCGTGGGCGACCTCGAATGGGAGAACGTGGGCTTCGAAAGTCTTGCCGCGCAGGCATTGAAAGAAATACCGGTGCAGATGATTTCCTACGGCGGCAGCAGCCATAACATCTCCTTCCTTGTCAAGGAAGCCGACAAGAAACGTGCCTTGCAGGCATTCAGCGCCACTTTGTTCAATGCTTAACCCGACAGGCGCAGATGAAAGGTGTATTTCCGATAGAAAAGTTTAAGGCCGTAGCCACGCCGTTTTATTACTATGACACGGCGTTGCTGCGGAAGACATTGGAAGGGATCAAGGCTGAATTGGGCAGCGAGGGGAACTATCATCTCCATTATGCCATCAAGGCCAACGCCAATCCCCAATTATTGCGGATTATCCGCGAGGCCGGGTTCGGAGCCGACTGCGTGAGCGGAGGGGAAATCAAAGCCGCGCTTGCAGCCGGGTTCCCGGCGGCGAAAATCGTGTTTGCCGGAGTGGGTAAAAGCGATTGGGAAATCAATCTCGCGTTGGATGCCGACATTTTCTGTTTCAATGTCGAAAGCATACCGGAACTTGAAATTATCGACCAGCTGGCTGCCTTGAAGGGGAAAACGGCACGCGTGTCTTTCCGCATCAATCCCGACGTGGGGGCACATACTCATGCCAATATCACTACGGGGCTGGCCGAGAACAAATTCGGCATCGCCATGGCCGACATGGAAAAAGTCATCGAGATTGCTTCCACGTTGGAACATGTGAAATTCACGGGGCTGCATTTCCACATCGGTTCACAAATCCTTGAGATGGGTGATTTTGCCGCTCTGTGCAACCGCATCAACGAGTTGCAGGCCCGGCTGGAACGCCGCCGCGTCAAAGTGGAACACATCAACGTGGGCGGAGGGCTTGGCATCGACTACCAGCATCCCGACGAAGTGCCGATGCCTGACTTTAAAGATTATTTCCAGACCTACCGCAGGCATCTCGACCTGCGGCCGGGGCAACAGTTGCATTTCGAGTTGGGACGTGCCGTGGTGGGGCAATGCGGCAGCCTGATCACCCGGGTGCTTTACGTCAAACAAGCCACTTACAAGCAGTTCGCCATTGTAGACGCCGGTATGACCGATCTCATCCGTCCCGCGCTCTACAAGGCTTTCCATTACATTGAGAATCTGAGCAGCGACGAGGCAAAGGAAACTTATGACGTGGTAGGCCCCATTTGTGAGTCGAGTGACGTGTTTGTCAAGGCTTTCGACCTGAACCGTTGCCATCGGGGCGACTTCCTCGCCTTGCGTTCTGCGGGGGCCTACGGGGAAGTCATGGCCTCGTGCTACAACTGCCGCGAATTGCCTCGGGGGTATACGTCGGAGGATTTTGCCGGATGATGCCATTCTTCACGACAGGGTGGCTGCCGGACGGGGCGGTCTACGGCAGTTTCGTGCTGGCGTGGGCCGCACATTTTCTTGCGGCGCACGCCTATGGGGCGCTGGGAAGGCTTTCGGCCGGCCGGCGGAAGACGGGCAGCAAGGCGGAAGCCGGATCCGTCCCGCCTGTGTCGGTCATCATTCCGGCACACGACGCGACGGAGTCCTTGCGCCGCAATCTGCCTGCCATCTTGGAACAGGACTACGCAGGTTTCGAGGTCATTGTCGTGGTCGACGACACCACGTCCGATGCCACCGGGGATTTGCTGAAAACTTTGGAGTTAAGATATCCCCACCTTCGTCACACCATCCTTCCCCCCGGCTCCCGCCACGTGAGCCGCAGCCGGCTGGCCCTTTCCGTCGGCATCAAATCGGCCGCCCACGACTGGTTGCTGCTCACAGAAGCCGCCTACAGGCCGGATTCCCCGTTGTGGCTTGCCACGATGGCGCGGCATTTTCATCCCGGCACGCAGATGGTGCTGGGCTATGCCAACCGGATGAGGGACGGCGGCCGGGCCTCTCGCGGCATCATCTTTCACGATCTTTTCCAGCAGGTGCATTATCTGCCGTGGGCCGCAGCCCACAGGGCTTACCGCTGTAATCCGGCCCACGTGGCCTATCGGAAAAGCCTTTTCATGGGTCACAACGGGTTTGCCGGCGACGTGAGGCTCAACGGAGGTGCCGTGGAGATCCTGGTCAACCGCCATAGCCGGAAGGACAATACGGAGGTGGCCTTGGAGGCTGAAGCCCGGCTGACCCGCACCGATGACGAGCCGGTGCGGACTTGGCGGATGGAGGGCGAGGCCTACTTGGAGACGCGCCGCCATTTCGTCCACACGTCCGGCTATCGCCTGGCTTATGGTCTGCGCCAAGCGTCGGTCTGCCTCTTCGGTCTTGCCACGCTTGCGGCTGTGGCGTGGGCACTGTGGCGCGGGCATTGGATTTGCGCGGCGGCCGTGGTCTTGCTTTTTGTGCTCCTTTCCGTGTGCAAGACCGTGTGGTTCAACCGCTCCGCACGGGCGGTGGGCGAAAAGCCATATCACGTTCCTGTCCTTTTGTGGCGTGAATCGGGCACTCTTCTTCGAGACTTCCGCACTTGGGTGGGCTATCATGCCCGTCCGCGTTCCCGTTTCTATCGTAAAGCATTCTGATATAAAACCTACATGAACCTCTCAGAACCTGCGCGTTCCTGCGGCGCGACTTTATCTTACGGGCGCCATCTCGGTGCCCTTGTCACATTGGGCTTTCCTATTATCGTGGGGCAGCTGGGCACGATTATCCAGGGCTTGGCCGACACCATCATGGTGGGCCGTTTCAGTGCCCATTCGCTGGCGGCGGCCGGGTTTGTGAACAACGTCATGACGTTGGTCCTGATTTTCGCCCTCGGCTATTCTTATGCGCTCACGCCGGCGATAGGCCCGTTGCACGCCCGTGGCGAACACGAAGAAGCCGGGGCGATGCTCCGTGCGGGAGTGCAGGTCAACGGGGCGTTGGGCGCGGTGCTGTTCCTGCTGATGGGGACGCTTTATTTTTTCCTTGACCGAATGGGGCAACCCGGGGAACTGCTTCCCGAAATCCGCCCTTACTATCTCATCGTGTTGGTTTCGTTGCCCGTGCAGTCTTTGTTCAATGCCTTCAAGCAGTTTTTCGACGGCATTGGAAACACGCGCACTCCCATGTGGATCATGGTGGGAGCCAATGTGTTCAACATCGTGGGCAACTGGTTGCTCATCTATGGCGTGGGGCCTTTCCCCGTGTTGGGCCTTTTCGGTGCCGGAATTTCCACCACGCTTTCCCGCGTTCTCATGCTGGCCGTGATCTACGGCATTTTCATTTCAAATCCCGCTTACAGGAAATATCGTGAGGGGTTTCGCCGGCGGGTCCGGGCGGCCGACAGGGGCATGCTCCACAGGCTGGGATGGCCGCTTGGCTTGCAGATGGGCATGGAGACGGCCTCGTTTTCGCTCTGTGCCGTGATGCAGGGATGGCTCGGCGCCGCCCCCTTGGCCGCTCATCAGGTGATGACGAACATCGGCTCCACGTGTTTCATGGTCTATTATGGCATTGGCGCCGCCGTGGCGGTCCGGGTGAGCCATTTCTACGGCGTGGGCGACTTCCGGAACGTGCGGCGTTGTGCCGCTTCCGGTTATCTGCTGATACTGGCTGTGGGTGCCACGATGGCTCTTCTTATCAGCACGTTCATTCATGAAATCTGCACTTTCTTCACCGATGACATGGAAATACGCCACATCGTGGCCAGCCTTGTCATCCCCTTCGTGCTCTACCAGTTTGGAGACGGGTTGCAGACCAACTTTGCCAATGCCTTGCGCGGCATAGCCGACGTGCGCCCCCTGATGCGCTACGCCTTCATCTGTTATCTTCTCGTGTCGCTTCCCCTCAGCTATTTTTTGGGGTTCACTTGCCACATCGGCCCGGCCGGCATCTGGATGGCCTATCCCGTGGCACTGACATTGGCCGGGGGCCTTTTCTGCCGTCGTTTCCTCCGACAGACACGTTCCTGAGTCGTGCATGGACACGGTAGACTGAAATGTAGGTTATTTTCGTGATGCCGTGAGTCGGGACCCTGATTTTTCCCGACCCGCATTTCCCGTAATCCATGCGGGTTGCCATCTTTTTTGGGGGGCGAAACGTATTTTGTTGGATTTCAAAAAGATGCTAGAATTCCAATGCGCTTCCTTTTTTCTCAGGCGATTTGCATTTTTTTCTCTTGAGAGAAAATCCCTTTTCTCAAGCGGGAAATTTCCGTTCCTCTTGAGGCATCTTCGTTTCCTTCGTGAGGGAGCCGGATTTTGCTCCTTCACGAGGGGAGGGTGCGTCTGTCCGCGAATGGCCTAATGTAATGAAAAATCAATTTTCGTGCAATGGCGTCAGGCCAATTGCCTTCAAGCCACGCAGTGCGGGCAGCAGCCGGGGGCCATTTGGTGCTTGGGGCGGGGAGCCGGCACGGCCCGCATCATGACGGGCGCATCCGGGCGGAGGGGGCCACACGGAAAGCACCGTGTGTCTCGGCATGCCCCTAAGACGGGAAACATCGAAATCTTGCATGCTGAAACAATATTACACGCAAGTGCCCGTTACTTTAAAAGAAGAGGAATTGCATGTGCCTCGACTTTTCATTCATGAACCAAAAGGTTATTTTTTCGATAATGTGGGCGAAAAAAATCAGGTGGACGTTGGTGTGGGTCGTGTGGGTCTCCGGCCTGTTATCGGCCTGCCATCAGGGCGGCGGGGAGATCACCTTGGCCTACTTCGAGCAGCAGAGCAGCATGTCCGACCCCATGACCCGGGAAGACTCCTTGTTCCTGCGTGTCGGGCTGGTCGAATATGATTCTGTCCGGTTCTCCGACGGGTCGTATGCCGTTCATCGCTTGCGGCATGCTCCGCAAAACAGCCTGACGGAGTTTTTCGACTCTTGCGGGCGCACGATAGCCACAGTGGCCAGGGCCTCGGAGTGTTATGCGCAGACGCTCGTGTATGGTTATGATCCTGAAGGGCGCTTGACACATCTGGTCCGCTACAAAAGCGAGATTTTCGAGGGGTTGGAACCCGACAGCGCCGGTTACGGAAGGAGCCGGGAGGGCTATCTGGGCTTTCGCCGGATGATAGAGGAGATCGATTATGAACGTCCGGACACGGCTCGGTATGAACTGACACGCATTGAATATGACCCGGAGGGAAATGCGGTGAGGGCATGTGCCGTGCCGGGAAATTCAAGCATCGTGGCTCCCCGGGGCTATAAATTGTCCGTTTCCGTGGCTCCTTGTGTCAGTTTTTGGGAAAGCGACCTGGACGGGGGCTTTTACATCTTCCATGTGACGTTGGAACCCCGGCACAGGCAGCTTCCCCGGTATCGCGTGTGCCGGTATGCGGATTTCATGCCTTCCGTGGAGTCGCATTACCAGGACGGGCGCATTGTGAAGACGGTGTGGCACCCTGACCCGCACATTGTCAATCCCGACGCCCGGGACCTTGTGTTCATTCCCGTGCGCAAAGGGGAACTGAACGTTTACACGGAAACCGGGGCCGACGGCCGCCGATACCAGTCGGCCTACCGGGAGGGCCGGTTGGCCTACAAGCAGGAAATCAGCAAATACGGGACCATATTGAAGCGGAAAACCTACACGTTCACATCTCCCCATGAGGTCAAGGTCGTCACCGAGGCGTTTGATTACCGGGACGGGCAATTGAAGCCGCAGTCTGAATCCGTCCGGGACATCGGTGACGGGGACATGTACCGTGAGGAGATGGATGTGGTCAACGAGAACTACATCTGGGCGGATTATTATCCCAGGCACCCATAGGGGGCATGGGGCAATTTTAGAGGTTGTGCCCGACACGGACCAAGGGTATTTTGAAGATGAAGACCATTAAGTATACGAGTCCGATAACGGTGCTCGGCGTGACATTTAAAGATGTACGTGAGGCCATAGACCATGCCATTCACGGGAAGCCTAAAGGCGGAGTCTATGTGGGCGAGGATTCCAAACGCTATCCGTGTTTTGACTTCGAAGACTATGCCACGGAGAATCGTTATTTCTGGAATCTTGTGTTTGCTCGTTCAAGGGACGAACTGGAGGCCAAGCTGGAGGCCCTGAAGAAACTGCCGTCGAATGCCGACTATGACAAGTTCACAGAAGAGATGGCTCCGATGGCATATTGGGGCGGGGATACCCACTATGGCGTGGTGTTGACCCAAGACATTGGCCCGGCGGAAACGTAGTGGAGAGGGGCGGGCAATGGATGGAAAGACGGGCTTGGGCGCATAGGGCGGACGGCGCGCGAGGTGGAGCCTGAGGGCTTGGCGTGTTATCCGGATGCAGATGGAGCCCAGCCGCTCATTGGAAAAAATGCTTTCTTTTTGTGTGAGTCTATTGTTTTTGCGACAAAAGTCAAGCGGTGTCCACAAAAAGGGCTTGGTTAGGGATTATTGAATTACGCTTTGCTTGCAAAACTCTCCGATGGCCGTTCTTGGGGAGGGGGAAGGCCGGCGGTAAAAAAGGAGTGCGATGAGACAGCATCAGTGGTTAAAAAGGAATGCGATGGGACGTTTTTGGGTATCTGTGGTTTTCGGGGCTTGCGGATTTGCGGGCATCCAGGCACAGCCGGCCATCGTGGAGTGGGGCACGTGGCGGTCGTGGGGCGACTTGGGCAACGGGATGTACCTGAATCCCGTGATCCCTTCGGACTACAGCGACATAGACTGCATCAGGGTCGGGGACGACTATTATGCCATATCTTCCACGTTCCAGTTTTCCCCGGGCATGACGGTGCTTCATTCCAAGGATCTTGTAAATTGGGAAATCTGCGGGAATGCGGTGGCGGACCTCACCCAAATCGGCCCGGAGCTGGGGTGGTCCCGCATGGGGCGTTACAACCGCGGCATATGGGCCGGCTCGCTGCGTTACCATGCCGGACGCTTCTATCTCTTTTTCGGAACGCCGGACGAAGGTTTTTTCATGACTTCCGCCCTTCGTCCCGAAGGCCCCTGGGAACCTTTGACCCGGCTGCTCGACGGCCCGGGGTGGGATGACTGCAGCGCGATATGGGACGACAGCGGGAAAGCCTATTTCGTGGGAACCCATTTCGCGGACGGATACAAGACCTATCTTTTTGACATGGCGGCGGACGGGAAAAGCATCGACCGCCAGTCGGCCCGGTTGGTGAACGAAGGCAACGGGCGGGAGGCCAGCAAACTGATCCGGGTGGGCGGATGGTACTATCTGGTGTTCAGTGAGCATAAGCCCGGAGTGGGGCGCTATGTCATGGCCAAACGGTCGCGCAAGGCGGCGGGGCCTTACGCGGAGGAGAAACAGCTGGCGTTGGCCGGCACGGAAGCGATGGAACCCAACCAAGGAGGCATCGTGGAAGGAAGGGACGGCCGTTGGTATTTTCTCACCCATCATGGCACGGGGGATTGGAGCGGGCGGATCGTGAGCCTCCTGCCCGTCACCTGGCTGGACGGCTGGCCCATCATCGGGCAGGTGCTCGATGCGGGCATCGGGGCGATGAAGTGGGGAGGGGACATGCCTTTCCGGGCGGAAGAGCGCTTGGCCATCCGGCGGAGCGACGATTTCGACGAAGACCGCCTGGCGCCGCAATGGCAGTGGAACCACCAGCCCCGCACGGATTTCTTTTCCCTGTCGGAACGCCGCGGATGGCTGCGCCTGAAGGCGTTCCGCCCCTTGGAGGAAGACGAGCTGATGAAAGCCGGCAACACATTGACGCAGCGCACTTTCAGGCAGGCGGAAAATGAAGTGACCATAAGGATCGACATTTCCCGCATGGAGGATGGGCAGAGAGCCGGGCTTTGCCACTTCTCGGGTCAGCATTCCGCGATCGGGGTGGCAATGGAGAACGGGGAGCACCGTCTGGAATACCGGAAGAACGGGAAAGTGCGGCAGGGGCCGGCCGTGCGGGCCAAATATCTCTGGCTCCGCAGTGAATGGGGGCTGGACGGGCTGTCGCGTTATTCCTACAGCCTGGACGGAGACCGCTTTCGGCCTTTCGGCGAACCTTACCAGATGGTTTGGGGAAATTACAAGGGCGACCGCGTGGGAATCTATTGTTTTAATGACCGGGCCGAGGCGGGTTGCGTGGATGTGGATTATTTCCATTACCGGTAGTCCGCTTGGAGAAACGCCAGCCTTCGGCACGAAACCGGGAGCAGAGGGGGGGGCGAAGTGGTTGAAGCCCGGAGGGAATGCGTGCGCTTCCTCTGGCGGAGAATGGGGAAAAAGGATCCCCGTTAGTGGCCATGGCTTCGTTTTTTCACTTGCAATAATACCATTCTTATATTATAAAGGAAAGAGGGTGCATCGCCCTTTGTGTGCGATGCACCCTCTCGTTTGTCAGATAGGGATGCGCGGTTATTTCACCGGCATCTTGTCGATGCGCTTTTGGTGGCGTCCGCCTTCGAAGTCGGTGGCGAAAAACTCATCCATGATCTTGCGCGCCATGTCCGTGTCGATGAAGCGTCCCGGCATGACCAGGATGTTGGCATCGTTGTGCTGGCGGCACAAATGGGCGATTTCCGGAATCCAGCTCAGCCCGGCGCGGATGCCCTGGTGTTTGTTCAGGGTCATGCTGATGCCTTCGCCGCTGCCGCAGATGGCAATGCCCGGGTAGCATTCGCCGCGTTCCACGGCGAGTGCCAAAGGATGGGCATAGTCGGCATAATCGCAACTGGCTTCGGAGTCGGTGCCGAAATCGCGGTAGGCGTAACCTTTCTCCTCCAAGTATTGCTTGACGAACTGCTTGAGGGCGAATCCCGCGTGGTCTGAAGCCAGACCTACAGTCTTTACCTCCATCATCAGAGCATGGCTTTAACTTGGTTATACACGTTCTGCGCCGTGAAGCCGAGCTTCTCGTCGAGCACCTTGTAGGGCGCGGAGAATCCGAAGCTCTCCAGTCCGAACACCTTGCCGTTGGCACCTACCAAACCTTGGAGGTTGACGGGCAGTCCGGCGGTGAGGCCGAAGATTTTGGCACCGGCAGGCAGGACGCTCTCCTGATAGTCGGGGCACTGGCTGCGGAACAAGCCTTCGGACGGGCAGCTGACGATGCGCACCTTCACGCCGTCGGCGCGCAGAAGGGCCGCACCGGCCACGAGGGTGGACACTTCGGAACCGGAAGCCACGAGGATGACATCCGGGTTCTCGTCCGAACCGGCCACGATGTAGGCACCCTTGGCGGCCTGGCTGTAGTCGTTGCCGGCGGGGAGCATCTCGATGTTCTGGCGGGAAAGGATGAGGGCCGACGGGGTGTCGGTATTTTCCATGGCCAGTTTCCAGCAGGCCGTGGTCTCTTCGGCATCGGCCGGACGGAGTACGAGCAGGGAGTTCTGTCCGTGGTGGTTCTTCAACTTCTCCATCAGGCGGATCTGGGCCTCTTGCTCCACGGGTTCGTGGGTCGGGCCGTCCTCACCCACGCGGAAGGCATCGTGGGTCCAAATGAACTTGACGGGCACTTGCATCAGCGCGGCCATGCGGACGGCCGGCTTCATGTAGTCGGAGAATACGAAGAACGTGCCGCAAGCCGCGATGACACCGCCGTGGAGCATCATGCCGATGCAGCAGCAGGCCATGGTGAGTTCGGCCACGCCGGCTTGGAAGAAAGCACCGCTGAAGTCGCCCGAAGTGAAGGCGTGGGTCTTCTTCAGGAAGCCGTCGGTCTTGTCGGAATTGGAAAGGTCGGCGGAAGCGCAGATCATGTTGGGCACTTGTTCGGCCAATGCGCCCAGCACGGCGGCGGAAGCGTTTCGGGTGGCGTCGCCGGCTTTCTGTTGGATGGCGGCCCAGTCCACCTTGGGTGCCGCGCCGCTGAACCATTCGGCCTGCTGTGCGGCCTTTTCAGGATTTTCGGCAGCCCATGCCTTTTCCTCTTCGTAGCGGGCTGCCACGATGCCTTTCAGTTCGGCGGCACGGTTGGCGTAGAGCTCTTTCACGTCGTCAAAGATGACGAACGGGTTTTCCGGGTCGGCGCCCAGGTTGACCATCGTGTTCTTGTAGGCATCCCCGCCGAGCGGCGCGCCGTGGGTCTTGCAGTTGTGCTCGTAGGACGAGTTGTCGGCCTTGCGGGCGCCTTTGCCCATGATGCACTTGCCGATGATGAGTGTCGGGCGCTTGCCTTCGGCCTTGGCCGCCTTGAGTGCCTCGCGGATTTCGTCGCAGTCGTTGCCGTTGATCTCGATGACGTTCCAGTTCCATGCGCGGTATTTCATGGCCGTGTTCTCGCTGGTGACGTCCTTGGTCTCGGTGGAGAGCTGGATGTCGTTGGAGTCATAGAACATGATGAGGTTGTCCAGCCCGAGGCAGCCGGCGATGCGGCCCGCGCCTTGGGAAATCTCTTCTTGCACGCCGCCATCGGAAATGTAGGCATAGATGGTTTCCTTGGCAAATGTCGGGTTGCCGGTGCGGGCAGCCAGGAACTTGGCCGCGATGGCCGCGCCTACGGCAAACACATGGCCTTGGCCGAGCGGGCCGGAGGTGTTTTCGATGCCGCGCATGACGTCCACTTCCGGGTGTCCGGGAGTGGGGGAGCCCCATTGGCGCAGCTGCTGCAACTCATCAAGCGAGAACTTGCCGATGAGGGCCAGTTGCGAATAGAGCATGGGCGCCATGTGCCCGGGGTCGAGGAAGAAACGGTCGCGGCCTTCCCATTTCGGGTTTTCCGGATCATATTGCAGGAACTCCGAATACAACACATTGATGAAGTCGGCACCGCCCATGGCACCGCCCGGATGTCCGGATTTCGCTTTTTCTACCATAGAGGCAGCCAGAATGCGGATGTTGTCGGCTGCGTGGTTCATTACTTGTTTGCTGTTCATGTGAATAAGGAATTTATTAAGTTAGGTTTTTATTTCTTGAATTGGACGGCTGCTTCTTCAATGGGCAGTCCGGCCTTGTAATTCTCAATGTAGGCATTGAATCCTGCCACGTCTTCGGCCGTGGGAGAAATTTCGATGCCGGCATCTCCGGCGAATACTTGTTCATCAAGGAAATCGGCAAGAGATTGCCTCTTCGCGTTGTTCACCAGATAGGAGGCCAGCAAGGCGATGCCCCATGCGCCGCCTTCCCCGGCCGTTTTCATCGCTGAAATAGGCGAGTTGATGGCTGCGGCAAGAATCCTTTGCCCCACGCCTTTGGTGCGGAACAGGCCGCCATGCCCTGTGATGCGGTCAACTTTGATTTTCTCTTCCTTGAACAGGATGTCGTTGCCGATTTTGAGCACACCGACAGAAGCATACAAATTGGCCCGCATGAAGTTGGCGAGAGTGAACTTGTCGTTGGCCGAGCGCACGAACAAGGGGCGGCCTTCGGCGAGTCCCGTGACGGGTTCGCCCGAGAAATAGTTATAGGAAATGAGCCCGCCGCAGTCGGCGTTGCCCGTGAGGGCGTGATTGTAGAGCTTGCCGTAAAGCTCGTCCATGTTGACGGGGACGCCCAACAGTTCTTGGTATTCTTTGAATATGTTAACCCAAGCGTTGAGGTCGGATGTGCAGTTGTTGCAATGCACCATCGCCACGAGGCTGCCGTCCGGGGTAGTCACCATGTCGATCATCTCATAGGGTTTGGACAGTTCTTTTTCCAAAACAATCATGGAGAAAGAAGATGTGCCGGCCGATACGTTGCCGGTGCGTTGCTTCACGGCGTTGGTGGCTGCCATGCCGGTACCTGCGTCGCCTTCGGGCGGGCATACGGGGATGCCGGCTTTCAGGTGTCCGGACACGTCCAGCTTCTTGGCTCCTTCGGGTGTGAGGAAACCTGCATTTTCACCTGCAACCAACACTTTGGGCAGGATGTCTGTGAGTTTCCAGCCATAGCCTTTCGGGGCAATCAGCTTGTCGAACTTGGCCACCATCTCGGCCGAATAGTTTTTCGTATCCGGGTCGATAGGGAGCATGCCGGAAGCATCACCGATGCCCAGCACTTTCTGGCCTGTGATTTGCCAATGCACGTAACCGGCCAGTGTGGTTAGGAAGTCAATATCCTTGACGTGTTCTTCGTTGTCCAGGATGGCCTGGTAGAGGTGGGAAATGCTCCACCGCAAGGGAATGTTGTAAACGAACAGTTCCGACAAGGCGGCAGCCGCTTGTCCGGTGTTGGTATTTCTCCATGTGCGGAAAGGCACGAGGATTTCTTCTTTTGTGTTAAAAGGCATATAGCCGTGCATCATGGCGCTGATGCCGATGGCGGCCAACGACTCGATTTCGATGTCGTATTGTTCTTTCACGTTGGCGCGAAGGTCGGCATAGCAATCTTGCAAGCCATACCATATCGCTTCGATGCTGTATGTCCAAAGCCCGTCCACCAACTGGTTCTCCCATGTGTGGCTTCCTTGGGCGATGGGTTTGTTCTCCGGGTCAATCAAGACGGCTTTGATGCGGGTGGAACCGAATTCGATTCCCAGGATGGCTTTGCCGGACTCGATGACTGACTTTGCGTCTGAATTCATATTAAAAAAGTGGTTTTAAGTAGATAATAAGGTTGAAACAGGAAAAGGAAACGTCCCGGCGGGCATCGCCAACCGGGCGTTTCCCATTTTATATCTGTTTGTGGAAGTTTAGCACAAGGCCTTGTTCAGCATGTAATAGACTTCGTTCATGCGAAGTTCTTTCTTGAATCCTTCGATGGTTGTTTCCTTGCCGATGTGAATCATCTCGATGCCTGCGATTTCGGCATAGTCTTCCCAATATTCGGCCGTCAGGTCGTAGGAGAAGCAGGAGTGGTGTGTGCCACCGGCCAAAATCCATGCGCCGGCACCCACTTCGAAGTTGGGTTGCGGAATCCACAAGGCGGAAGCCACTGGCAACTTGGGCAGAGGTTTCGGTTCGATGCATTCCACGTCGTTCACGATGAGGCGGAAGCGGTTGCCCAAGTCAACGACTGTAGCGGTGCAACCTGCGCCGGTCTTTGATGTGAACACGAGACGTGCGGTTTGGCTCTTGCGGATGCCGATGCCGAGGAAGTGCACTTCCAAACGCGGCTTTTGGGCTGCGATGAGCGGGCATACTTCCAACATGTGGGCTTGCAGGATGGCACTGTTCGCGCCATCGAAGTTCAACGTGTAGTCTTCCAGGAACGAGCAACCGTTGGGCAGGCCTTGGTTCATCACCCATACCGAGCGGTAGAGTGCGGCGGACTTCCAGTCGCCTTCGGCACCGAAGCCATAGCCTTCAGCCATGAGACGTTGTGAAGCCAAGCCCGGAATTTGGTCGAAGTGGCTGCCGTCGGTCTGACCCAGGTCATCGAAGTTCGTAGTGAAGCCCTTGGCTCCTTTGTCTTTCAGGATGGCGCGGAGAGCTAATTCTGCCTTTGCCGAGTTCCAGACTTTCTGGTAGGCTTCGGTGGATTTGTCTTCCAAGGCGGCATCGTGGTCGTATTCGTTGAAATAAGTTTGCACCAAGGCGTCCACGTCTGCGTCTTGCACCTTGCTGTGGTATTCCATCAGTTCGCTGGCCGGGCAGTAGTCCACGTGGTAACCCATGCGCTGTTCGGCTTCTACTTTGTCGCCGTCGGTCACGGCCACGTTGTTCATCTGGTCGCCAAAGCGGATGATCAACATGTCTTGTGCATCAGCCCATGCGGCGCAGACACGCATCCACACGGCAATCTTATGCTGGGTGGCTTCGTCCTGCCAATAGCCTACGACCACCTTGCGGCGGATGCGCATGCGGGTGCAGATGTGGCCGAACTCGCGGTCGCCGTGGGCGGACTGGTTCAGGTTCATGAAGTCCATGTCCATGGTGTCCCAGGGGATTTCCTTGTTGAACTGGGTGTGGAGGTGGAGCAGGGGCTTCTTGAGCTGCTGCAGGCCGTGGATCCACATCTTGGCCGGCGAGAAGGTGTGCATCCACGTGATGACGCCGATGCACTTTTCATCGTTGTTGGCGGCCTTGAACACGGCTTCCACTTCCTTGGAGGAGTTGGCCGTGCCTTTATATACGACTTTCACGGGGAGCTTGCCCGATGCGTTCAGCCCGTTTACCATTTCGGTGGAGTGGCCGTCAACGGCTATCACTGCGTCACCGCCGTACAGGAGCTGCGCCCCTGTCACGAACCATACTTCATACTGATCAAATGCGTTCATGATGATAACTTTTTTAATGATTAAAGATCTGTTAGTTAATAAGACTCTCTTTCCTGTCTATTTCTTTTTTTGCCCGTAGTAAGCGTTGGGGCCGTGCTTGCGGTTGTAGTGCTTTTCGACGAGCAGGGGATTCATCGTCGTGCCGGGGTTGACCATGAAGGACACGAAGGCCATGTGGGCGCATTGTTCCATCACCTTGGCGTTGTAGACCGCGTTGGCCGGGCTTGTGCCCCAGCTGAAGGGGCCGTGGTTTTTCACCAGCACGCCCGGCGTGTGGTCGGGGTTGATGCCGATGAACCGCTTGACGATGACATTTCCCGTTTCCAATTCATAGTTGCCTTCTACTTCCTCCTTGGTCATGTCGTCCGTGCAGGGGATGGCCTCATGGAAATAGTCGGCATGGGTGGTGCCGATGTTGGGGATGTCCTTGCCCGCCTGCGCCCATGCGGTGGCATAGGTGGAGTGGGTGTGCACCACGCCCTGGATATTGGGGAACGCCTTGTAGAGCACGAGGTGGGTGGGCGTGTCCGACGACGGGTTGAGGTCGCCTTCCACGACTTTGCCTGTTTCCAGGTCCACCACCACCATGTCGGAGGCCTTCATGGTGTCGTAGTCCACGCCGCTGGGCTTGATGACCACCAGTCCTTTTTCGCGGTCGATGCCGGACACGTTGCCCCAAGTGAATATGACCAAGCCTTGTTTCACCAGATCGAGGTTGGCTTGATATACTTTCTCTTTCAGTTCTTCTAACATAAGCCTATAATTTAAATTTCGGAGCCATCCGGTAAGTCTTTTCGTTGAACCTGTATAAGGCGGCTCCCCGTTTGGATCCCGTTTTGTCTATTAAGTCTGTTTTTTCGATAAAATCCATCATGGCGACCTGTTTGCGGAAGTTCCGCTTGTCCATGCGTTTGCCATAGATGGCTTCATAGAGGTTCTGGAGTTGTGTGAGGGTGAACAGTTCCGGAAGCAGTTCGAAGCCCACCGGTTCGGAAGATGCTTTCCTCCGGAACCAGGCTAATGCCTGCTCCACCATCTGCTGATGGTCAAACACCAGAGGCGGAAGGCTATCCAACGCGTTCCAAGACGCGTTGTGGCAATCCACCAGCTCCCTGTCGTATTCGTTGATGTTGATAAGGGCGGAGTAGGCCACGGAGATGACCCTTTCGCCCGGGTCGCGGTGGACGTCCCCGTAAGTGCCCACTTGCTCCATGTAAACGTTCTCAAGCCCGGTGAGTTCTTTCAGCACTCTTTGGGCGGCTTCGTCCACGCTTTCGTCTTCTTGCACGAATCCACCCATCAGCGACCAGCTCCCTTTTTGCGGCTCAAAATTCCGCTTCAACAAGAGCAGCTTGAGGCAGCCCTTGTCGAAGCCGAAAATGATGCAATCCACCGAGACGTAGAATTTCGGGTTTATGCCGTAATAGGTGGCCATTGTTTCCTATATATATAATATGTAACAGGGGATTTCCTTACCAGAAGTAGGCATAGAACAATGCGCAGAGGGCTACTACGCCCAATGTGGCAATGACATCCCATACGTTCCAGCTGTCGCGGATGGCTTTCTTGTAGTCTTTCGTGAACGTGATGGCCGCAATCTGTTCCGCGCTGGGTTTCGGCGTAAAGGCCGATACCACGAACATGAAGACAATGATGAACACGAGCAGCCACACTTCGAAGATCAGCCAGTTGGTCTGCCAGAACCAGGTGGTATATTCCCAGAAGGCGCCTTCCATCGTGGCTTTCCCGGAATTGGTGAGCACGTTGGTGAGCAGGCGCACCATGCCGATCAGGAAACCGCCGATAAGCCCCCATTCGCCGGCCTTCGGCGTGATCCTCTTAGAGAAGATGCCGAGGGTGAACACGGCGACCATGGCCGGGGCGATCAGGGACTGGATGTCTTGGAGGTAGGAATACAGGTTGCCCATGTTCATCATGATGGGCATCCATGCCAATCCCAAGAGCACGACAACCACGGTGGCGACACGGCCGACGAACACGTAGTGGCTTTCGCTCATGCCTTTTTTCATCGGCTTGTAGAAGTCTTCGGTGAACAGCGTGGCGCAGCTGTTGAAAAAGGCCGCCAAAGAGGCCACGAGGGCGCAGATGAAGCCGATGGTCACAATGCCTTTCACGCCTGCGGGCAGGATGTTCTTCACCATCATGGCGAAGGCGCCGTCCGTGTCATGGGTGTTGGTGATGTCCATGACGATGCCGCTACCAGCTTTTTGGGAAAGCGCGAAAGCGACCATGCCGGGAATCAGGAACATGAAAACCGGGAGGAGCTTGAAATAACCGGCGGCAATGGAACCGCGGCGGGCGCGTTTCATGACCACTTCATTACTTTCGCCTTTGGTCTGCCCGAGGACACGTTGTACGATGTGCTGGTCTGTGCACCAATACCAAAAGCCGATGATGGAAGCGCCGAGGAATACTACATAGCCCGGGAATTGCGGATACATCGGGTCGTTAGGGTCTGTGTGGAACATGTGGGTCGTTCCGAAACCGTCGTGTGCGGCATTACATACGGCCATCATTTGCGACCATCCTTCTGTGATACTCCCGTCGCCCAGCATGTTCAGTCCCAGGAACAGGACGAGGAAGGAGCCGATGATCAGGATGGGGGTCTGGATGGCGGACAAGGTCATCACGCCTTTCATGCCGCCGAACACTGTGAACACGGCCGTGACGGCAATCAGGCCGATGGCGCCATACCAAAATGGCAACCCAAGCAGGTATTCGAAGAAGATGCCGCCCGTGAATGCGGTTACGGAAACCTTGGTCAGCACATAGGCAATCAGTGTGATGATGGACAGCCATGAACCTGTACGCTGGGTGTAGCGGAACTTGAGGAAATCCGGCATGGTGATGATTTTACCCATCTTGTTGTTCAGCAGCTGGTAGAACGGCACGAACAACCATCCGAGGATCAAGATCATCCAGCCTTGCATTTCCCAATGCGCCATGCCCACGCCGTCTTTCGCGCCCGTTCCGGCAAGGCCGACGAGGTGCTCGGAACCGATGTTGGCCGCGAAGATGGCTGCACCGATGATGTACCAAGGTTCGCCTTTGCCGAAAAGGTAGTCCTGGCTGTCGGCACCCTGCATTTTCTCTTTGTCTTTTTTGATGGCGCGATAAATCGCCCACACGATGGCCAAGATTCCGATGGCCAGCACCGCCCAGTCGAGCCAGACGAATTCATTTGTAGTCCAATTCATGGTTTTGTTTTTTGTTTGATTCCGTTAATGATTAATTTATTTTTCCACAGTGAATTTGAAGATACATTCGCTTTCATAAGTCTGTCCCGGCTCGAGGATGACAGACGGCCACTCCGGTTTGTTGGGGCTGTCGGGATAGTGCTGGGTTTCCAGGCAAACGGAGGCACGTTGGTTGTAGATGATGCCTTTCTTGCCGCTCAAGGTGCCGTCGAGGAAATTGCCCGAGTATACTTGTATGCCCGGTTCGTTGGTGTAGACTTCCAACGAGATGCCGCTTGTGGGCGAGGTCAGCTTGGCTGCCAGTTGTGTGATGTCGCCATTCGTGTTCAGCACCCAGTTGTGGTCATAGCCGTTGCCGTTTTTCACTTGTTCGAACTCGAACTTGTCAATGTCCTGTCCCACAGCTTTCGGGGTGGTGAAGTCCATCGGCGTGTCTTTCACAGGAAGGATCTCCCCGGTGGTCATGTAGGTGCTGTCCACTGGAGTATACGTGTCGGCATTGACATACAGGATGTGATCCGTGGCCGGTTGGGACGGGTCGCCGGAAAGGTTGAAATAGGAGTGGTTGGTCATGTTGATGACCGTTTTCTTGTCGGTCGTCGCTTCATATTTGATATCCAGCGCATTGTCGCTTGTCAGGGTGTAAGTCACCGTGGCTGTGACGGCTCCGGGGAAGTCCTCGTCTCCGTCGGGCGAGTGCATGGTCATGGTGATCACGCTGTCGTTCACTTGCTGTCCTTCATAGACTTGGTATTGCCATCCCTTCGGGCCGCCGTGCAGGCAATGGCCAAAGTTGTTGGTCGGCAGTTGGATGGAGTCGCCGTCGATCACAAGGATGCCCTTGTTGATGCGGTTGGCATAACGGCCTATGGCCGCGCCGAAATCGCTGGGCTTGTTGATGTAGTCGGCCACGCTGTCGAAACCGAGGACGACATCGCGCAGGGTGCCGTTCTTGTCCGGAACCATGATGGACACGATCCGGCCGCCGAAATTGGTCACACAGACTTCCATGCCATTGGCGTTCTTGAGGGTGAACAGACTTGTCGGTTTGCCGTTGACTTCACTTACGAAATTTTCAGGGTCAAGTCCTGAAACCGTTAGGTTACTTTGGGGTTGTTGGCTGCAGGAAGCCAGCAATGCGGTTAAGAAACCCGCGCTCACGAATGCATGTTTAACATTTTTCATGGCTCGTAATTTAAAATTGTTTTTAATTGTGTGTAAAGATACTATTTCTTTTTTTATTTCATCTGCAAATATATATGTTTTTGGGCATAGGTGTATACTCTACACTTCTGTTTTAGTCTTTTTTTACGTTGCAATTTATTAAATTTGAGAATCAGGAAGGGAAGAAAGGAGGACGGGGGATTCGTTCATTGGGCGGCCAACCTCTTTTTCCGGGACATGGGCGCGGTGTGCGGGCGTGGATTTCGTGTCGCGTGTGGTTCCTTGTGCCGTGGATGGGTGGGGGACATAGGCCGATGTAAGTTGCATCGTGGAGGGCTTTCGGTTCTTTTGCCGGTCGGTTCGGTGTGCTATATGTTGCAGAGGGGCGTTCTTTGGATGGATGGTGCTTTTCCAGCGGTTTGTTTTCGCTTGACTTTGACATTTTTTTCCTCTTAAACGGCTGATTCGCGTGTATCAAGGATTTGTTCAGGAGTGCAGGATTTTGGTGGGGATCGGCTAAAAGTTTGCAGTGCTGAAGCGGAAGGGGGGCCTGCCGTCTCGCGAGGGGAAAAGACGGCGTGGCGGGATAGGACAAAATCGCTCTCATGAGGAGCGAAAATTTTCTTCAAGCGATTCACATTTTTTTCTCAAGCGAAAAAAATGTGAATCGCTTGAGAAAAATCCGCAGGTTCCATGGGGTTGTTTATTCTATTGATTATTAACAAAATAAGGTTGTCCTTCAGAGTGGGACATATAAAATGGGGGGGTGAACTTACGGAAGGTGGGATGTGCTTCCGGTAGGACTGCCTAAGCAACAGGGTTTCCGGATTAAAAAATCTGATGCTCTGTGGTGCCGGGTGACATGTCCGGCACCACAGAGCACGGATTTTCCGTTTTTCTTCCTTTCGTTTTCAATCCGGTGTGGAACGAATGCGTCTATCCAATCCCGCCATTCCTTTTCGTCCGTTTTTCTTTAACCGAAAGAGGGAGCCTGCCTTTTGGTGGACTCCCTCTTTTCCTATGTTTTTTTTGTATTGTTTCAGCACAGTTTCCGTGCGCCGTCTCCGATCACCACGTCAATGATGACAGGTTCCTTCCCAAATTTTTCTTTGAACTTGGCTTTGGCTACCTTGACGAAGTTGTTGTACAGTTCCTCGCTGACCAAATTGATGGTGCAACCGCCGAAGCCGCCTCCCATGATGCGCGAGCCTGTTACTCCTTCTTCCTTGGCCACGTCGTTCAGGAAGTCCAGTTCCGGGCATGACACTTCGTATTCTTTGCTCAGGCCGTAGTGCGTTTCATACATTTTCTGGCCCACAGTCTCATAG
Organism: uncultured Paraprevotella sp.; assembly: GCA_944321975.1. Classification (GTDB taxonomy): domain Bacteria; phylum Bacteroidota; class Bacteroidia; order Bacteroidales; family Bacteroidaceae; genus Paraprevotella. Next base: position 56,340 of record CALUNJ010000001.1, read on the forward strand.
TCGCCTTTCTCCAAGGCGTCGCAGACTGCCAGCACACGTTCCTTTTCCCCGATGACGTATTTTGCGCGCATGAAGTCTTCCGCCGACACTTCGTTCTTCACTTCGTCCAGCATGCCATAGTCCGCGTCACGCAGGCTCTTCACTTCCGGATGATGCTTGTTGATGGCGGCTGCCACGTTTTCGCAGCTCTTGCGGCGGTCGTTGTAGGGGGAGCCTACAAGTTCATGTTTCACGCAGGAATTGACCAAGACGAGCTTGTAGCCTTGTGGATTCCAAGGGAAGTATTCGAATTCGCCGCTGCGGCAGTCCAGGCGCATCAGGCTTCCGGCCTTTCCGAAGACGGAGGCAAACTGGTCCATGATGCCACAGTTGCAGCCCAGGTATTTGTGTTCGGTGGCTTGTCCCACTTTGGCCAGGGGCATTTTGTCTATTTTGTTATCTCCGAACATGTCGTTCAGGGCGAAAGCATACACGCTTTCCAAGGCAGCCGAAGAAGACATGCCGGCACCGAGGGGGACATCGCCGGCAAATGCCGTGTTGAATCCTTCCACGGGGACGCCCAATGCCATCATTTCGCGGCACACGCCGAAGATGTAACGTGCCCAGCTGGCGTTGGGGCCTTTTTCATCGTCCAAGGAAAATTCCACATAGTCTTTCAGGTCGATGGAGTAGGCACGCACTTTCCTCACCCCGTTTTTTTTGATTTCTGCGATCATGCCTTGTTGCACGGCTCCGGGGAATACGAATCCATCATTATAATCCGTGTGCTCTCCAATGAGGTTGATGCGGCCCGGAGCAGCATATACAGAACCTGTTGTCCCATCGAAATGTTCGATGAAACGGCTTCTTACATCATCTATTGTCAATTTCATAAGCCAGTTGTTTTTATGAGGTTAATAAAAAGGGTTTGTCTTCTTTTATCCTTGCAGGCCCACTTTCGAGCCTTTCCAGCAGAACCACAGCACGTAGAGGTAGTAGATGAACATCATGCAGATGGCCATGCCCACGCCCAATGACGGGTTGTCGGCCACCCATCCCATGATAGGGGTCAGCGTGGCGGCCCCGATCACGCCAAGGTTGATGATGCCGGAAGCGGCTTTCGTGTGCGGGCCGAGTTCCTGCAGGCCGAGGTTGAACACCAAGGGCCACATTACGGAGTGGAACAGTCCGGCCGCCAGCATGGACCACACGGCGGCCATGCCCGACAGGAAGAACGAGATGCCGACACAGGCAGCACCGCCAATGAGGCAGGCCGTGAGAAGCGTGCGCGGCTGGAATTTGCTCAGGATGCCGGCACCGATGAAACGGCCTACCATCATGCCTCCCCAATAATACATCAGGTAGTCGGTGGCGTTCAGCCCTTGCAGGCTGGGTTCATTCTTGAAATATGCGGAAAGCATGGAGGGCACGCCGATTTCGAGGCCCATATACATGAAGATGGCCAGCGCGCCGAGCCACACGTGCGGGTATTTGAATACGCTGCTCTTATATTGTTTCTGCACGCCGGTGGCTTCTGCGGCTTGTTCGCCTTCGTTGATGCTGGGCAGTTTCAGGAAATAGAGGATGACACACAGCAAAAGGGTGAAAAGGCCCAATCCCAAGTAGGGGTAGGGGATGTCGCTCGGCACGGCATCTTCGGCTTTCTTGTTGTTCAGGATGACCGTGGCGATGAAGATGGGAGCCACTGTCGTAGCTACAGAATTGAGCGCTTGGCTCAGTGTCATGCGGAAGGCTCCTTTTTCCGGGGAACCCAATACCATCACGTAGGGGTTGGCCACCAGTTGGAGCATCACGATGCCCAGGGCCACAACGAACATGCAGCCGAGGAACATCCAGTAAATGGTATTCACCGAACCTTCCAGGTTGCCGTTGATGCACAAGAAATTAATGACGAACCCGAGGCCCACTACCGCGAGCCCAAGCACCAATGTGGCCTTGTAGCCAATCTTGCTCATCATAAGCCCGAAGGGGATGGACATGATATAGGCGCCATAGAAAGCCGTGTTCACCAGCTGGCTCTGGAAGTTGTTCAACTTGAATGCGTTGGTGCAGAATTCAATCATGGAATTGTTCATCGTCGTCACAAATCCTATGAGGAAACAGACGATGATGACAATGGTCAGGGCGAACGTGTAGTTCGGTTGTGTTTTTTGTGTCATTTGAAGGTCTCTTTTTTAGGTAGTAATTAATTAGATTATTGTTTATTTTTCAACTCCGAATTTATAAATGGTCTTTTGGGTATAAGTTTCTCCCGGTTTCAGCACGGCGGAGGGGAAGTAAGGCCGGTTGGGGGAGTCGGGGAAGTGCTGGGCTTCAAAGCAAATGGCGCTGCGGCGCGGGAATGTGGCTCCCAACTGGCCTTTGTAGCCATCGGCCCAATTGTCCGTATAGACCTGCACGCCCGGTTCCGTGGTGTAGACTTCCATGGTGCGTCCCGTAACCGGCTCGTAGATTTTGGCCGCGAAGCTCAGTTCGCCCGGTTCTTTTTTGTTCAGCACGAAGCAATGGTCATATCCCGCCCCGTTCCGTGTCTGTTCGTCATCGGCATCAATGCGTTCGCCGATCTCGTGCGGTGTGGTGAAGTCAAAAGGAGTTCCTTTGACGTTCTTGATTTCCCCCGTGGGGATGGACGTTTCGTCGATGGGGATGAAAAAGTCCGCATTGATTTGGCACAGCAGTTTTTCGATTGTCGGGGTGGGGTTGGCGATTCCCGAGAGGCTGAAGAAGCCGTGGTTGGTCATGTTGACGACGGTTGTCTTGTCCGTTTGCCCGGTATAATCAATGATTAGCTCATTGTCGTCCGTAAACGAATAAACGACCGTCATCTCCAATTTCCCGGGGAATCCTTCTTCGCCGTCGGCGAAAACATAATGCAGGGAAAGGGTGCGGTCGTTTGTCTGGACGGCGTCCCATACGCGGGCGTGGCACCCTGTGGGGCCGCCGTGCAGGCTGTTCGGGCCGTTGTTGACGGCCAGGCTATATTCTTTTCCGTCCAGTGTGAACTTGCCTTTGCAGATGCGGTTGCCGTAACGGCCGATCAGGGTGCTCAGGAAAGGTTCCGGGCTGGTCATGACTTCTTGGATATTGTCGTGCCCTTGCACCACATTGGCCATCTTGCCGTCCCGGTCTGGCACCATGATGGCCACCAACGCGCCACCGTAGTTGGTGATGGCTACTTCGCAACCTTTATTGTTTTTAAGGATAAACAAGTCTGTTTGTTTTCCTTGCACTTCGGCTTGGAAATCTTCTCTTTTAAGACCACAAATATTTTCTGTACTCATCGGACTTTAGGATTTAAAGTTAAATTACCGTTATGCAAAATAAGAAAAAAACTTTCTTACTGCAAAAGAAAAAGCGCAAAAAGATGAGCCAAAAAATAGAAGATTTGAAAGATTATGCTTCTTGGGGTTGCAGGAATGCCAAAAAGTCTGCCACGATGAATGTGCTGCCGCCTACGAAGACCACGTCTTCCGCACGGGCGGCTTGCATGGCGGCCCGGAATGCGCATTCCACGTTAGGCCAGGCGCGGCCTTCCAGCCCCTCGGCATGGGCCAGTTCCTGCAGTTCGTTCTCGTCGAGGGCGCGCCGCACGCTTGCTTTGGTGAAGTAATATTTGGCTTTTTTGGGGAGCAGCTTCAGCACGCCTTGAATGTCTTTATCGTTTACCATGCCCATGACGATATGCGTGCAGGGGGATTCCATGCGGCGGAGCTGCTCGGCGATGTAGGCGATGCCTCCCGTGTTGTGCCCCGTGTCGCAGATGACCTTCGGCGCGTCGCTTATTTGCTGCCATCGTCCGCGCAGCCCTGTGAGTTCGCAGACTTTCCGGAAGCCTTTCCGCACGTGCTCCGGAAGGATGTGGTAGCCCGCTTTCTGAAGTTCTTCGACAGCCGCGAGGATGGTGGCCGTGTTTTTTTCCTGGCATAGCCCGCCCAATTCGCCTTCTATTGGCCCCCAATGACGGGTGGCATAGATGCGGTGGCTGCCTTTCATGCCCGAGCGGATGAGTTCGTGTGCGTTTTCGGCGATCCGGATGGGTGCATGTACTTCTGTAGCCTTGTCGAGGAACACCTTCCGGGTTTCCGGAGTGGTTTCTCCGATGACCACCGGTATGCCTTCTTTGATGATGCCCGCTTTCTCCGAAGCAATGTCCCTCAGCGTGTTTCCTAAAAATTGGGTATGGTCAAAACTGATGTTGGTGATCACGGACAAGTCAGGGCGGATGATGTTTGTGCAATCCAGCCGCCCTCCCATGCCCACTTCGATTACAGCCACGTCTACTTTTGCCTCGGCAAAATATTTGAAAGCAAGCGCGGTCGTCAGCTCAAAAAAAGAGGGACGCAAAGGCTCGAAGAAAGTCCGCTCGTTTTCCACAAACGACACCACTTCCTTTTGGGGCATCATTTGTCCGTCCACGCGGATTCGTTCCCTGAAGTCTGTGAGGTGGGGCGAGGTGTAAAGTCCTGTCCGGTAGCCTGCCGCCTGCAGGATGGCAGCCAGCGTATGGCTGCACGAACCTTTCCCGTTCGTGCCTCCCACGTGGATGGTCCTGTAATGTTGGTGCGGATGTCCGAAATGTGCATCCAGTTCCTTGGTGTTGTGCAACCCTTCTTTGTATGCGGCACCTCCTACGTTTTGGAACATAGGGACGCTGTTGAACAAATATTCGGTAGCTTCCGCGTAGGTCATGTCCTTGTTCAACGTTCTATTCGAAATAGCTTTTGAATTTGCGGAATATCTTTTCCTTGATGGAAGGATTGGGGGAGAAGTTGTCGCTTTTCCGCATTTCTTCCATTGCTTTCTTTTCTTCGCGGCTTAATGTTTCCGGGATATAGACACTGATGTTCACGATGAGGTCGCCTGTGCCATAGCCGTAACCTTGTACGGCAGGAAGCCCTTTTCCCCGCAAGCGTACGACTTTGCCCGGTTGTGTCCCCGGTTCGATTCTGATTTTCACTTTTCCGTCGATGGTCGGTATTTCGGCTTCTCCTCCCAAAGCGGCCGTAGGCACGTCCAGCAGCAGGTTATATATCAGGTTGTTGTCTTCGCGTAAAAGTTCCTTGTCTTGCTCTTCCTCGATGTAGACTTGTATGTCTCCGGGGATGCCGTTGCGGCGGGCCGCATGCCCCTTGCCGTTGATCGTGACGACCATTCCGTCGCCTACGCCGGCCGGGATTTTGACTTCTATGACTTCCTCGCCGTTGACAATGCCTTCGCCCCCGCATTCTTTGCACTTGTTTTTGATGATAGTGCCTTCGCCCCCACAGGTGGGGCAGACGGTCTGGGTCTGCATCATGCCGAAGATGCTTTGCTGGGTCTTTACCACGAAGCCGCTGCCGTGGCATGTGGGGCACGTGTCCGTGGCCCCGGCACCTTCCGCTCCGCTGCCATGGCAATGCGTGCAAGTGACTTTTTTCTTTACTTTGAATTTCTTTGTGACTCCAGTGGCTATTTCCTGCAAGGTCAGTCTCACTTTCAGGCGCAGGTCGCCGCCCCTGTATTGCGGCTTATGGGCGTGGCCGCCTCTGAATCCGCCAAATCCCCCACGGCCTCCGAAGATGTCTCCGAACATGGAGAATATGTCGTCCATGTTCATGCCTCCTCCGCCGAATCCTCCGGTGCCGTTCACGCCTTCGGGGCCGAACTGGTCGTAGCGCGCACGCTTTTGGGGGTCGCGCAACACGTCGTAGGCTTCTGCTGCTTCCTTGAATTTTTCCTCGGCTTCTTTGTCACCCGGATTGCGGTCCGGGTGATATTTGATGGCCATTTTCTTGTACGCTTTTTTGATTTCGTCCTCGGAGGCGCTCTTGGCTACGCCCAACACTTCATAATAGTCATGTTTTGCCATGATGTCTTGTCACAAGTTTTTTTAAAGTCCTACGGCCACCTGCGCGTGGCGGATCACTTTTTCATTTAATGTATAGCCTGTTTTCACACAGTCGATGACTTTGCCTTTCAATTCGTCGGAAGGAGCCGGGACCTGCGCGATGGCTTCGTGCAGGTCGGTGTCGAAGTCGGCGTTTTCCGTTTCTATCTTCTTCACGCCTTGGTCGCCCAGGACTTTCACGAATTTCTGGAAAATCAAGTCAAGTCCTTGCTTCACGGCATCCACGTCTTCCATCTTGTCCATGTTCTTGAGTGCCCGTTCCATGTCGTCCAGCACCGGCAGGATGGCGGTGATGGTTTTTTCCGCCCCGTTAAGGATGAGGTCGGCTTTTTCCTTGATGGTGCGTTTGCGGTAGTTGTCGAATTCTGCCGCTTGGCGGAGGTATTTGTCCTGAAGTTCCGCAATTTTGGTTTCGGCGGCGGCCAGTTTGTCTTCTATGGTTTCTTGGGGCTGTTCCGGGCTGGTTGGTTCTGTTTCCGTTGCGCCGGTTTCCGTTGCGGTTCCGGCTTGTTCCGTTTTTTCCGGTTCTTGAGCTTTCGGTGCTTCTTCGTTCATTTTATGTTCTTTTTTCATGATGCAATGTTTGTTTTGGGAATATCCCTACAAAAACTTTGCCACAAGGAAAATTCCGGCTTGGAAAAGTTTATTCTCCGTACATTTTGCTTCTAAGCTCCTTGATGTGGTCGCTGGCGATGTATTCGTCGTATTCCATCATCTTGTCGATAATGCCGTGCGGCGTCAGTTCAATGATGCGGTTGGCCACGGTCTGTATGAATTCGTGGTCGTGGCTTGCGAACAGGATGTTGCCTTTGTAGATTTTCAGGTTGTTGTTGAAGGCCTGTATGCTTTCCAAGTCCAAGTGGTTGGTCGGCGTGTCGAGAATGAGGCAGTTGGCATTCTTCAGTTGCATGCGGGCGATCATGCAGCGCATTTTCTCGCCTCCGGAGAGCACGTTGACTTTCTTGAGCACTTCTTCGCCCGAGAAGAGCATCCGCCCGAGGAAACTTTTGAAATACACTTCGTTGCCTTCGCCGAATTGTGAAAGCCAGTCCACGAGGTTCAGGTCGCTTTCGAAGAACTTCGTGTTGTCCAGGGGCAGGTAGGCCGTGGTGATGGTCACTCCCCATTTGTAGGAGCCGGCTTGTGCTTTCCGGTTGTCATTGATGATTTCGAACAAGGCGGTCATGGCGCGCGGGTCGCGGCTGAGGAACACGATCTTGTCTCCTTTTTCCACGTTGAAGTTCACGTCGTCGAACAGGACTGTGCCGTCTTCCGTGGTGGCCTTCAGCCCTTTCACTTCCAGGATCTGGTTGCCCGGCTCGCGGTCCATCTGGAAGATGATGCCGGGATATTTGCGGGTGGAAGGCCGGATTTCTTCCACGTTCAGTTTTTCCAGCATTTTTTTGCGGCTGGTGGTCTGTTTGCTTTTTGCCACATTGGCAGAGAAACGGCGGATGAATTCCTCCAGTTCCTTTTTCTTCTCTTCGGCCTTGGCCTTTTGGTTCTGGGCCTGTTTCAGGGCCAATTGGCTCGATTCGTACCAGAAGCTGTAGTTGCCGGCAAACAGGGTCACTTTCCCGAAGTCGATGTCCACCGTGTGGGTGCATACGGAGTCGAGGAAATGGCGGTCGTGGCTCACGACCAGCACGGTGTGTTCAAATTCCGAGAGGTAGTTTTCGAGCCATTGCACGGTGTCCAGGTCCAAGTCGTTGGTCGGCTCGTCGAGCAACAGGTTGTCCGGTTCGCCGAAGAGGGCTTTGGCCAACATGACGCGCACCTTCTCCTTTCCGCTCAGTTCCCCCATCAGTTGTTGGTGGAGGTTCTCTTTGATGCCCAATCCGCTCAGCAGGGCCGCGGCGTCGCTTTCGGCATTGTAGCCTCCCATTTCCGCGAATTTCTCTTCCAGTTCGGCCACTTTGATGCCGTCTTCGTCGGTGAAGTCGGCCTTGGAATAAAGCGCGTCGCGCTGTTGCATGATGTCCCATAGCACGGTGTGTCCCATAAGCACGGTGTCCAGCACGGTGTGGCCGTCATATTTGAAGTGATCCTGGCTCAACACCGACAGGCGTTCGCCGGGCCCCAGTTCCACGCTTCCTTTCGTGGGTTCCAATTCGCCGGAGATGGCTTTCAACAAGGTGGATTTTCCGGCACCGTTCGCGCCGATGATACCATAAATGTTGCCGTTGGTGAACTTCATGTTCACGTCTTTGTACAAGACCCTTTTGCCGAATTGGATGGCAAGGTTCGATACGCTAATCATATTGCTTCAGTTTCTCTGTTTTGAAAATTTCCGCAAAGGTACAAAAAAATAATTTATTCGGTCATGCTTTCTCCCGTAAACTGCAGGGGCAGCAGGGCCTTCACGGAATCCACGACGTAGGTGCCGTCTTCTCCATACAGCAGGAGGCGCACCGGGCATCCGTAGCGTTCTTCCACGCCCAGGATGACTTGCCGGCAGGCGCCGCAAGGGGGTATCGGGGACGAAGTGAACTTTCCCCGGTTGAAGGCGGCCACGGCCAGTTCCCTCACGCTTTGTTCCGGATAGCGCGCGTTGGCATAGAACAAGGCGGTGCGTTCGGCGCAGGTGCCCGAGGGGAATGCGGCGTTTTCCTGGTTGCTTCCCGTCACGATGGTGCCGTCTGCCAGCCGTGCGGCGGCTCCTACGCAAAACTTCGAATAGGGGGCGTAACTGTTCCGTGTGGCCTCTTTGGCTTTTTCGATGAGCTCGCGGTCGTTTCCGGCTAATTCGTCGTAGCCGTATACCTGGGCTTTGCTTATGATTTCAATTTCTTTCATCTCATGGTCTTTTGTCGGGGTTAATCTTCTACAAATATACTTCTTTTCTCCTTATTGGAGAAAGAAAAAGGGGTGTAGTTTGTCCTTCTGCCTTTCCATGTTCAGTCCGGCGGCGGTGGGGATGCGGGGAGACGGCGGCTGCCGGTTTGGTTAATAATCCACAAATACGTGTTTTTTTATTTGGAAAGAGGAAAAAAGAGGTAACTTTGTGTTTCATAAACACATTTAGCGAAGAAGACATATGCGGTGGCGGGCGATAATATTCAGTTTGCTGTTCGTGTGCATGGGGGTGGCCGTGCATGCCGACGGGAGGAGCCAACTCTACATTGACTACATCAACCGGTATAAGGGCATGGCGGTGGACCAGATGATCCGCTACAAGATCCCGGCCAGCATCACCTTGGCCCAAGGGCTGCTGGAGAGCGGGGCGGGCACGAGCACTTTGGCGCGGAAGGCCAACAACCATTTCGGCATCAAGTGCGGGCGCGCCTGGAAAGGGCCGTATATCCTGCAGGACGACGACGCGCGGAACGAGAAGTTCCGCAAGTACCGAAGCGTGGAGGAATCCTATGAGGACCATTCGCGTTTCTTGCAGCAAGCCCGCTACTCGTCGCTTTTTGACCTTTCGATGAAGGATTACAAAGGCTGGGCCAAAGGGCTGAAGCGTTGTGGCTATGCCACGAACCCGCGTTATGCTTCGCTGCTCATCGACCTGATCGAACGCTATGACCTGGACCAGTTCGACAAGCACCGGTCGTCCAGGCTGCATTATGATTATAGCGGCATCGACAGCCGGCTGGACAGCGAGTCGCTGCCGTCGCATCTGGTTTATCGCAACAACGAAAATTACTATATCATCGCCCGTTCGGGCGACACGTTCGACTTGCTGGCCGAGGAAACCGGCGTTTCCGCGCGCGACATCCGGAAGTTCAACGAGTTGCCCAAGGGGTATGTGCTGCAGACGGGCGATGTGCTCTATCTGGAACGGAAGCGCAAGAAGGCGGCCAAGAAATATAAGGACGTGCCGCATGTCGTGTCGGCGGGGGAGTCGATGTACACCATCGCGCAGCGTTACGGGATGCGGCTTGAAAGCCTGTATGACCTGAACAACCTGCCGGAGGATTATGCCGTGCGGGTGGGCGACCGTTTGAGGATCCGATGATGAAAGGAACTGGAAGCGAGGAGAGAAGCCATGAAGCGTAGAGGACAATGGTGGGCGTTGGGTTGCTGGTTGTGTTTCCCCTCTGTCCTGGCGGCCCAAGAGCCGTTGCGGACGGATGTGGGGGGAGGCGCCGTTTCGCCGCAGCCGCAGGAAATCCCGGACACGGCCTGCGGGCGCGGACGGAGGGCCGCTGCGCGGGGCTTCCGGCCGGCAGGGACGGACACCTTGCGGACCGACAGCCTGGCCGTGTCTCCCGGGGCGGTGGCTTTGCCGCCGTTGCGGTGGGACGGGACGGTGGCCTATTTCCCGTATGGCGGTTACGGCGGTTGGGGGGTGTGGGACCTGCATGAAGGTTTCAATGCCTCTTTGAGCATGAGCATTTCCGCTTCTTTCGGCCGGAACCGTTTTCCCGGTGTGGGATTTGGCACGGGGGTGTCGGCCATGTATGTGCGTGCCCTTACCGATCGCCTGGTGTGGGCCGCGGGAGGTTTTTACGACCGCATGTCGTGGAACATGTTCAATCAGCACCGTATGGGCTTTAGCCTGTTGGCCGGCTATAAGTTGTCCGGCAAGGTGAGCCTTTACGCTTATGGGAGTAAGGCCTTTTTTCCGGGCGGGCGTGCGAAGTCCCTTCCGATGCCGTGGCTGGATGATTTCAGCCATCGTGTGGGAGGCATGTTGCATTTCAAGGTGTCCGACGCGGTGTCTTTCTCGGTCAGCATAGAAGAGAGGGGCTGGGCGCCTTGAGTTTTTCCCCGCTTGTGCCGGGGGCGTGTTTTTCCTGTGGAATTATGGTGGGGCAGTAGGAGTTTTGCGTAAGACTGTTTTTCCGCTTCCTTGGCAAGGGGGGAGTGTGCATGTCCCTGTCTTTTGCGTGGGGCAGACTCGCGCCCGTGCCCTTGTCGCACCCTCTCCTTTCCTTCCGTAAGCTCCATTCCCCAAGTCTATATTGTCCCATTTCGAAGGAAATCTGTATTTCGCTGGTAAACAGTGGAATAAGCGCCTTGTTGAGGCGTGCCGGTTTTTCTCAAGCGATTCACATTTTTTTGGCTTGAGAAAAAAATGTGAATCGCTTGAAGGAATCTTCCGTCCCTCTTGAGTCCGATTTTGTCCTGTCCCGTGTGTTCAGGCCTGTGGGCTGGCTTTGGCTTGCGGGTTTGAAAACCGCGCCCTCCCAAGTGGCCTGTTGCGTGACTATGGGGGCGCGGCCGGTGTCGTGCGGGGGCAGGGCTTTCTTTTTCATCGCGTCAGCGAGAACCGGAGGCTGAAGCCGAAATCCTGCGTGATGGTGGGATAGGCGTTCGACGAGAGGAGCGGCTGGTTGCGCTGGCGGTCGTAATAGAGGCTCAACGTGACGTAGCGGCTCATCGTGTAGTCGGCGCTGAACGAGGCCTTCACGGCTTTGTTTCCGCTGGTGGCTTCCGAAAGCGACGTCTGGATGTTGCGCGTGATGGCATCCTGGTTGCGGAAAGAAAAGTCGAAACGCAGGTTCAGGTCGTGGCTGATGGCGCGGCTTTTTCCGGTGGTGCTGTTGCGGTTGTTGTTCCGTTCGTTGGCCGCGTTGCCTGTCTGGCGGTTGTTGCGTCCGCGTGCGGCCCGTTTGCGCCGTCCCCCGAAGAGCGACGAGAAGCGGAAATCGTTGATCTTGTATCCCCATCCCACGACGAAGTCGTTGCTGCACGCTTCGTTCAGTTGGGCTGCGGTCATGCTCAGGGTCAGCACGCGCGTCTTGCGGTATTCCACCTTGAAGGTCATGTTGTTGTTCAGCGTCATGTCCAGCCCGGCCAAGGGCGAGAACGCCTCGTTGATGGACACGCTGCTGATGTCATACATGCTGCTTGGCACGATGGAATTGTCCGTGGTGCTTTGGATGAAGCCCAAGTCGCCCATGTATTCCATCCAGCTGCTGTAGGTGTTGTAGGATCCCACGGAGTAGACGCTCTTGTAGGAATGGTTGAGCGTGACGCTCTTGAAGTGGTCGCGGATCCAGGGCAGGTAGGCCAGGCCTTTGTAGGTCACGGTCCAGTTGGGCAGCATGCGTGCCAGGGAGGGGAAAATGTCCAATGGCGATTTGATGTCGCTGCCGCCGGTGTAGGCGGCCAGGAAGGCCGGGATCATCACGTCGGCCGAGTATTTGTCCACGGTGCCGTTGGCCGGGTCGAATTTGCCTTGCAGGCCCGTGGCGGCGGGATAGGTGGCGTTGGCATAGCGGGCTTCCACGCGGCGCTGGAATGTGTTCAGGTATTGCTGGAAGCGGGTGAACGATTTGCTGTTGTACCCGTTGCTGGCGTCGCCGCGGCTTTCGAAGGCCGATTTGATGGAAATCGTCGTCATGTTGAAACTGCCGCTTTGCGTGGTGGGCATGCCGGCATACATGAACTGGATGCTTTTGTTGCTGTTCATGGTGCGGCTGGCGTTCAGGTCGATCTTCAGGTCGGGGATCGGCTCCAGGGTGGCTTTGAGTTGCAGGTCCTCCATGGCATTGGTCGTGGCCGGCGTGCTGATGCTGTCATTGTTGAGCAGCCATCCCCGCTCGTTGGCCTTGTCGATGTAGCTGTCGCCCGTGAAACCGAAAGCGAAATCGAGCCCGGGGGACATCATGCCGCCTCCGGTGCGTTGCCCGAGCATGTCGCCCACGTTGGGGAGGAAGCCCGGGAGCGACATGGCATAGGTGTTGCGGTAGCTGATGCTCACGTTGCGCACCAGCATGAGGAAGCGGGTGGCTCCTTGCAGGTAGGGGTACCAGGACTTTTCTTCCAGCTTGGGCTTGGCCATGACGTTGACGCGCAGCTTCACGGAATCCAGGTTGAGGATGCGGATCTTGTTCTTGTCAATCCGTTTGTACTTGAGCGGATAGCGGTGTCCGGCCGAGTCGACGGCCGTGACCCGGATGCGGCGGCTCCTTTGGTTGTGGGCCAGCACTACGGCCGAGTCTGCATTGAGGGTGACTTCGCCGGAGAATCCCTTGAACTTCTTTTGCGGGGCTTTGGCGTTGGCCGTGCCTTTGGCGTTGGTGGTGGTGCGGCTGCCGCTTTTGGCCTCCTCTTCTTTCTTTTTCCCGTCTCCCTCTTTTCCCTCTTCTTGGGCTGCCTTTTCGGCCTCTTCCTTTTCTTTGGCCTTACGGGCCTTTTCGGCGGCCTTCTCGCGGTTGCTCTTGTCTTTGGCCTTTTTGCGTTCTGCGGCGGAGAACTTGCGGTTGACGCTTTTCAGGAAAGGGGAGAAGTTGTAGAGTGTCTCGAAATTGAGCCGTCCGTTGAGGGTCACTGAGCGTTGGTTGTTGATGGTGTTGCCATATGAGCTTCCGTCTTCCAGCTCCATGCCGCGTTGCCAGGAGTAGTTGGCCGTGTAGTTCCCGTCCAAGGTCATCCACGCGAAGCAGGGGATTTTGTCGAAAGGCACTTTGTAGGATGCCGACACGTCCTGTTGGTAGTCCAGCGGGGTGCCGAAACTCAGGATGCTGTGCTTCACGGAGTCTTTCCACACTTTGTATTGGTCGGGATAGAGGTCTTTGTTCACCGGCACGTTGGGTTCTTCGATTTCCGCGTGCGTGGCGGAGTTGAATGAGAAATGGAGGTTTTTGGTCAGGTCCCATTTCAGGCTGAAGTCGCGGTTCCAGAGGAATTCCTTGGAGAAGGAAAGTGGGAGCGACATGGGGTTTTCCAGATTGTCGACATCGCGTTCCTGATATTCGTGGTAGTTTCTCAGGATGTTGGTGTTGAAGCTGATGTTTTGCGGCAAGTAGTTGAAATTCTGGTCACGGATGATATCGAGCCATTTGCTTTTGTTCTTGATCATTTTCTTGAAGGGCTCGAATGGCTTGTATTCGGGCGCGTAGTTGTAATTGAACGCCCCGTTCCAGTCCTTGTCTGTTTCCCATGCCGTGGTCTCTCCCGTTTCGCGAGTCTCGCTGTGAGAGTAGCTGAACGAGAAGTTGGCCGGATCATAAGGCATGGGATGCTTCGGCGTGGCGATGTTGAACTTCACGTTGCTGAGGCTGAAGTTCTTGCTGGTGGTTTCTGTCGTGGTCAGGCTGCGCAGCGAGTCTTTCTCGTGCTCGGTGGCGCAGGCGTCCAATGCGTCTTTGAGGAGCATGTCCGTGTCCAGCGGGTTGTATTTGGGCTGTATCACTTCTTTGTTGAATGAATAATAGATGGGCGCGGTGAAGCGGATTTTCTCGGGCAACAGTTTCCCCAACTCGAAGCTGGTGGTGATGCTGTAATTGTACATGTCTTCCTGGTTGCGGTCGGCCACGGCGTCTTCAATGCCGCCGAACCCGGCTGTTTCCATGTGGCCGGTGAGATTGACGGAGCCCAGGTCGGACAGCTGCACGTTGAGCGTGCCTTGGGTGGCCCATCCGCCGTCGTTGCTGTATTCCTGGAGCCGCAATTCATTGACCCAGACTTCAACCGATTTCATTTCGCGCGAGTTGTTGCGCACGCCGATCATGATGGTCTTCACTTCGCCCAGTGTCGGGTTGCCCATGACGCTCACTTTGTTGTTGGGACGTTCGCTGTCATACGTGGAGTAGAGGGTGGTCAGGTTGGTCGTGCCCAGGCTCTTTTCACGGTTGCGCGCTTGTTTTACGTCGGTGAAGACGGAAAGGTCTATGTCCAGCAGGTTCTCTTCGGGCCACACGGCGCGGCATTGCTCGGCGGAATAGGTGTCGTAGTGTCCTTCCGGGGTCAGTTGCAGGGGGATTTCATATTCGTAGAAATTGTTCCGGTAGTCCGATCCAAGGCGGATGAACACGCTGGCCTGCCCGTTTTCCGTCTCCGTCACGTTTTCTGCCAGCGCGTTGGCGTGTATGAACATTTGCAAGTGTTTGTACTGGCGCATGTCCAGGTTTGTGTTTTTGTACACCGCGCGTGCATCTCCCGTGGCCAGGTTGCGCACGGTGAGCGAGAGGGCCTGCTCGTTTTCTTCGGCCAATTGGCTTTGTGCCGGGTCGACCACGCGGCTGATGCCCGGGGGGAGCACATAGTTCACCGGCGTTTTGTCGTTGTTTTCTTCGATGTTCACGGCCGAGATTTCCATGGTGCCGCTGGTCGCCGGCATTTCGCCGGTGTAAAGGGCCTGTTCATAAGAGCGCCATTCGGCTTTTACCAGGTCCAGCGTGGCGAAACGCAGGATGATGGGCTGCTCGAAGTGGGTCATGAACATGCGCATGAAGCGGATGCTGGTGAAGTCGTTGATGTTTCCCACCTTTTTTTCGAATTCATCCACAGGCACGCGGAATTGATACCAGTTCACTTCTTCCGTGTTGCCGTTGCGCAGCTTGACGCTGGCCGTGCGGCGGTCCACGATGTAGTTTTGTCCCACCACGAAATCTTCGGGCCGTATGCTGATGCGGTACTGGTAATACTTCTCATATTCGTTCAGGGTGTAGTCCTGGTTGATGTCTTCCACGTCGGGTGTGGTCTTGTACGACGTGTCGTAAGATTCGTTGGCATTCTCGTTTGAGCGTGAGTTGCCTTCCGGCAGGTTGATGTATTTGTAGCGGTCCAGGATGCTTCGTTGTTGCGCGTCGAAGTCCGACCCCCGGAAGTAGTGGTAATCATCGGCTGCCGGGTCGGCCAGCAGGGAGTCGTATACGGCCGCACTGACTTTGCCCTGTACGGCTGCGAGAAATTCGCGGTAGGCGCCGAACGTGCGTTCCTCTTCGCTGCTCAGGCCGTTCAGGCCGATGTCTTGCCGTTCGCGTGCGCCGGATTCGTTGTTGAAGGCATAGACCACGCTTGTGGTGTTGGGCACCCGTCCCCATGCGGTTTCCGTGTAGTAACTGGAGTTGCCGTCGATGGGCATGCCGCTTTCAAAGAATTTCTTTCCGTCGTGGAGGATGTCCTCGCTCACCTCGCCGAGGTTGAGGTAGAGGTCGCCTCCGTGGTTCCCGCCTGTGTCGCGGGTGTAGATGAACGGATCGAGCATCCAGAATTCCACATATTCTATGTTGGCTGTTTCGAAATCGTTGGTGTCCAGTTTGCGCATCATGCCGCCCCAGCGCCGTTGAGGGTTGGGCAGTTTGCCGTCGGCATTCAGGTTGGGATCCAGGTTGTAGGCACCCCGTTCGGTGGGGTAGAAGGCCAGGTTCATGACGGGCAAGGAACTGGCCGAATTGTAGCTGGTCTGCGTGCGGTTGGGGTAAAGTTCGCGTTCGTAGACTTCGCGCACGTAGTGGTTCGACAATTGGTTCAAGTCGCTTTTGATGTGTGCCGGGGTGAGCGATGAGCTTTGACGTGTGAAGAGCGGGTCGACGGTGTACCAGCTGAGCAGGGCGCGGTTATACCCGGCCCTCACGTCGTTTACCAGCGTGCTTTCCTCGAAATCGGAAGGCACGCTGGAGAGCATCCAGCTCGTGGGCTGCATCACGCTGATGCCGTTTTTCGTGTTTTCGAAGTCGTCGATGTAAGAGGCCGAACCTTGGATTTTCCGGTTTTGGCCGGCTATGAGTTGTGCAAATTCGCCGGTGAAACTGATTTGCGAAGGTTCGGTGACGTCGATGAGCGGAATTTTGTCGATGAGGTTGGTGAGCCATTGGCTTTCCTTTTTCCACGACAGGTTGACGCCCCATAGGGTGTTCTTCAGCGGCTCCTCGCCCATGTTCACCTTGGTGGTGAGCGGCTG
>CALUNJ010000002.1 GCA_944321975.1 uncultured Paraprevotella sp.
GTGTGGCGTATGGCCCTGGCCATGCGCGTGAGCAGGCTGTCCAGGTCGGCGCTATTGCCCTGCGGGAAGGCGGCAGGCGCATGAAAAAGTGCGGCCACGCTAAGGAGGCATGCGGCAGAGATGAGGCGCAAGAGATTCATGGTATTAAGTTTATGAGACCAACATTCGTTTAATATTCCGCAGCATACAGACTTTCAACGCGCTCGAAACGTCCTTCAGCCGGGACAGCTTGTGAAAAAACTGTGCGATAAAGGTATGAAGAAAGCAGCCAAGTCGTTTTCGCTGGCGTAACACGTTTTTTTGTTTTTGTAACAAGTCGCGTTAATCGTGGCGTTTCCTGCCTCGATTTTCTTTTTTCGGGGTAGGACGCTTTGCGTACGGTGCAGTCTTTTCTTTGGGGCGGCATGCTGTCCATGCCTGGTTTTGGTTTCCGGGAAGGACGTTTGGGAGAATGAAGGATGCCGGAATGTTTTTGAGGTGTTGCCCCTTTACGGGCATCGCCCGACAGAAGATTCTGGGAAGTTCGAAATGTCAAGCATTTTATATTCCGCCTTACGCTGCATTTCTTTGGCCGGAGCTTTGTGGAGGAAACGAAGGCATGGTTTTGAGGTTGATTTTTACTTAGTTGATATTCAAGATGTTTTGTTTATCTTGAATCGGGCGGATTTTTCTCAAGTGATTAACATTTTTTTCTCAAGAGAGAAATTTTCGTTTCTCTTGAGAGCGATTTCGTTCTGTCTTGTCAAGGGAAGGAGAGGTGCCTCTCATTGTAGGAAAATGCAAAGAAACGGGAAGGATTCGGAAGGGGAAGGATACCGGCAGGTGAATCGGGGGAATTCACCTATCCCCCCATATGCCAACCGGCTGCAAGGTTTTCCTGTCACGGAAAAACCTTGCAGCCGGTTGATGTGACTGTCTTACCCATCCCGGTGGCGGGTGAGGTGAACGGATTTTAGAAGAACAAGTAGCGGTTGTCCACCACGTCGGCCTTCTCGTAGAGTTCGTTGATGAACCGGCCGGAAGCCCTCATGTGGGTGCTTTCCTGCCTGCGTTCTTCTTCCTTGGCATCGAACTTCTGGGCAGACGGGTTCTTTCGCATCACCTGTACGGTGTAGACACCGGCGTTGCCCTTGAAGGGGCCGGCAAATGTCCCTTCGGCCGTCTTGCTGGCCACGGCGCTCAACATGGGTTCGCTGGCTCCCGTCTTCATGACAAAGGCAGGGGTGGCAAAGGTGATGCGCTTGATGGTGTCGCTCACTGCGCCCTTCACCTTCATCACGTCGGCCACGGACTTTGCGCCGGCCAGTTTTTCCAGGAGCATGGCCGCCTTTTTGTCTTTGATCACTTCCTGGGTGAGATATTCCTTCATGGCTTCTTGGGTGCGGTAGCCCTTTTCATGAATGCCCGTGAGGATCACGACCAGCATCTGGTCGTTGTCGCCGCATTCATACAGGGGAGACACCTGGCCGATTTCGGTGTCTTCATTGAAGATCCACCGCAGGGCTTCGCGGGTGTTGGTGACTCCTCCCACGTAGTGTTCGTTGCTGAAGAGATCCTTGCGTTCCTGCAAGTTGTAGCCGCTTTTCAGGGCGTGCGTCTCAATGTCCTTTTGGGTGGGATTGGAGGCTACGAAATGGCTGAAGTCATTGTAGGCCTTGGCATAGGTCTCCTTGCTGAATTCCACGGGACATTTCACCACGGCCACGTCGTATTTGTCGATCATGGCGCGGCGGTCGGTCACCTGGGCGATGATGCATCCTTGTGCGAACTCTATCTTTTCCGTCGTGTGGGCCGGCATGTTCGTGATGGTGCGGATGAACTTCAGGTTGTCGGCATCAAGGGTTGCCCCCTCGTAGTTGCGTGAGGTGATCCACGTCTTTTCGCCCGTCTGGTTGTATTTTTTGGCGATGGAATCAAAGGCGGCTCCATTGCGGAGGGCCGTCATGATGCTGTCGGCGGTCTTCCTCACGGCCTCCATGTCGGCTCCGGCCACTTGGATCTGGCGCAACTGGATGGAGTCGGGCGCGGAAACCTTGTTGATCATCTTGATGATGTTCATCGTGTTGTCGCCGGCATTGAAATAGGGTGCTCTCATCTGCCCCACGGCAATCGTGTCCAGCTGTGAGGCGATGTCGGCCGGGAAGATGTTCTTGCTCACCGGTATGGGGCTGTAGGGAATGGCCGACTGGCTTTCGCGCACGATTTTGGCGATGTCGCCTCCTGCGGCCAAAGCCTTGGCCGTTTCAGCCATTTCCTTGTCCAAAGCAGCCTTGTCGGCCGCGCTGGCTTTCACTTGCACGGCGATGAATTTGATGTCGCGGCTTTCGGCCGTTTGCTTGAATTGCTCCTTGAGTTCCTCGTATTTGGCTTTCAGGTCGCTTTCTTCCACTTTCACGTCGTTGTCGTTGACGGTGGAGTAGGGCAGTGCGGCCATGAGCACATCGCTTTCTTGGGTGCGCTCGTTGAAAGCGGCCTGATTGGCCACCTTGTTGCCCATCATGGACTTGGCCAACAGGGTCTGGTATTTTTGTGCGAGGCTTTCCTGGCGCAGTGTCTTCTCGATGAACATCCAGAATTTGTAGAGATTGTCATAATATTCCATGTATTCGGCCGGCATCTGGCTGCTGTTGGCCTTCATGCTTTCGTAGTCGGTGAGGAACTTTTTGAGCACGTTGGCATCGAAGCGTCCGGTCTGCTCGTTGCGGAACGGCGTTTGCATCAGGACGGGGCTGGTTCCTTCGGTGATGACGGCCTGCACCTCGGCGTCGGTCACCGTCAGTCCCAGTTTCTCGGCTTCGTGTGCGATGAGTTTGTTGTTCACATAGTTGTTCCACACCTGATCCCGGAGTTGCGTGAGCTGTGCGTCGTTCAGGGCGTTGTTTCCAGTGGTGAACTTCACCACTTCCGCATATTCGTCCACTAAATCCTGGAACTCATGCACGGAAATGCTTTTCCCGTAAACTTCACCGACTTGCTGCCGGCTTTCGTTGGCTGCCGATTGGATGGAATTCATGACATCCCCGGCGATGAACGCGAAAAGAGCCAAGCCGACGATGATGACCAGCAAAGGCCCCCTGTTTCTGATTTTCTGTAATGTTGCCATTGTTCTTGATTATTGTTTTTTCTTATAATACTACGTTTAAGCGCACGAAGTTACGAAAATCTTGGCACATACACGCCGCTCCGTGCTTAATTTTTGCTCAATCTGTGATTTTCAGGCGTACTAATTCGATTTTTGTCGTTGTGTTTTTGACGATTTTGAATTCGAAATGCCCGAACCGGACGATTTCGTTCAGTTTCGGGAAACTTTGGTACTGGTGGAGGATGAGCCCGCTCACCGTCATGTACTCTTCGGATTCCGGCAAGTCGATGCCCAACAGTTCGTTGGCCTTTTCGATTTCCAACCGGCCGGAGAGGACGTATTCTTTTTCCCCGACCTGCTTGGCGACATAGTTCGTGTTGTCATGTTCGTCTTCGATGTCGCCGAAGATTTCTTCCACCAGGTCTTCCATGGTGACGAGTCCGGAGGTGCCGCCAAATTCGTCGACCACGATGGCCAGCGACTTCTTTTGCTGCATGAATTTCTTGAGGAGCTTTTGGGCCGACATGGTTTCGGGCACGACGGGCACTTCTTTGATGTGCGCGGTCCAGTCGGCGGGATTGCGGAACATTTCGGACGAATGGATGAACCCCACGATGTGGTCGATGTCTTCCTTGTAGACGATGATTTTTGAATTGCCGCTTTCGATGAAACGGTTTTTCAAGGTTTCAATGGACGATGTGGACTCTATGGCCTCGATCTCCGTGCGGGGCACCATGCAGTCGCGCACCTTGATTTCGGAGAAATACAAGGCGTTTTGGAAAATCTTGATT
The DNA here is from genome assembly GCA_944321975.1 of uncultured Paraprevotella sp. Taxonomy (GTDB): domain Bacteria; phylum Bacteroidota; class Bacteroidia; order Bacteroidales; family Bacteroidaceae; genus Paraprevotella. The sequence goes on from CALUNJ010000002.1 coordinate 3,874, forward strand.
TCCTCGTTCAGCTCATGTTCGTCTTCGGTGGATTCGAGGCTCGACTGGATGAGGTTGTCCAGGTCTATCTTGGTGAAGGCCTGCTCGGAAGCCTGGCGGTTCACCCGGATGCCCACCAGGCGCAGCATGCCGCGCGCCACGGCATTGATGCATTGGGCTATGGGGCAGAGGACGGCGTAGAGCAGGAACGCCGGGATGGCGAAGATCCTCAGCATGCGGTGGGGGTTGATCTTGAACAAGGTCTTGGGCAGCAGTTCCCCGGTGATGATGACGATGAAGGCCGTGACGGCGACCTGCAGCGTCAGTTGCACGGCATCGTTCCTGCACACAGGCAGGGAAACGCCTGAAAGCATTTGGCTGACCACTCCGGCCATGAGCAGGGAGTAGACCACTAACGAGATGAAATTGCCCACCAGCATGGCGGAAATGAAGTCGTTGGGCTTCCCGTAGAAGAGCGACAGGATCCGGGAGGTGAGGCCCGTGTGGTGGCGGTCCAGTTCGGCCCTTAGCTTGTCGGAGGCCCTGAAGGCCATTTCTATCCCGGAAAAGAAAGCCGAAAACAGGAGGACGATGGCAATATTGAGGAGGGCTTGCGTCATGGCTGGTCGGGTTTGGTGGGTGCCGTGCGGACGACGGAATCGTTGGCGGAAGCATTCCCGCTGTCGCTGAATGGCGTTTCTGCATTGGCGTTGGTCACGGAATAGCGTGTCATTTGCTCATTGGAACGGAAATTGTAACCTTGCAGGAACTCGTCGGGTTTGCGGATGGTCATGAAGAGGTTGGAGTACATCTCATGACGATCCATGTCCCAAAACAGTTCTTCGCTGGTGAACACGGTGCCTTCCTGGTTGCGGATGACGACCCGCCCGCGCAGTTCCCACAACTGCTGGTTGTGGCAATAAGCCGTGTCGGCCTGCACGAACCAGTCGATGTGGAAGGTGGAGTCGAATTTTTCCAGCAGAATGCCCTTCAGGAAGGTCCATTTAGGCGGGTTGGTGGTGTTGTAGATGTTCCATTCCTCGGCGACGATTTTGTAGCGGATGACGCCGGAATCCGAGATGAGGGTGGAAATGCCGCGGGATTGCATGAAAGGCAAGGAGTCTTTTTCGGCAATGGCGGGCGCGTGGCGTTTTTCCTCTTCCGTGCAGGAGAAGGGCAAAATGAGCATGACAACCGCCCCCAGGACGACTGTGAGGTGGGTCAGGCGGTCGAGCCTGTTCTTTTTCCTCGTGCGGAAAAGGAAATGGAGGCTGCGCATCATTGGATTCTCCATTTCATGAACCAGCGTTCGTTGAATGTGACGCCGACGTTCAGCCGCAGGCTGTTTTCCGTGATCAAGGAGTTGGTAGACGGCGCGTTTCTTACCCATTGGAATGACACGTTGATCACCGAACGGTTGCTGATGTTGTTGGACACCGGCAAACCGAATCCCGCCGTCAGACTGTATTCCATGGGGCCATTCTGCCCGTTCACTTTATAATAAGGAGTGGCAAAAGACGCTCCGATGCGGTAACGCACGCGCCGGAGGTATTTATTGTGATAGCGGTCGGGCTGGAATTCGCCTCCGACGGCAATCTTGGTCCGGTTTTCATAATTTTCAGCCGTGCTGACAAACTCGTTGTCGATGATTTGCGGCGTGCGGGCGTCGGCCCACCTTTGATGTGTCACGTCCAACCCCGCTTTCCATTGCGTCTTGTAGGCCCAGGCCAATCCGATGCCGAAAGCCGTGGGCAGGTCGAAAGCCTTTTTGATCGTGGCACGCGTGGTGTCTCCGTTTGCCACGAAACTGTTGTAATGCGCCGCAGAAGGGATGGCATGGCCGATCGTGTAAGTGGCGCCGATGGTCAGGAGGCTTTTGGCGTTGAGCTTGATGGGATATTGTGCGCCGATGTCTATCTTATAAGAGTGCAGGTTGGCATTGATTTGCCGTCTCAACCCATTGCTGGAACTGGTGGCCGTGCCGTCTTCGTAAAATGTTTGTGTGGTGTTTTGGGAATAATTGCCCCACAAGTAACCGAAATTCGCGCCGATGGACAAGTCCGCGAATGGATTCCACCCCAGACCTATGTAGACTTCATGGAGGCCTCCGTCTCCGGAATAAGTGTTGGTGTAAGTCATGGTCGACCCGCTGTTGAAATGGTTGCCCAAGAAGCGGCTTTCCGAATAGTTGTAGCCGATAGTGGAATAGGGCACGAAACCGAAGGCAAAGCCTAATCCGGGAGCCAGGCGGAAACCGGCATGCACATAGTCCAACGAGGTGTTGTGCGCATTGACGCTGCTGTTCCCGCTCTTGAAATTCGTGTTTTGCAGGGTGATACCCACATCAAAGAGGAAAGACAAAGAGTCGATGGCGGAATAAGATGCCGGGTTTTGCATGTTCAGGCAGTTTCCTTCGCGGAATCCTAAAGCCACGCCCCCCATGCCTTTGTTGAATCCTTGCGACTGGTCTTTCAGGCTTCCCAATCCAAAGCGGGAATAAGGAGAATTGGAGCCATTCGTCTGCGCAGAGGCACATAAAGTGGCCATCGCCAGCCACAGGCAGAATATGATTTTATGGTTGCTCATTATTAAACGCTAAAATTCGGTTCAGTCCTCTCGGCACGATATATCTATCTGCAAAGATGAGGTTTTTTATTTTCTTATCAAAGTTAAAAATGTCACCGCCGGTTAAAAAAACCAAAAGAGAGGGATATTTTTCCTGGAAGTATTTGATGCGTCCTTCTATTTCGAACTTCATGCCTTGGATGACTCCGCTGCGGATGCAGGTCTCGGTGTCATTGCCGATTTCCGGTGCCGGTCCTTCGCTGTCTATGAGCGGGAGCTTGGCCGTGAAGGCCCGCAAGGCTTTGAGGCGCATCTGGAGTCCCGGCGAGATGCACCCTCCTTTGTAGTGCCCGTTGCGGTCGACGAACTCATAGGTGAGACACGTGCCGGCATCCACAATCAAGATGTCGTGCCCCGGATGTTGGGTGTAAGCCCCCACGGCTGCGGCCAGCCGGTCGGCTCCCAAGGTGTCGGGCGTGCGGTAGTCGTTGATAATGGGAATGGGAGTGCTTGAATTAAGGTATAGGAGAGGGAAGTCCAACTTTTTGAGTTGGCGTTCGGCTTCGACCGTGATGCCGAACACCGTGCCTACAATGCCCCGTTTGAAAGAATATTTGCGCGCAAATTCCGGCAATCGTTCCAAAGTCTCGTTGGAGGTCTTGATTTCTTCCACTGGGGTGTCTCCCTCGAACGCCACCAGCTTGGCCAGCGTGTTTCCTATGTCGATGATTAAATTCACGTGTTCATGCTTTGCGGCTGCAAAGTTAATTAAAAAAAGGCAAGGAATGCGAAAACCTTACTAAAAAGATGTCCGGACGGCTTTTTTTATGCGCAAGTGTGGGAGTCCCGGGAAAATGCACTACCTTTGTGCGGTAAAAAATGAGGAGAGAATGAGAAGCCTGAAGCTATTGTGCCTGTTCACCTTTTTATTATATGCAAACGCAATTGCCCGTGCGGTGGCGGAAGATTCGATGGAAGTCAGTTTGCTGACGTGTTCGCCGGGAACCGAAGTCTACGCCTTGTATGGGCATACGGCCATTCGGATATGCAACGAGACGACGGGAGAGGATTGGGTGTTCCATTACGGCGTGTTCAGTTTCAGCCAGCCTCATTTCATATGGCGCTTCGCGTTGGGGGAGTGCGACTATCAGGTGGGCGCGGTGCCGTTTGCTTATTTTGCGAAGGAATATGAGGCACGAGGTTCGTCGGTCTATCAGCAGACGCTGAACCTGACTTCGGCGGAGAAACGTCGGCTTTGGGCCTTGCTGTTGGAAAACATGCAGCCGGAAAACAGGGAATACCGTTATAACTTCTTTTATGACAACTGCACGACACGGGCGCGCGACCGGATAGAAGAGGCTGTGGACGGCGAGGTGGTTTATCCCCGGGCAGACACCGTGCATACTTACCGGGAAATCATACATCAATACACCGGGCATTATCCCTGGGCTGAATTGGGCAATGACTTGTGTCTGGGCGCGGAGGCCGACCGTCCGATTACGGAACGCCAGGAGATGTTTGCGCCCTTTTACATGTTGCATTATGCCGACGGGGCTGTGATTCGTGATCCGGAGGGGCATGAACGTCCTTTGGTGTCGGGCAAGTCGAAGGTGGTGGCCGGACGGGGTGTAGGCGTTCAGGAGGAGTTTCCCCTGTCGCCTTGGGCTTGCGGGTGGTTGCTGTTCGCTTTGGTTGCTTTGTTGACGGCCGCTGAGCGGTGGAAACACGCTTGTTTCTGGTGGATGGACATGGTGCTGATGTCTTTGGTCGGGATTATGGGGCTGGTGCTGACGGCCTTGTTCTTCTTTTCCGATCATCCCACGGTGGGGTCAAACTGGCAAATCTGGGTGTTCAATCCGATTCCGCTTGTGGCAATGCCGTGGGTGGTGAGGTGTGGCGTAAAAGGGCGCAAAACCGTTTATCATGCCTTTAACGCCCTTGTTTTAATATTTTTTATAATTTTTTCCGCCTTTATACCGCAAGATTTTTGTGTCGTAGTTGTACCTTTGGCACTGACTTTGCTGCTACGTTCATGCAGCTATGTGGTAAGCTATCAGAAAAGGCAATAGATGAAGAGGAACATGCATCACAGGAACTACCGTTTCTTGACCCCGTTGATTATGGCATTGGCTTGGGCTAACATGGAAGCCCAGACGGCCAGTCCTGTGCCGCGTTTGGTGGTCAATGTGATGATTGATCAATTGCGTACGGACTATGTGGAAGCCTTTTCGACGTTGTTTGGCACTGGGGGGTTCAACCGGATCATGCGCGAAGGGCGTACTTATGTGGATGTGTCCTATCCGTTTGCCCATGTCGACCGTGCTTCGGCCGTGGCTTGCGTCATGACGGGGACTGTGCCCTACGATAATGGCATTGTGGGCGAAAGGTGGATGGACCGCAAGACCTTGCGTCCGGCATATTGTGTGGATGACGCTTCATGCCAGGGATGGCTTACTTCTGAGAAATATTCTCCTGCTTCGCTGAACGTGTCCACGATCACGGACGAACTGAAGATGGCCACGGGAGGACGCGCGCTGGTCTACAGCGTGGCGCCCGAGGCTGACGCCGCGATTTTGGGCGCGGGACATGCGGCGGACGGGGCTTTCTGGATTGACGATGCTTCGGGGCAGTGGAGCAGCACTTCATACTATGGCGAATATCCCAATTGGGCCTTGAGCTATGACCGGTTGGGACATCGGATTTCGGATTTGTCATGGACACCCGTGAGTCCTATCGTGGGGAATTTCAATTTCTTTATCTCTCCGGACGAAGGCAAGGATTTCCGGCATGGGTTCTCCGGCGATGGGAAGTTCCGCGACTTCAAGACCAGCGCTTGTGTGAATGCCGAGGTGAACCGTTTTGTGCGCCATTGTCTGGATCACACGGATTTGGGAGCGGACAAGGTGACGGATTTCTTGTCCCTGACTTACTATGCCGGCACGTTCCAGCACAAGCCTGTGGGGGAATGTCCTGTGGAACTGCAGGACACGTATGTGCGTCTTGACCTTGATTTGGCCGAATTGATCAAGATGTTGGAGAAAAAAGTCGGCGCAGGACGTTTCCTGCTGGTCGTGACTTCCACCGGATATACGGACGACGAGATTACGGATTTTGCCAAATACCGCATTCCCACGGGCACATTCAGCGTCACCCGGGCCTCGGCCTTGTTGAATATGTACCTGATGGCGGTCTATGGCGAGGGAAAATACGTGGAGACGGAATTCGGTTCCCAACTATTCCTGAACCAAAAACTGATTGAAGACAAGCAACTGAACCTGGCGGATGTCTTGACACGTTCTGAGGCCTTCTTGATCCAGATGGCAGGCGTGAGAGACGTTTTCACGTCTCAGCGTTTGGCCCTTTCGGCGGGCATGCCCAGCATGAGCCGTCTGCGCAACAGTTTCAATCAGACCCGTTCGGGCGACATTTTCGTGGAGGCGTCGCCGGGTTGGAAAATCGTGAATGAGATCACCCATGAGCAGTCTTTGCAGAATGCTTCTTATGTGGGATTCCCCCTTGTCTTTTTCGGTTGCAATGTGCGTTCGGAGACGGTCAAGACGCCGGTGACGGTCGATTGCATTGCCCCCACTGTGGCGCGTTTCATGCGCATCCGTGCGCCCAATGCCTGTGCCGCGGCTCCTTTGTCGGCTGTGCGCTGACGGGGGAGCTTTGTTCCCCTTTTTGTGAAGGCCGGGAACGCTTGGATAATTCCTTTTTTACTTATTAATTAATGGTTTTCGTCGTGTTTGCGCCGGAAGGCGTGAAGCGGCATAATGCGAATTTAAAACAAAACGAACATATGGATATCAACAAGTTTTTGAGTAAGCTCTTCGGCAACAAGTCCACCCGCGACATGAAACTGATTCAGCCTTTGGTGGAGGAAGTGAAGAAGGCTTATCCTGCCATCCAGGCTTTGAGCAACGACGAATTGCGGGCCAAGACGCAGGAAGTGAGAAAGTACGTGCAATCTTCGGCCGACGACATCAAGGCCAAGATCGCAGAGGTGAAAGCCAAAGTGGAAGAAACGCCGATTGAAGACCGTTCCTCGCTCTTCTCCCAAATCGACAAGTTGGAGAAAGAGGTGCTGGAGCGTTACGAGAAAGCCCTGAACGAGGTGATGCCGGTGGTGTTTTCCATCGTGAAGTCCACGGCCGAGCGGTTTGCCACCCATGAGGAGGTGTGCGTCACGGCCAATGATTTCGACCGCGAATTGGCGGCCAAGCATGATTTCGTGGACATACAGGGCGACACGGCGCACTATCATAACCATTGGATGGCAGGAGGGAACGACACCGTCTGGAACATGGTCCATTACGACGTGCAGCTCTTCGGCGGCGTCGTGTTGCATCAAGGCAAGATTGCCGAAATGGCCACGGGTGAAGGCAAGACCTTGGTGGCCACCCTTCCGGTGTTCCTGAATGCCTTGACGGGCAATGGCGTGCATGTGGTCACGGTGAACGACTATCTGGCCAAGCGTGACTCCGAGTGGATGGGGCCGCTTTATATGTTCCACGGACTGAGCGTGGATTGCATCGACAAGCACCAACCCAACAGCGAGGCGCGCCGGCGGGCTTACATGGCCGACATCACGTTTGGAACAAACAATGAGTTCGGCTTTGACTACTTGCGCGACAACATGGCCACGAACCCGAAAGACCTGGTGCAACGCGCCCATAATTATGCCATCGTGGACGAGGTGGACTCCGTGTTGATCGACGATGCCCGCACGCCGCTGATCATTTCCGGCCCAGTGCCCAAGGGCGACGACCAGCTTTATGAGCAATACCAGCCGTTGGTGGAACGCCTGGTCGGCGTGCAGCGCCAACTGGCCACCCAATACTTGGCCGAAGCCAAGCAACTCATCGCTTCCGGCGACAAGGAGAAAGTGGAACAGGGCTTCCTGCAGCTTTACCGCAGCCACAAGGCGTTGCCCAAGAACAAGCCGTTGATCAAGTATCTTTCCGAGCAGGGCATCAAGTCCGGCATGCTGAAGACGGAAGAAATTTACATGGAGAACAACAACAAGCGCATGCCGGAGGCTGTGGAACCGCTCTATTTCGTGGTGGACGAGAAGCTGAACAGCGTCGACCTCACCGACAAGGGCTTTGCCTGGCTGGCCAATGCCACGTCCGATCCGGACTTGTTCGTCATGCCGGACATCACGTCGGAGATGGCGGCCCTGGAAGCCGACAAGTCCTTGAACGACGAAGAGCGCGTGATCAAGAAAGACCAGCTCTTCTCCGATTACGCCGTGAAGAGCGAGCGCATGCACACCCTTCAACAGCTGCTGAAAGCCTACACGATGTTCAACCGAGACGACGAATATGTCATTATCGACGGCGAAGTGAAGATCGTGGACGAGCAGACGGGACGTATCATGGAAGGCCGCCGTTGGAGCGACGGCTTGCACCAGGCCGTCGAGGCGAAGGAGCACGTGAAGGTGCAGGCGGCCACGCAGACCTTTGCCACGATCACTTTGCAGAATTACTTCCGCATGTACCACAAGTTGGCCGGCATGACCGGTACGGCGGTCACCGAGGCCGGCGAGTTCTGGAGCATTTACAAGCTCGACGTGGTGGAGATTCCCACCAACCGCCCCGTGGCCCGCATCGACATGAACGACCGCGTCTACAAGACACAGCGCGAGAAATACAAAGCCGTCATCGAGGAAATCGAGAGCCTGATCAAGGCCGGACGTCCTGTGCTCGTCGGCACGACTTCGGTGGAAATCTCTGAAATGCTGAGCAAGATGCTCCAAATGCGCAAGATTCCCCACAACGTGCTGAACGCCAAGCTCCACCAGCAGGAGGCCGACATCGTGGCCAAGGCCGGACAGAGCAGCACGGTGACCATTGCCACCAACATGGCCGGCCGTGGTACGGACATCAAGTTGAGCGACGAAGTGCGCAAGGCCGGCGGTTTGGCCATTATCGGCACGGAGCGCCACGAGAGCCGGCGGGTGGACCGTCAGTTGCGCGGTCGTGCCGGACGCCAGGGCGACCCGGGCTCGTCGGTGTTCTTTGTTTCGCTCGAGGACAAGCTGATGCGCCTGTTCGCCAGCGAGCGCATCGCCAAGGTGATGGACCGCCTCGGCTTCGAGGAAGGCGAGATGATCGAGCACAAGATGATCAGCAACGCCATCGAGCGGGCACAGAAGAAGGTGGAGGAGAACCACTTCGGCGTGCGCAAGCGTCTGTTGGAATACGACGACGTGATGAACAAGCAGCGCACCGTGATCTACGAGAAGCGCCGCCACGCCTTGATGGGCGAGCGCATCGGAATGGACATTGCCAACATGATCTGGGACCGTTGCGTGCACATCATTGAAAACAACGACTATGAAGGCTGCAAGGAAAGTTTCATCGAGGTGATGGCCATGGAAGTGCCCTTTACCGAGCAGGAATACAACGACACGAAGCGCGAGGATTTGTGCGAGAAGGCTTTCCAGGCTGCCATGGAACGTTTCCGGCAGAAAACCGACATGCTGGCCGCCGTGGCCCAGCCGGTCATCAAACAAGTCTACGAGGCTCAAGGCCACATGTACGAGAACATCATGGTGCCCATCACGGACGGCCGCCGCATCTATCAGATTTCCACGCCGCTCAAGGAAGCCTATGAGACGGAGAGCCGTTCCATCGTGAAGGCGTTTGAGAAGGCCATCATGTTGCACACCATCGACGAGGCCTGGAAAGAGAACCTCCGCGAGTTGGACGACCTGAAGCATTCCGTGCAGAACGCCAGCTACGAACAGAAGGACCCGCTCTTGATCTTCAAGCTGGAGAGCGTGAAACTCTTCGACGCGATGGTGGACAAAATCAACACCCAGACCGTGAGCGTCCTGATGCGCGGACAGATTCCCGTGCAGCAGCCCGAGCAAGTGCGCGAGGCCGCGCCGGAGCAGCCGCGCCGCCAGGAGAAGTACGTGGAGTCGCGCGAAGACCTGACCGACCCCAACCAGGAAGCAGCCGCCGCACAAGACACGCGCGAACCTCAAAAGCCCCAGCCCGTGGTGGCCGAGAAGCTGCCGGGACGCAACGATCCTTGTCCTTGCGGGAGCGGGAAGAAGTTCAAGAACTGCCACGGCCGTGGATTGTAAAAGTGGGTTTGTAACGTCTTATTTTGTATTTCTTGCAGGAGTGTGCTTGTTGATGTTGCATGCTCCTGTTTTTTTGTTATATTGGCGGCTGTTTTTTGAAAAGCGTTTTTCGTAGAATTTAAAATGATGTTTATGAGAAGTTTTATTATGCGTTTGGTGATTTTGCCAATGTGGCTTTTATTTCTAATACCAGGTACAGTTTCTAGCTTTGAAGTGGATGGTATTTGGTATACTCCGCATCTTGATAATGAAAATGAGGTGCTTGTTGGTTCGATGAATAAGATGTTTTGGGGTGATGTGCTGATTCCTGCTACGGTATCTTATGAAGGAAAAAGTTACACGGTAACTGGTATTGCTGAATGGGCTTTTGATGGGTGTGTGGGTTTGACTTCGGTGGAGTTGCCTCCTACTTTGGAAGTCATAGGTCGTCATGCTTTTGCCGGGTGCATTCGTTTGTCTTCATTGGAGTTTCCTTCTTCTTTGAAATGTATAGATGAGTATGCTTTTTCTAATTGCAGCAGTTTGACTTCTTTGGCGCTACCTTCCACACTGGATAGTATTGGTGATTATGTTTTTTCCGGTTGTTCGGGGCTGACTTCATTGCAATTGCCTCATGGCTCAACAAAGATGGGAGATGAGGTCTTTTTGCATTGTACAGGTTTGACTTCATTGGAAATACCGTCTTCGTGGGACGTAATCACGGCTGGTGCTTTTTCCGGTTGTACTGGATTAGCTTCTTTGAAATTACCTTCTACTTTGGTGGAAATCAAAGAAAATTCTTTTAGCGGTTGTACAGGGTTGGTTTCATTAGAACTGCCTCCTTCTTTGAAATCTATTAGAGCAAATGCTTTTGGTAATTGCAGAGGTCTGACTTCGGTGAAAATGCCTGATTCACTGATTTCAATTGGGGCGTATGCTTTTACTGGCTGTATCAGTTTGATTTCAATGAAACTGCCTCCTGTTTTAAGAGAGATTGGTGAAGGTGCTTTTTATGGATGTTCTGCATTGCAATCCATTGTAATTCCTGCTTCAATAGAAAAAATGGGATTATGGGTCTTTAGATATGATTCAGCACTGAAAGAAATGGTTGTATTATCAAAAGATGAAGAGGTCATCTCAAATTTGCAATGGGGCTTGAATCCATGCACAATTTATGGCGTTCCTGAAATGGATATATCCAATATGGAGAAGGTGAACTTGTTGAACGTCAAGGAGGTGGAGTTAGTTCGAAATCGTTTGTCTTTTGCTTTGGCGGATGTGGTAGACATTATGCAAATTCGTTCATTGGAAATGGAAGGGCAATATATGGAGGCAAATAAAAGTTCTTTTTATACTTTTAAGAATGTACTCCACAAAGAAGAATATGAATTGACTGTATATGCAGATATTTATGGGGAAATATATCCGTTTAGTCTTAAGATTACGTCACAGGAAAGTACAGACGTACCGGGGAAAAAGTTGGAAGTAAATGGTTTGCAGGTCGATTTGTGTAAAAAGAGCATAGGTAATGACATTTGGTTACGCATAATGGGTAACGGTGAAGACGTGAAATGGAGTTTGGTAGGTATTGGAGGCGAAATCATTGAAACTGGGACGGTTTCGGCCGATAGCAATTGGCATATGTTGAATAATATATTTCCTTCTGGCGGTTTTTATTTGTTGAGTATATGTAATGGACAAGAGACGAGGAGTTTTAAGTTGTGTTCTTATTAATATTTTTGGTATGGTAGTTTGATTAAAAATATTAGATTGAGTTTTCATAGGTTTTATATTGCAAAAAAACTCCTATGAAGGTTAGGCGAAAAGATGGCTTTCCGGAAGAGTGGAGGCATGCCGGCTGGAGCGGTGTGCCTTCACTCTTTCTTTATGGGTGTTTCCGAATCTGGAATGAAGCTCAAGAAGCGTGCGGATTTTCCTCTTGAGATTCACATTTTTTATTCAAGCGAGAAAAAGATTTTTCGCTTGAGGAATTTTTTCCTTCTTCAGACAGGCTGTGGATGACTTTCGGATTGTGGCGTTTTGCGTGGTTTGTTCTATTGGTAAATCCTTGTTTTATAAATGGATGATGGCCCTGTGGTTTTTGATTTTTGAATCTGCTGTGCTTTTATGGTCATGACTTCGGGAGGTTGCCTTGGAGCGTGGGTCGTAAAAGGAGTGTGGAAGGGTTGGCCGGAATGGCGGAATCGGTGTGTGTGGCGGCGCCCTGGGCGCAGTGGCCGAAATGTTTTTTGTGCGTCTTTTTTCTGCAATCCGGATAAAATCCGTATCTTTGGGCGTGGAATGGCGAAGAGGGGTGCGGGGTGCGTGCTGCGGAAAAACGAACAGGAAAACTTTAGTTTGATTCATGGATATGCGAAAAATCTTTTTACTTGCCGCAACGGCTTTGTGGCTGGCGGGATGCAGTCCTGATGACGGGAACGGGGTGCCGGCCGACGAACTCCTGGCCGGGACGGAGTGGAAATACGGGACGCTCAGTGGCGATGACCGTCTCTATCCTGAGGACAATATCGGAACCGTGGTGGTCTATGACCCGGTGAGCGAATATTTCCCGGACGTGGAATACACCGGGGGGGAGGTGCGCAAGACCTGGGAACGGACCAGCGACACGGTGTGGGTGTCCGATGAACTCTATGGTGCCACGTTGTCTTTCGATGGCCGCCAGTGTGTGTTCCATGAGGAATATTGCAAAGACTTCAAGGTGACCCGCGAGGTGAGTTACGCGCAGACCCTCACTTATGTGCCGCGGAAGTATGTGAGCACGATAGGGCCGGTTCTCAGCCTGGAAGTCACGAGCGATGCCATCGTGATTTACCGGATGGATCCGGAGACGGGCCATTCGAGCGGAAGCGTGTACCGCCCGCTGAAGGATTTCCAATACACTTCCGTCTGGACCGAGAATGAGCCGGCGGATTATGGGACGGTGTTGCTCAGGCAGCACACTGAGACTTTCGGCTACCAACGCACGGATCGCGAAGTGGTGCTCACCGGAGACGGCAAGAAGTGGGTGGGGACGATCGACTGGGACGATTGGACGGTGGATTTCATGCAGATCGTTCCGGAAAAGAAGGAAATGCCCACGTTCAGCCTGAAGTAGTGTCCGGCAGGGCTTCCTGCAGATTCTGCCGGTGGAGAGCGTGGAACGGCGAAGGCCGCCCCCGTGCGTGGGAGAACCACGCCGGGAGCGGCCTTCTCTTCTGGTGATAGAAAAACAATCTTTTTTTTGAGGAGGCTTTAGCGTCTTGCCGTCAAAGGGCGACCTTGAGCGTGGCCGAACGGCTGCCTTTCGTGGCCGAGATCATGTAGATGCCATGCACCAGCCCTCCGAAAGTGCCTTCCCCGTCGGCTTGGAACCGTGCCAGCTCCACTCCTGCGGCATCCGTGATGACGAGGGTCGTGCCGGCTTCCGCGCGATAGCGGATCTGTCCTTTTTCGGCATGGGCTTCGAAGCCGTCGAGCTTGGTGGCCGCGATGTGGCTGGCCGAGGGGACGAAGGAGGAGAGGGCGAACGCGCCGCCTTTCTTCCCGTTGTCGATGGCTTGCACGCCCCATTCGTAGGTGGCATCGGCATCGTCGACATGCATGGAATAGGTCGTGGTGGTGATTTGCCCGGAAATCTCCCCGACTTTGACAAACCCGGTCTGCAGGTCGGCGGGCACGGTCATGAAGTAACCGTCCGTGCCGGCTTTTTTCAGATAGAGGTTATACTGCAGGGCGGCTTGCGGGGTCACGTCGTCGGTGGCAGCCTCCCAGGAGAAAGTGGCCATGCCCGTGGCCTTGTCGTAGGTGGCCTTCAGCCCTTTCGGTGCCGAGGGGGCCTCGTTGGCGGCTATGCCCGCGTCGGCCGACGTGTTGCGGTAAATTTCGGTGGCACATTCGTTCGAGCAGACATCGCTGTGCGCCCAGCCCATGTTCCAGGCGTCAAGGAACCCGTCGTTGTCAAAGTCGATCAGGTGGTTGTTGCCGTGCGAGATGCGGTGGAAGGTCCATGGCGCGCCGGTGTCGTAGTAACCGCCGCAGGACTTGAACGCGAAGTCGCCCCGGTTCAGATAGAGCCATGTGGTGATCTCGTGTGTGTCCCCGTGTCCGCCGGCCAGGATGTCGGGCAACCCGTCGTGGTTGACATCGCCGAAGGATGGCGTGCAGCCGTCGACTCCCTCGAAGCCGCAGAAGAGGTCGTCCAGCATCTCGAACGTGCGGTTGCCCAGGTTGCGGTAGATGTAGAACGACTTGCCGTTTTGGCCCTTGGTGGCGGAAAATCCGGTGACGAGGATGTCCATGTGCCCGTCGGCATCCAGGTCGCAGGGGAAACAGGACGAGTCATACGAGCCGTAGAAATATTGTCCGTTCTCGGAGAAAGTCCCGTCGCCGTTGTTCCAATAGATGCGCAGGTTGCCTTCGCCAGGCCCGTAGCCGGAGGAAACGATGTCCAGCCAGCCGTCGTTGTCCATGTCCGCGAAGTGCACGGAGCCTCTCGAAAGCCCGGTGAAAGGCTTCTCGCCGTCCAGCGGGGTTTCCTGGCGGATGAATCCTTTGCCTTGGTTGTTTTTGTAGAGGTAGAGCACGCGGCGGTCGTGGTGTACCACGGGCTTCCCGTTGTCGCCCACGAGGCCTTCGGTGTCTTCGTAATCATCCAGCCCGGCTATGACGAGGTCCAGCCAGCCGTCTTTGTCATAGTCGCCCACGGAGACGTAGTGGCGCGAACGCCCGCCGCCGAGTGAGCCATAGATGGGTGAAATGCCCATGAGGTTGCTTTCGGGCGTGGCTGCGTTCACTTCCTCGAAGACATATTTTCCGTCTGTTCCCGGCCCTTTGTTCTCATACAGATATGCGGCCACCTCGCTCAGGTCGTTGTCGTAGTCCATGGATTTCACGCCCGGGAGGAAAAGGTCCATGAGCCCGTCGTTGTTGTAGTCGAACCACGTGGGGCAGGCATAGTACACCACGTCGAACGGGCTGGAGAGGCTGGTGAAAGAGCCGTCGCCGTCGTTGTCATAGAGGGCGGTGAACTTCTTGCGCGAAGTGATCCGCTCGTGTTCGTTGTTGCCGGAATAGGTCACTTCCAAGTAGCCGTCGTTGTCGAAGTCGCCCCACGCCGCGTTGGAACGGTCGGTGGAGTGGAGGAACTGTCCGCGGGAGACGGCCATGGCGGCCGGCTCGGCGGGCACGGGAAATTCCACTTGTTCGAAGGAGGGCACCGTGGGGTTGCCCGGTTCTGGCAGGTCGGCAAAATCCCTGTTGTTATATTCGTCATAGACTTCCTGGTATTGGAAATCCTTTTCGGAGAAGGCGGATATGCCTACGTCCACGATCTGTTCCCCGCTTCCCTGCACGCATTTCACGGCAATCAGGTTCCAGCTGTTGGGCTTGAGGGTCTGGCGTGCTTCGTCCGAGATGTCGTAGGGGATGTAGTTGGACACAGAGCCTTTCTTTGTGGCGGCCCACACGCCGTTGATGTAGATGTAGATGTCATCGTCATGATAAATCATGAAACGCATGCAGTCGATCATTTCCTGGGTGACATCGCCCAGGTAGAACCAGCGGCGCAGGTAGATTTGCGGGGTGGTCCAAGGAATGGAGATGAGCCCTTTTGTGTTTTCTAACGAACTCTTGCCGAACGCGGCCGTGCCTTTGACCCAGCGGAGGTCGTTGAACTCCTTGGCGAACCAGCGGCGGGGAGCGTCGTCGGTGGTGAGGAACCGCCACTTGTATTTATGCTCCTTGGCCGTGGAGACGATGGTTTGCGGGCGCACTCCGTTGTGCGGCATGCGGATGCACTCCTCGATCTTGGCCTTCAGTTCGCCGGTGGGCGAGTAGGGCTTCAGCACACGGCGGTCGTAGGTGTAGATGCCGTTTTTCTCGATTTCCACGTCGGAAAGCTGGGTGTAGACGGCTGCGTTCATCCCGTAGTAGTAATAATCCTGGATCTGGTCGGCCAGCCTGTTGAACATGGCGGTGAAGTCTTCCGGACGTTCCACCTCCGTGTAGCCGAAATCACCGCCCGGCCAGATGTGTCCCGGCACTTTCAGCGTGATGCCGCCATATTCCCCGCACACGGCGGCGCGGTCTGCGTCGAGCGGGCAGGAGGGGTAGGGGTAGCTGTGCGAGTCCTTGATGTCGCCGATGGCCGCGTCGTTCCATCCGCTGGCGCAGCAGACGAGGCTCTGGGGGCTGACCTGGTCAATGACGACTTGCGTCATGCGCTCGGTGTCGAATTGTCCCCATCCTTCGTTGAACACCACCCATTGCACGATGCTGGGATGGTTCTCGAAGGCGTCGATGATGCGGAGCGTCTCGTCCTCGAAGTTTTCCCGGGCAAAGGCTTCATATCCGGTGGGAAGTCCGGGGCTGGGCAGGTCTTGCCAGACGAGGATGCCCTCGCGGTCGCAGTGCATGTACCATCTGGAGGGTTCCACCTTGATGTGCTTTCGGATCATGTTGAATCCCAAGTCTTTCATCCCTTTCACGTCGAAAAGTAGTGCTTCGTCGCTCGGGGCGGTGTAGAGCCCGTCGGGCCACCAGCCCTGGTCCAAGGGACCCATTTGGAAAATCTGCGTGCCGTTGAGGAAGATGCGCGGGGTGCCATCCACCTTTTTCACCTCGATCTTGCGCATGCCGCAGTAACTCTTCACCGCGTCTGTCTCCGTGCCTTCCCGGGAAAGCCTGATGTCGAGGTCATAGAGGTAGGGATCGTCCGGCGACCATAGG
The DNA here is from genome assembly GCA_944321975.1 of uncultured Paraprevotella sp. Classification (GTDB taxonomy): domain Bacteria; phylum Bacteroidota; class Bacteroidia; order Bacteroidales; family Bacteroidaceae; genus Paraprevotella. The sequence continues at coordinate 20,219 of CALUNJ010000002.1, forward strand.
TGTGGAGACTGCAGGGGCAGGCTGAGAGGTGTGTTGACAGCCACGCCTTGCATGGAGGCGGCCACATTGCCCTCCGCGTCGGTCAGCAGGACGTCGGCCGTGGCGCCTTCGGCAGATGTGGCGTTGACTTGGAGCTTGAAGCAGGAGTTGTCCACATCCGGTTCAATGGACAGCTTGGTGATGTGCGTGGCATTCACCGGCTCGAGCCACACGGTTTGCCAGATTCCGCTGACGGGAGTGTACCAGCATCCCCATTTGTTCAGGGCTTGTTTGCCTTTGGGCTGGCCTTCGGCACCGGTGTTGTCATGGATGTACACTTCGAGTTCCTGTTCGCCTTCTTCTTTCAGGAAAGGCGTGATGTTGAAAAAGAAGGGGTCGTAGCCTCCGGTGTGGCTTCCAACCTGTTTGCCGTTGACATAGACGATGGTTTCCCAGTCCACGGCATCGAAATGCAGCAGTATGTTTTTTCCGTTCATGCTTTCGGGGATGGTCAAGGTGCGGCGGTACCAGTAGCATTGGTTGTCGCTCTCTTCCATGACACCGGAAAGGGCTGACTCGATGGGGAAGGGCACCAGGATCTTCCGGTCATAGACGAAGTCCGGGTCATAGGTTTCGTCTTCCGCGCCCTTTCTCAAGTCCCACACTCCGTTGAGGTTCATCCACTCTTCGCGTTCCATTTGTGGGCGCGGGTACTCTCCCAGCACGTTGTCGGGATCGAGTGTTTCGCCCCACGGGGTGGTCATGGGGCCTTGTTTCGCTTGCCATTCTTGGGCACTTGCCGTCTGGAACCCGGAGAGGCACAGAAGGCTTGTTGCAATGATCTGTTTGATTTTCATATAATAGTAGGTTTTAGAGAAAAAAGCGGGTGCGGCCGCCGGCCCACACCCGCCAGATGGTCTTTTTATTATTGGTGTCGTTTATTTCACAGCAAACTTCATGGTCTTCACGCCTTGTTGCCCGTCTGTGGCTTTCAGGATGTAGATGCCTTGCTTCAGGTTCTGTATGGTCGTTGTGCCGGCCGGGATGCTTTGGCTGGCCACCATCGTGCCGTCTGCGGCATAAAGCTCTACTTGGGTTTCCGTTGCCGTGCGGACTACGATCTGTCCGTTTGCCACGTAAGCCTGGATGTTTCCGGCTTCGTCGGTTGCCGAGCCGATTCCTTGCGGTCCTTGTCCTTCTTCCGGGTCGAGGTAGAGTCCGTAGATGTTGGATCCGATGTTGTCGCGGTCGGGCAGGTTGTAGACGATGTACAAGTCATGCACGCCGGTCACGGTGGCCAGGTCTCCTCCGGTGGTCAGCTTGTTGCCCCAACTTCCGGTACCCTGTGCCCTGACTACGGCCACGGGCTCGTGTCCTTCAAGGGCGGCTGCCAGTTCGCTGACGTTGGTCACGTTGGCCCAGTCGATGTCGTCCAGGTCGATATAGAGCGAGTAGTTGGCTTCTTCCACCGTGCTGCCGATGTACGTCTTGTCGCAAGAGGCGTTGATGTATACCCGTTTGTAGTCGCCGTCCTTGAAGTCGATGCCGCGCCATGCCACGACCACTCCGGCCTTGGTGTACCCGATGTTGCTGCCTTCGCAGTGTGCGTCGCCGCTGACGGGCTTGATGATTTCCCATGCGGCTCCGGTCGTGGTGTCTACGCCCGAAGCGGCTCCCGATTCGCCGGTGGTGACAAACAATACCGCATGTTCAGAGGGCTGCTCGTTTTCGTATACGACTCCGCAGTCCGGGTTTTCGAACCATACGGAATCTTTCACCAGTTCGATCTTTTGCAGGTTGGTGGCGTCGCCCCACTTGATGAGCAGGTGATGGCTGCCCGTCACTTGTTCCAGCGCGGTGGCCACGGGGGCGAACTTGTTCCATTCAGAGAGATTGATACCCATCCACGTGCGTGCGATCATGTTTTCCGGTTTCACCTCGTCGATGTAGAATTCCATGTATTCCGTGTAGCGTTCTCCTTCGTGTCCGACATAGGCCACCAGCTGTTTGTAATCGCCGTTTCCGAAGTCCACGGGATCAACAGATTTCACCACAAAACCTGCATTTGTAGCACTCCAGCAGCCCGTTTCGGTGTCGTAGCCTGCGTCTTTGTAGGGATCCTCTTCCGGATTCTCAGGCGTTTCCACGGCACGTGCGAACTTTGAACCGTCTATGGCGGTTGAGATGCTTGCATAGTCTTCCAGTTCGCTTGGCCAAGGCTGCAGGCCTTCGTTTTCTTCCGCCAGTGCGTCTTTATAGAACTTCACGGAACGCAGGTTGCCATTGCCGTCGCGGAACGTGAGCCATACCTTCTGCACGCCCGTGGGCCGGGTGAAGCCTTCGCCTGTTTTCATGTTTTCGGCGAACATGTCAAACTGATGGTAACCGTAGGTCCTGTTCACTCGTATTTCAGTGAACGGCACGGCCTCTTCCGGTGTGGCTCCGGCACTGAGCACGACATACTTGGCTTCATCATATCCGCCCCAGCCGTTGGCATATTCCACGCCGGCGGCCTGGTAGGCGTTGCCGTCTGCGCCAAAGTCTATTTCACCCAATCCGATGACGGTGGTGTTGGATGTGTTCCCGATATTGCCGTATCCCACGTCGAATGTGGCATCCTGCACGATCTCGATGCGGCCGGCATTGTCTTTCATGAGCGAAATGTAGAGGTCGCCTGCTTCCGGTTGGGGTTCTTCCTGCTGTCCGCCTTCCGGGTCGAGGTAGAGTCCGTAGATGTTGGATCCGATGTTGTCGCGGTCGGGCAGGTTGTAAACGATGTACAGGTCATGCACGCCGGTCACGGTGGCCAGGTCTCCTCCGGTGGTCAGCTTGTTGCCCCAACCTCCGGTGCCCTGTGCCCTGACTACGGCCACGGGCTCGTGTCCTTCAAGGGCGGCTGCCAGTTCGCTGACGTTGGTCACGTTGGCCCAGTCGATGTCGTCCAGGTCGATATAGAGCGAGTAGTTGGCTTCTTCCACCGTGCTGCCGATGTACGTCTTGTCGCAAGAGGCGTTGATGTATACCCGTTTGTAGTCGCCGTCCTTGAAGTCGATGCCGCGCCATGCCACGACCACTCCGGCCTTGGTGTACCCGATGTTGCTGCCTTCGCAGTGTGCGTCGCCGCTGACGGGCTTGATGATTTCCCATGCGGCTCCGGTCGTGGTGTCTACGCCCGAAGCGGCTCCCGATTCGCCGGTGGTGACATACAACACTGCTTGTTCTGAGGGTTGCTCGTTGTCGTATACGACTCCGCAGTCCGGATTCTCAAACCACAGCGATTCTTTCACCAGTTCGATCTTTTGCAGGTTGGTGGCGTTGCCCCACTTGATGAGCAGGCGATGGCTGCCCGTCACTTGTTCCAGCGCGGTGGCCACGGGGGTGAATTTGTTCCACTCTTGAATGTTGATGCCGGTCCACGTGCGTGCGATCATGTTTTCCGGCTTCACCTCGTCGATGTAGAATTCCATGTATTCCGTGTAGCGTTCTCCATCGTGTCCGATATAGGCCACCAATTGTTTGTAATCGCCGTTCCCGAAGTCGATTTCCTCCGTAGATTCCAGGATGAGGCCGTCGTTCGTGCCGCCCCAGCATTCTGTGTTGGTGTCATATTTCGCGTCCTTATACGGGTCTTCTTCCGGGTTTTCCGGTATTTCGCCCGAGCGCACGAATTGGGAACCGTCTACGGCCGTGGCCAGTTGGTCGTAGCCTTCCATTTCGTTCACCCAAGGTTGTTTGCCTTCCTCTCCTTCGGCGAAGGCTTCTTCGTAGAATTTCACGGAGCGCAGGTTCCCGTTGCCTTCACTGAATGTGAGCCACACGTTCTGCACGCCCGTGGGCCGGGTGAATCCTTCGCCTGTTTTCATGTTTTCGGCGAACATGTCAAACTGATGGTAGCCATACGTGCGTGTGGCCGTGATTTCGTTGAACGGCACGGCTTCTTCCGGTGTGGCTCCCGCGCTGAGCACGATGCGTTTGGCTTCATCATACGAGCCCCACCCTTGTGCGAATTCCACCCCCGCGGCCTGGTAGGCGTTGCCGTCGGCCCCGAAGTCTACCTGGCCCAGTCCGATGATGGTGTTTGCACTGGTGTTCCCGATGTTGCCGTAGCCCACGTCAAAGGCTGCGTCCTGCACCAATTCAATGTTTGGCGCGTTGCTTTTCATTAGGTCGATGACCAAGTCTTCGGCCGTCGCCTGCCCTGTCCCGAGGAAGGGCAGGATTCCCATGAGTAAAGTGCTTTTTCTCATTTTGGTTTGATTTTGATGGTTAATTATGGCAAGAAGTCGAGCTCCTTTCCGGGGTTGAAATTACGCTTTCTTTAATAAGGTGTGTGGAAAGCCTTGCTTCAAATAATGCCACATTTGCTTCATGACGAGTTTAGGGCGAGAAACTGACGAAAACACGCGGGGCTTATTTTGTTTTTTAGCCCTTATGTGCTAACTTTGGCGGAAAAAGAGGAGCGGACATGAGAGAAAAGATGGATTGCATGCTGAAGTTCCTGGCGGATGTGGCGGCCCATAATGACCGGGAATGGTTTGCCGCCCATCGCGGGCAGTATGAAGAGGCGAAAGGGGTTTTTGAGGAAATGGTGGCGATGCTGATACACCGCATTGCGCTTTTCGATCCGGGCGTGGCCCATTTGTCTGTGGGCGATTGCACCTACCGTTTTTACCGCGACACGCGCTTTTCGGAGGACAAGTCGCCTTACAAGCGTCATTTCGGCGCTTACGTGAATGCGCATGGGAAAAAGTCGTGGCACAGCGGTTATTATCTCCACATTCAGCCTGGCGGGTGTCTGTTGGCCGGAGGATCCTGGTGTTTGCCCTCGCCCCTCCTGAAAGCCGTGCGGCAGTCTATTGTGGACGAAACAGACGAGTTCCGCGGCATCGTGGAGTCGGCGGATTTCAAGGCCGCTTTTCCCGTCATCGGGGAGACACGCCTGAAGACGTTGCCCAAGGGCTTCCCCAAGGATTTTCCTTTTCCGGAATACTTGCGCCCCAAGGATTATTCCGTGAGCCATGCCGTGCCGGATGATTTCTTCCGGGAGGAGGATTGGCTGGAACGGGCAGCGGGGATTTTCATGCTGATGAAGCCTTTTAATGATTTTGTGAACTATACGATTGACGAGTGTGAATGAGGAAAAAACGTTTTTAAAAAACAGAATGTCATGATGAACGTAGGAGACAAGGTGCCCGATGTGTTGGGCACGGACGAAAACGGCGAACAGGTCCGTTTGAGCGACTACCGAGGGAAAAAGGTGGTGCTTTATTTTTATCCGAAGGACAACACGGCGGGTTGCACGGCCGAGGCTTGCAGCCTGCGGGATGATTATGAGGCCTTGAAGGCAAAAGGCTATGAGGTGGTCGGGGTCAGCGTGGACAGCGCGGAGTCGCACCGGAAATTCATCGCGAAGCATGCGCTTCCGTTCACGTTGGTGGCCGACACGGACAGGGTCTTGGTGAACGAGATGGGCGTGTGGGGAGAAAAGAGCATGTACGGGCGGAAGTACATGGGGACTTTCCGCACTACTTTTATCCTGAACGAAGAGGGAGTGATTGAGAAAATCTTCCTGCCCAAGGAAATCAAGACCAAGACGCACGGCAGCCAGATTCTCGGCTTATGAGCCTTGGTGCCTGAAAGGGAGATTCCCTTTGGCCGGACGAGGCTGCACGCCCCCTTTCCTTGAAGCAGGGAAAGGGGGCGTGCGGGATTTATGTCGTCGGGGCGTCGTGTCCCAAGTAGTGGCGGGCTACGTCCAAGGCGGTGTGGATGTTGTCGCAAATGTTTTTCTTGCCCAGGATTTCATAGAAACCGCTTTTCCGGAGTGCTTCATGCACTTTGGGGTTCACTCCGGAAAGAATGATGTGTACTCCTTCGCGGTGGCTCATCTCGCACAGGTTGGTCAGGTTGTGGATGCCCGTGGAGTCGATGAAGGGCACTTTCCGCATGCGGATGATGCGCACTTTGGGCTGTTCTTTGGTCTGGAGCACGACTTCTTCAAACCGGTTGGCGATGCCGAAGAAGTAGGGCCCGTTGATTTCATACACTTCCGTGTGGCCGGGGATGTGGAGGTGTTCTTCGGAAGGGGTGCTGCCGTCGGCATCTGTGGGCACGATCTCGTCTTTGAACAAGTTTACTTCCGTGGTTTCCATCACCCGTTTGATGAACATCAGGCAGGCCAGCACAAGCCCGAATTCGATGGCGATCGTAAGGTCGAAGATCACCGTGAGGAAGAACGTGATGAGCAGGACGGCCACGTCCGCTTTCGGGTTGCGGAGCAATTGCGCGAAGGTCCGCCAGCCGCTCATGTTGTAGCTGACGATGACCAGCACGCCGGCCAGGCACGCCATCGGGATATATTGCGCCAGCGGCATGAGCAGCAGGAAGATGAGCAGCAACACGCCGGCATGCACGAGGCCGGCCACGGGGGTGCGCCCGCCGTTGTTGATGTTGGTCATGGTGCGTGCGATGGCTCCCGTGGCGGGGATTCCCCCGAAGATGGGCGAGAGGAGGTTGGCGATGCCTTGTCCCACGAGTTCTTGGTTGGAGTCGTGGTGGTCGCCGATGACTCCGTCGGCCACGGTGGCCGAGAGCAGCGACTCGATGGCGCCCAGCACGGCGATGGTGATGGCGGGCGACACCAATTGTTTCACGCTTTCCCAGTTCAGGTCGGGCACGTTCATGCCCGGGAGTTCGGCTTTGATCATGAAGCGGTCGCCGATCGTTTCCACCTGGGTGGCGATGCCATATTGTTTCAGCACATAGACGCCGGCGGTCATGATGACGATGGCCAGGAGCGAGCCGGGGATTTTCCGGGTGAACCTGGGCGAAAGGGCGATGAGGGCCACACTGGCGATGCCCACGCCCGTGGACCAAGGGTCGAGGGTGCCGAAATGGCGGGCGTATGCCACCCATTTCTCGATGAAGTCGGCCGGCACCTGGCCGATGGACAGGCCGAACAGGTCTTTGACTTGGGTGGTGAAGATGGTGACGGCGATGCCGCTGGTGAACCCCACCACGATGGGATAGGGGATGTACTTGATGATGGTGCCCAGGTGGAACACTCCCAAGAGGATCAGGAACACGCCGGCCAGGATGGTGGCTATGAGGAGCCCGGCCTCGCCGTATTGCTGGATGATGCCGTAGACGATGACGATGAAGGCGCCCGTCGGCCCGCCGATCTGCACCCGGCTGCCGCCGAAGAGCGACACGGCCAGCCCGGCGATGATGGCCGTGATGATGCCTTTCTCCGGGGTCACGCCCGAGGCGATGCCGAATGCGATGGCCAGCGGGAGGGCCACGATGCCCACGATGGTTCCGGCCATGAGGTCGGCAGCCAGCTTTTCCTTGTTGTAGTCTTTCAAGTCGAGAAACAGTTTGGGCTTGAACGCAAATTTGTCCATGATGTGTCTTTTTTTGTATTTGTTATTCTTTCTTTTGTTTTTTTTGGAGGTGCAAAGATACTGCAAGTCAAGTGGAATACAAAACAAAAACGCATGAAAACGCATCTCCGCCTTCATCCCCGCATGCCCATGGGGTGGGGTTGCAGGTTTCCAAGGGGGAATGGCCATGTGGTCCGGGCGATTCCGGAGGGGGGCTACTGCCTTGCGGCGGGTAGGATGCGTGTGTGAAAGATAGGACAAAAAACGCTCAAGCGGAACGCAAATTTCCCTCAAGCGATTCACATTTTTTTCTCAAGCAAAAAAAATGTGAATCGCTTGAGAAAAATCCGGGCCTTTCAAGGGCCTTTTTCATCTTGTTGGTTATTAGCAGTGTGGCATTCCTTTCAACCGCGGGACAATCTGGGCTTGTTCACCTCCGGCCTGTCCGCCTTTTCCCCGTGTCGGGGGGGCATACTGGATGTGTGGCCCCCGGAGGTCGGTCTTTGGGCTGAATATGTCCCGGGCAAGGCGGAATGCCATGAAAAACGCATGCAGGGCGACAGAAAAGCGTTTCGGAAGGCGGAATGCGGAATTTAAATGTTATCTTTGCGCTTAGATTTATTCACTATTAAAAACAGTTATACGATTATGTTTGAAGGACAACCAAAAGGTCTTTATGCGTTGGCTTTGGCCAACACGGGCGAGCGGTTCGGATATTATACGATGCTGGCCATTTTTACCCTGTTCTTGCAGGCGAAGTTCGGCTATTCCGCAGCCGACACTTCTACCATTTTCTCCTCGTTCCTGGCTGCGGTCTATTTCATGCCGTTCCTGGGCGGCATCCTGGCCGACAAGTACGGCTTTGGCAAGATGGTGACGCTGGGCGTGTTCATCATGTTTGTGGGCTACTTGCTCCTGGCCATTCCCACGGGAGCCGATGCGGCCGGGAAGGCCATGATGTTCGGCGCGCTGGCCCTGATTGCCTGCGGCACGGGACTGTTCAAGGGCAATTTGCAGGTGATGGTGGGCAATCTCTACGACGCGCCTGAATATAAGGACAAGCGCGACACGGCGTTCAGCCTTTTCTACATGGCCATCAACATCGGTGCGCTTTTTGCTCCGACAGCCGCCACGAAAATGACCAATTATGTGTTGGGCATGCACGGCTTCACGTATAACGCGCAGATTCCGGCTTTGGCCCATCAGTATCTGGACAATGCGGCTGGCATGACGGCGCAGTCGGCATCCACGTTGGAGTCGTTGAAGGCGGCTCAAGGCTTTGCGGGCGATACAGCCACCTTCTGTCAGGCCTACATTGAGAAACTCTCCGAGGCTTATAACTATGGTTTTGCCGTGGCTTGCGTTTCGCTCATCGTGTCTATACTTATTTATTATGGATTCCGCAGCACGTTCAAGCATGCCGACTACAACGCGCAGACGGCTGCGTCCGACGGCCATGTGGCGGCAGAGGAACTGACGCCGGCCGAGACGCGGCAGCGCATCACGGCCCTTTGCCTCGTGTTCGCCGTGGTGCTGTTCTTCTGGATGGCTTTCCATCAGAACGGCTTGACGCTGACTTTCTTTGCACGGGATTACACGCAGGCTTCGGCTTCCGGCTTGCTGGGCATGACGTTCAATGTGTTCAACCTCGTGTTGTTGGCCGTTTTGGTCTATGCCGTGTTTGCGGTGTTCCAGAGTCGTACGGGACGGGGCAAGACGGTGGCCGGAGTGGTCTGCCTGGCCGTGATTGCCGCCTTGGGGGTTCAGTATGTGAACCGCGACGGGACGGTAGAAATCCTGCCCCAGATCTTCCAGCAGTTCAATCCCTTCTTCGTGGTGGCCCTGACGCCGGTTTCGTTGGCCATCTTCGGGGCTTTGGCCAAGAAAGGCAAGGAGCCGTCGGCTCCGCGCAAGATCGGGTTGGGCATGCTCATCGCCGCCTGCGGTTTCGCCCTCATGGCCTTTGGTTCTGTGGGTTTGCCCACCCCGGATGCCTTGTCCAAGGGGGCAGAGGTCGACTTGGTTTCGCCAAACCTCCTCATCTCCACCTATCTGGTGCTGACGTTCGCCGAGTTGCTGTTGTCCCCCATGGGCATTTCGTTTGTGTCCAAGGTGGCGCCTCCGAAATATAAGGGGATGATGATGGGCGGCTGGTTCGTGGCCACGGCCATTGGCAATTACATGGTGGCCATCATTGGTTACTTGTGGGGCGGCATTGAGTTGTGGATCGTGTGGAGCGTGCTCATCGTGCTGTGCCTGCTTTCGGCCTTGTTTATCTTCTCCATCATGAAGAAACTGGAAAAAGTGGCCTGACGCGCGCAGGCCGGAACGCCATGAAGGAAAAAGGCGCCCCGTCGGGATCATGTTCCCCGGGGCGCCTTTGTCTGTGCGGTCATCGGTCTTCCCAAATGTCTGCCATGGGTTTTCGCTTTTTCTCCGGAATCTCGGGCGTGGCGGGATAGCCTATCGGGATGATGGCCACGGGACATAGCCCGTCTGGCAACCGGAACAGCTCGCGGCAGCGTTCCACGTGGAAGTTGCATACCCAGCAGGTGCCCAAGCCTTGTTCGGCGGCGGCCAGGCAAAGGTGTTCGATGGCGATGGCCAGGTCGATGTCGGCGTGGCTCTTGCCGTCTTCGCGGCGTGTCCAGGCCTCGGGGAGGCAGGCGCAGGCCAGCACGTAGGCGGGCGCTTCGCGGAACCAGTCGCGGTCGTAGCATTGCTGCATGCGCGACCGGTCTTCCTCGCGGGTGAACAGGAAGAATTTCCACGGTTGCTTGTTGACGGCCGAGGGAGCCAGGCGCGTGCATTCCTTGATGTATTCCATCTTTTCGGCCGGAATGGCGTCCGGCTTATAGGCACGCACGGAATAACGTGCGTGGCAGAGCTTTTTGAAGTCCATAATCTACTATTTTTATTGTTCGGTGAACAAATGTACACAAAAAAGCCAAGTTCCAATTGCACCAATAGAAAAAAAACGTATATTTGTATGCTGTAATATCTATTATTATGATGAAACATGCCGCATTGGATTCGATTTGCAATACGATAGACTGCGCGATGGGCGTGGGGTTGCCGGGCGGAGCCGGTCTCGGCGTGGTGCTCCGGGTGGATGACGTGCTGTCGCCCGAACCTTTGGTGCGGAAAAACGGAGCCAAGGAGTTCAGGGCATATCCGCGGGGCAACCCGGATTTGCGCGAAAGCCTCAAGAGGTTCCGTTCCTGGAATCCGCAGTTGGCAGATGCCGTTACGGCAGTGCTTGACGTGAGGGATGGCGAGAATCTGAAAGGAGTGCGCAAGGCGTTGGACCCATTCAAGAATGAAAGTCTTGCCTGCCGCGTGGCTTTGGCCAAGTGTTATCTGAGAGGGTTGGACGGGACAAAGGACAAGCCTTTGGCGATGAGTTTGTTGGCAAAGGACGGGCAAGGCGATTCGGTGGAGGACATGGAGCGTGCCTGCCGCAGGACGGTCTTTTCCCCGGAAGAGTTGCTCAACGAGATAGGGGCTTACCATTATGAAACCGGGAAAAGTGAAACGGCGCAGAAGTTTTTCAAACGCGCCATGGAACTTGACCCGAAGGAGAAGAACTTTGTTCATAACTATTGCGTGGCGTTGGTCACTTTGGGATGGTACGCCACCGCTTTCCCCTACTTGTGCGAACAGTGCGAGCAGGGGGATGAGGATCTTTATTATAATTTAGGCTACGCTTACTATTACTACCACCGGCACGGGCATGGTGTGTTGTACAAGCCATTGCCGGACGAAGAGCCGCGCATGGCCGAAGATGTGGCCGAGGCGGCCAAATGGCTGTCCAAGAGCCGCGACACGCGGCGTTTCCCGTTGTTGTCGAAAATCTATTTCAATCATTACAGGTATAAGGACAAAGGGGGCGCAATCCAAAAAAGAGGTCATGGGCTTTTCGATGCCGGGGAGGCTTTCAAGGTTTGCATGCGGGGAGCCGAAAGCGGCGACTGTTATTCCATGGCTTGTGTGGGACTCCTTTACGGCTTGGGGCACGGTTGCGTGGGCAATCACCATGAATTGCTGAAGTGGTTGGGCGAAAGTGTGGACAAGTGCGGGCGGGAAAAACACGGTTTGTACAAGGACGCTTTGTTCCTGTTGGCCGTAGTGGGCATGCCTGACCAGGGCAAATGGATGCGTTATTTGGAGAAATACACGAAAGAGTGTCCGGACGGGGTGCCTCTTGCCGATTATAAGTTGGCCAAGGTGTCTTATGCAGTCGAGAATTATGAGGTTGCTTCTTCTTTGTTTGTGTCCGCCTTGGACAAAATGAAAAAATCCCCTCGCAAGATGCTTTTGCATAAACTCATGCCCTACATTTGGTTTTATGCCGGGATGAGTGCCTATAAGATGAAACATTGGGAGGCAGCCAAGACATTTTGGGATGAAGCTGTCCGGCAGGAGGGCGATGCCGCTGCGGCTTATTTCATCGGCAAGATGTACATGGACAGGCTGGTGGGCGCGTCGCTCTCCAAGGATGAAGCCAACGACCAAGCCATTTCTTATTTCGTGGCATCGGCCGAGATGGGGGATAAGGATGCCCCGCGCATGGCTTTCGAACGTTTGTTCTATAAGGATCGTTATAAGTATCCCGACCAGCGTACCAAGACCGTGGATTACGCTTTCCTTGCGGCTTCGACGGGGTATGCCCCGGCGCAATTCTACCTTTATGCCCATTTCTGTACGGTGAGCGACTCCTATTATAATAAGGAATACCAGAAAGAGAACTTCAGCATACGGGTGGGCGGGAAGCTCCGGACGTTTTCCACGAACCCGGAGCACTATCTGGCCTTGTCGCGCGAAGCCGGCTATAAAGAAGCGCGTTATGTTTGCGCTTTATATTACAAGCGTCCGCTTGAAGAGGTGGTCAGTACGCTGAATGAAATGATGACCGATTACGGGTATGATGGGACGATAGGAAAAATATTGAGTCGCAAGTATGTAGAACTTAATGCGGCGAAAGCGCATTATGAGTTGGCCTATGCCTTGACACGGCGTGGAGGCGAACGTCACATGATGACGGGCGTGAACTGCATGAGGATGTACCTTGACCGTGAAGAAAACCGTACGAGATTGAGGTATAAAAACTCGTTGGGCAAGGATTGTGTGTATGTATATCCTGTATCTAATTGGTATGCTGCGAAAGGCTTGAAGTGGCTACTGGAAACGTTGGTGAAGGCCGGGAAAATGGAAGAGGCCGCCAAGGACGTGGGGCGTTATTATGCATTGAAAAACCGTTCCGGCGTAGATGAAGAATGGTTGGAAAAACATGCTTCCGGTATTAAGCATTTGGTGTTTCAGATAGAACATCCCAAGGCTTCAAAGATGTTGGACAAGATATTCAGAGGGTTGTAATGGCAAGGAAAGAGACATATGAAATGAAGGCACGGTTGGAACAGTTTGGCCGTGAGGCAGTGCATGCGGATTGGTTGAAAGAGAACTGCGCGTGGCTCAACAAGTTCTTCCGGGTCTGGATGGAAGTGTACCGGGAATGTTATTATCTGCGTGCCTTGGAGAGCCGTCCCAAAAGCGGAAAGGTCAAGGTCGACCTGACGGATGCGAATGCATTCATATACTGTGAAATTTTGGATCGGTTGGAGAAATGCCTGGAAAAGGAAGCGTTTTTTGATGCAGACGTGGTGGAAGAATTGTGGAACAAACGGTTGCCTTGTCCCGTAGAGCAGACGGCGGCTTTCAAGAAAGCCGTGTGCGAGGTGCTCGAAAAACGGCAGGCTGCGGCGCTGGCCGCAGGGCGGAAACAGCAGGAGTCGTTACAGGCGGAATTGGATCGCATGGGAAGCGGTATGGCTTATTACAAACCGGTGGACACGGATCTCCTGTTCGACGCGTGGCGGAGCGAGGCTGCCGGCCACGTGGCGTGCGCAGGTTTCCCTTGGGAATACGACAGCACGACGGTGGCTTTCAGCGGAGTGCCAACCGAAGTCTTTACGCCCCGCTTCGTCGACTGGCAAAAGAAAGGGGCACCGCCCCATTTCGTGATTTCAAAAGGCCGGGATGACGTGGCCGTTGCGCGCCGGATTGTGCTGTCGATGTTGTTGTCGCTTCCGGTAGGCAAACTGAAAGTGACGTTTATAGACCTGGGCTTTTCCGACAAACTCACGGCTTTCCGCGACAGTCTGGACAAGGCTTTCACCAAGAGCCTTGTGCTTACGGCCGAGTCCTTGTCGGAGTGGACGAGGGAACGGACCCGTTGGTTCTGTGACACGTTTGCCGCATGCGGCGACGTGGTGGACTTCAACCGTGCGCAAGGACGCATCGTGCACGGTTACGAGGTGTGTGTGGTGAACGGCCTGGGCGGCGACATGGCGGATGTGACCTACTCCGCCGCATTGGCGCGCTTGGTGAACGAGGGATATAAAGCGGGCATTTATTTCGTGGTGATAGGCGATTTGTTGCGCAAGTGGGACAGCCGCCTGTTCCGTCCCATGAAGGCGGTTGAGGTTTACGCACGCAAGCAATGTCCCATACCGCTGTGGTCCGAGTCCGGCTATGCCCGCTTGATGGATAGGATGAACGGCAGTGTTTCGGAACAAGAACAGCAAAACAAAGCGGTAAAGAAACGGCAATTGGAGACACGGCGGCAAGCGGCCTTTGAGGCCCCGTTCCTTGATGCCACGCAAGATTTCGACATCGAAATCGGTGAGATGTTGGACGGAGTGGGGCGAGGGCATTTCAAACTTGACGAGGAAACGCATACGCACGCTTTCGTGCTCGGAAAGACGGGATCCGGGAAGTCGGTGTTCCTGCACACCTTGCTGCATCAGGCCATGCTCAAATATTCCCCCCAGACCCTCCAGTTCTACCTGATGGATTTCAAAATAGGGGGCGTGGAATTGAACCGTTACCGCAACTATCCCCACGTGAGGGCTTTGATGGCGGATCAGGGCGACCTGAAAGTGATGCTCGAAATCCTGCGCGACCTTGAAAGGCTGATGGCCGAGCGCGGCCGCGCCTTGCGCGAGGCGGGATGTACCAAACTGAAAGATTATAACGCCAAGCACTCCGGCAAGCCGATGCCTCGGCTCGTGTTGCTGGTGGACGAATGCCAGGAACTGTTTAAGGAAGGGCGTTCGGGCATGCAGGGCGAAATAGACCAGATCGTGACGAAGATAGCCAAGCAGGGACGAAGCCAGGGCGTACACATTATTTTTGCCACCCAGACGCTTTGCGGTTGTGTGGTGCCGCGCGACTTGCCCAGCCAAATCACCGACCCCTACTTGCTGTTGTGCGAAATGGCAGACGCGCAGCGCTTCATTAAGAATCCCGAACGGGTAATGGAGGCGATGGTGCCGCACAGCCTGGTGCATGTGAATGCGTATGAACAGAAAGCGGAGAAAATATTGCCGGACTGCCTTGAGGCGGTGATGGACGACTACCAGCATGCCATCGTGGAGAAGAACGGTGGGGCGGACACGGGCTTTGATTCTTTCTATTTTTCCGGGACGCAACAATACAGTTTGATAGACGACCTGAGGGAGTGCAGCTATCGCCGCCGTCCCGAGTTGACGTTGGGGCGCAGCCTCCAGGTGCGTTCGGAGAATGGGAATTTCAGGCTGTTGAGCGAGATGTCGCAAAACATATTGGTTTTGGGAGACAACAGGAAGTGCCAAGGGCTGCGCGTGATGCTGGTGGCTTTGCTTGCGCTGATGCATTATGACCGTAAGAAGAATACGGGAGCACGCTTCATCCTGTTCCTCAATGGCGACCTTTCGGATTTTCCCGATATGGAAGATTACATTTACGGCCTTGAGGATTGGGGGCTGGAAATCTATGATAACCAACGCCAGCGTGAGACTGCGTTGGCAGAACTTTATGGAGAGATGCAGCGCGAGGACGAGTGCCCCATCTTTGTGTTCGTGGCCAACCAGGATTATTATTCCGAATTGAGGATGGATGTGAACCTCAAAGTGGAGGCTCCGAGAAAGGGGGAGGGAGCGGCTTCAGGGCGCGAACTTTATGAGGCCAACATGTTTTATAACGGCAATGTGGAATTTGCCAAAGCGGACGCAAGGGGGAAGGCCTCTGTCACTGTGGCCGATGCGTGGAGGGAACTGCTTCGCAACGGTCCTGTGCGCAACATCTTCACCGTGTGGCAAGTGCAGCGGTTGGCCAATTTTATGTTCAAGCCCGGCGGGGTATTCGCTTCCGATGTGAGCGAGCTGTTCCTTTACATGGCATGCCTGCCTACAAAGGAGGGCGTGGAAAACAAGTTCGATTTTGAACGAGAGGTGAAGTTGGCAGAACTGCATGGGGAAGATGACAATCTTCAACTCTATTTCTATCACATTGCAGACAGTGAAGGGCGTGTGCTCTCGGCCTATGCCCTGCCAGCCCAAGAAGAATGGGAAGATTTTATGCCTAAAAAAATGAAAAAATAGAAGATATGTCTGACGTAATAGTACATTCGCAGGAAGAGCTTCTGCATTTTGCCCAGGGGTTGTCCAACCTGAGTGAAAGGTTGGTGGCAAGTTTTGAACAGGCCAATGCCGAGATGAATCGAGTGAACGAGGGCTGGCACGACGACCAAAACTTGCGCTTTATGAACGAATTCCGGCACGCCACTGCGGCCATCCACAACATTTCCGACATGATGCAGGCTTATAGCGCCTATATCCGTCGCTATGCGGCCGCATTGGAGGCAGCTAAAAATATCAGGATATGACAGCCGACTTCCATGTGCGCGACATCCAGGCTTTGGGGAGCTATGTAGATAGGGCGATGGCGTGGGTGTCGGATGTGCGGGGCGCGGTTGCCGTGGCCATGCAGCGTCTCGGCCTTATCCTTCAGAATGGACGTATGGCGGTACACAAGATAGAGTGCGACGTGGCTGAAATCGAGGGAGAACTGGAGGACATCGAGAGCGAACTTGCCTCGTTGAACTATGAAATGGACTGTTTGTATGACGGCACCGACGGGCAGCGGCGAGCCTCGCTGCAATGTGAAATCAACCGGGTACGGGCGCAGCGCAGAGAAGTGCAGGCCAAACTTGTTGAGCGCAAAAGCGATTTGAGGCGGGCGCAAGGATGCCTCACGGAGATGGAAGCATGTTGTGAAAAAGGGATGGCACTGTTGGCCGACTTGCAGTCTGGCACGGAGAATGCCGTAGACTCGTCTGTGGCTTTTGTGCGTCGTTACATGCTTTTCCTTCAGGACGCCAGCCGGGTGAGATAGGAAACAGGGAACAGGAAAACGGAAGATTTATGATGTCGGAACAAATAGACATGGCCGCGTTCAGGAGCCTGGAGGGGAAACTCCGGAAAGCGGCACATGGTTTGAATGCAGTGTGGAACGACCGTCAATATGATTACTTCGAGCAGGCATACGTGGGTGAAGCGGAAAGTTTTGTCCGCAATAAGGTGGATGAACTGGACGAAGTGAATGACATGTTGTATGCGTGCCAGAGTGAGTTGGGCGGCTTGGTGTGACCCCGTGAATGTATAAAAGACGTATTTTATTGATAATAAAACAATAAAATATTTGTGTGGATGAATTTTATTTCTATCTTTGTATTTGCGATTCCTATGATGTGAGAGGTGGGAAGGAGGCAAGCTAAACCATTGTATAATTTGAAAAGATGAAGAAATCATGTTGACGCAAAGAATCATCACTTCTATGGCAGCCGTGTTCTCGCTGCCCCGGTTGCCTTACGAGGCCAATGCCTTGGAGCCTGTCATGAGCAAGGAAACCATAGATTACCATTATGGGAAACATCTACAAGCCTATGTGAACACTTTGAATGCCCTGGTAAAAGGCAGCGCCGGGTTTGAAAAGATGAACCTGGAGGAGGTCGTACGCCATGCGCCTGGCGGCCCATTGTTTAACAATGCCGGCCAAGTGCTCAACCATACACTGTTTTTTGAACAGTTCCGCCCGGTGGGGGCTGAAGGCACGGGGAAGCCCCGTGCTCGCCTGGAAGAGGCGATGCGGGATTCTTTTGGCAGTTTTGAGCAATTCAAGGAGCAGATGGCCGCAGCCTCCACCGGTTTATTTGGTTCGGGATGGGCGTGGCTGGCGCAAGACGGGCAAGGGGAACTGAAGATCGTGCAATGCCCGAACGCAGGAAATCCCGTGACGGAGGGCATGGTGCCCTTGTTGGGGTTTGATGTGTGGGAACATGCTTATTATGTGGACTATCGGAACCGTCGCGCCGACTACATCACGGCCTTGTGGCAGATTGTGGACTGGGACGTGGTGGCGGCGCGGATGAAATAGGGAAAGAAATGCTTCATCGTTATGAGAAGTGTTTATTGATAGTTAAGGTTTTTTGTAGGGCGGATGTTCCAGTGATGAAGTGTCCGCCCGTTTGATATGGGGCGGTGAAAGGATGTGCCGGTGCCGCGGCGGTAGAAGTTTTGTGGGGAACTTTTGCCCCGTCGGATCCCATGCGGCCTTGCCACTTCCCCTTTCCGTAAGCTCCCTTTCCAAGTCCATTTTGTTATATTTTGAAACAAGATCTTATTTTGTTCATAACCAGAAAGATAAGTCATGCCTTGAAAAGCGTGGGTTTTTCTCGGGCGATTCACATTTTTTTTGCTTGAGAAAAAAATGTGAATCTCAAGAGGGAAATTTGCGTCCCTCTTGAGGGCGGTTTTGTATGATACCGCCAATACTGTTTCAGCTTTGGGAAAATGGCGGGGTCGGAATCCTGCGGCAATTTCATTGGGCCGGGGGCGTATGTACATAGTCATACAGCCGCCGGTAGAATGCCGTGCGGCAGAGGGTGTGGCTGTCACCTACCAGGATGAGTTTCATCCGTGCCCGTGTGATGGCCACGTTCATGCGGCGCAGGTCGTGGAGGAAGCCGATTTGCCCTTCGGCGTTGCTGCGGACCATGCTGATCAGGATGATGTCGCGTTCCTGTCCTTGGAACCCGTCCACGGTGTTTACGCTGAGCAGGTGGCGGTAGGGCTTGAAGAACTCGTCGCGGCGCAGCAGGACGCGCAGCAGCCTCACTTGCCCTTTGTAGGGCGAAATGATGCCGGTGTCGATTCTTTCTTCCAGTATGCGTCCCTTCCCGATTTTCTGGAAATAGTGTTTCAGGATGTCCAGGGTGAGCCGGGCTTCTGTGGGGTTGGCGCGGCTGGTGCTGTCCGGGCTTTGCGTTTCGCCGGAATCATGGTCGGGGACACGTCCCTCACGTTCTTCTTCAGGAGGCAGGAAATGGGCGGTTTGGGTCGGGTCTGCCGTGTCGATCCATTCCATGGGGCTTTCCCAATCCAGTATGCCGCGGTATTTCACTTCCGGGGCGCTTTCCACCTTGCCCCCGTAGAAGCATTCGCTGGAGAAGCGCATGATTTGTTCGTTCATGCGGTACTGGGTGCGGAGCAGGCAGACGGCAGCCGGCTGGCGGCTGGCGACGGATTCCATCAGGGTCTGTCCCAGCCCGCCTTTGAGCGCTTCGGGGCATTTCACGGTGGGCGGCAGCTGCCGGTGGTCGCCGGCCAGGATGACCCGGCCCGCCTTCTGGATGGCGATCCAGCAGGCGGCCTCGAGGGCTTGGGCGGCTTCGTCGATGAAAAGGGTGGTGAACTTTTTCCCCATGAGCACGCGATGGGCGCTTCCGGCGAGGGTGCAGGCGATCACGCGGGCGTCATTGAAGAGGTTCTCGTTGATGCTGATTTCCAGTTCGGTGGCCCGGTCGCGAAGCCGGGCTATCTTTTGGTGGAAGGCTTCTCGTCCCGTGGCCGGGCGGTGGGCGTAGAGTTCACGTATGGTTTTCCGGATGGCCCAGAGTTGCGGATAAGAAGGGTGTGCTTCGAAGCGCCGCTCATAGGTGAAGGACAGCATCTTGTCGTTGACGCGCGATGGGTTGCCGACGCGCAGTACGGACACGCCGCGGTCGGTGAGCTTTTCTGCGATCCAGTCCACGGCCATGTTGCTTTGGGCGCACACGAGCACTTGGCTTTCGCGGTGGAGGGTTTCGTGGATGGCTTCCACGAGGGTCGTGGTCTTTCCGGTGCCCGGGGGGCCGTGTACGACCATCACGTCTTTTGCGCGCAACACTTCGTTGACGGCTGTTTCCTGTGTGGGGTTCAGCCAGGGGAAGCGCATGGGCGGGAGGTGCAGTTTCCCGGCCATGGCTGTGCCGTGGAAAATTTCCCGCAGTTCCGCCAGCCTGCCGTGTTTGGCTGCGGCGGCCTTTTCCAAGGCCTCGAACATCAGCCGGTAGGTTGTTTCATCCAAGGCCAGTTGCACGCCGGCGCGTTCGCTTTCGCGCAAGAGGGCCAAGGCTTCGGCCCCGGGCAGTGCGGCCACCATCAGGTTGCCGTCCACGAAACTCACGGTGGCCGTGAAGTGGAAATAGTGCAACCGCCCTCCCTGCGTGCCGTTTCTGCGCAGTTCTCCTGAAGCGTCCTGGGTGAAGAAGCACACTTGCTTGCCCGGTTCGAAGCCGTGCTCCTCATCGGTGTATTCCGTGCGTTCGGCCTCGACGACCAACTGGTTGAGCGAGTTGTAGTAGCTCTTTCCGAACCGGACCGGATACCAGCACAAGCCTTGTTTTACTTTCCGGGCCACTCCGGCGGCTTCGGTCTGTTGCCGGAACTGGGCTTTTTCATATTCGTATTCCAGTTTCAGCAACTGGCGTTGACGTTGCAGCCATGATAAGGAAGAGGCAGGCATGGCGGATCAGTTTTTTCCGGTGGTTTGCTGTGCTTCTGCTTTCATGTCGGCCCGGCTTTTGCTTTGTGTCACGAGCCATACGCCTCCGAATACCAGGACCACGGCCAGTCCCTGGCTCCATCCGAACACGCCCAGTCCGGCGGCCACGCTGACGATGCAGGCCACGATGGGTTGCACGTAGTTGTACATGCTCACGATGGTGGGGCGCAGCAGTTTTTGTCCCGTCATCATCATGATGTAGGCCAGATAGGTGGCCACGAACACGATGAAACCTGTTTCCAACCATGTGGAGACGGGGATTTCCGCCCAAGGCAGCACGGCCAGTTCGTTGTAGGTGAACGGCAGAATGACGATGGAAGCATACGTGAACATCCATTTCATGCAAGTGACGACCGTGTACTTCTGGATCAGCTTCTTGAAGATGGTCAGGTAGACGGCGAAACTGCATTGTGCCGTGAGGCACAGCAGGTCGCCCGCGAGGTGGCCGCCGCCTTTCTGTGCGGCCTGCCCGTTGCCCATGATGAGCAGCAAGGCTCCCACGGCTCCGCAGAAGATTCCGATGACCTTCTTGTTGGTCACCGGCTCTTTGAGGAACAAGGCAGCCAACACCATGGTGACAATGGGGAGCGTGGTGGTGACGATGCTGGCGTTGACGGGCGACGTGATGGACAGCCCGATGGTGAAGCAGCATTGGTTGAACACGATGGCCAGCATGCCGGCGAAGAAGAAAAGGAGAAGGTCGTGCGGGGGGACGTTCTCCTGTTTGCGGCCCAACAAAGAGGTGAGCCAGAAGCAAGCGGCCGCGCCCACGACCCGGAAGCTCACCAAGTCCAATCCACTGATGCCGTGAAGCATGGCATCTTTGCCCAACGGGGCCATCAGGCCCCAAGCCGCACAGGCTCCGAACATGCAGAGGTGGCCCGTAAGATTCTTGTCTTTATACATTTTCTTGTGATAGTTGCCTTGTGCTTGAAAATTGCGGCAAAGTTACGTTTTTTATCACAATTTTTAGCATCATTCCGTTGCTTCTTTCTGTGGGAAAGGTTATCTTTGTCTGAAGAGACGAGGAAAAGGAGGTGCAGGTCATGGGAAAGGTCGGCGAATATATTCAGCGCATAGAGATAGACTCGCTTTGGAGCGGGCAGAAGCACATCGTGTGGGATTTGCACCGCAAGGTGAATATCCTGAGCGGGGTGAACGGAGTGGGGAAAAGCACGATCCTGAACAAGGTGGTCCTGAAATTGCTTGAGGCCATGAAGGAAAACACGCCTGTCAGGCCGGAAGTGGAACTTACTTATTATCCGGAGGATGCCACGACGGTGCGGTTCGACGTGATACGCAGCTTCGACCGCCCGCTGGTGCAGGGCGATTTGTTGGAGAAACTGGCCGATGCCAGGGTGGCCACGGAGCTGGATTGGCAACTTTACCAGCTGCAGAGACGTTTCCTGGACTATCAGGTGAACGTGGGCAACCGCATGATCGCCATGCTGACGAGCGGTGCTCCGGATGCCCGGGAAAAGGCCCAGCAGGCCGCACAGGCTCGCCTCCAGTTCCAGGACATCGTGGACGAACTGTTCTGTGAGACGGGGAAAAAGATAGTCCGCACCAGCAATGAAATCCAATTGGAGCAATTCGGGGAGGTGTTGTCGCCCTATAAACTGTCTTCGGGCGAGAAGCAGATGCTGGTCATCTTGCTCACGGTGCTGGTGGAGGACAGGTTGCCGTATGTGCTCTTCATGGACGAACCGGAAGTGAGCCTGCACATCGAGTGGCAGCAGAAGTTGATCAGCCTGATCCGCCAGTTGAACCCGAACGTGCAGATCATCCTGACCACGCATTCGCCTGCCGTAATCATGAACGGATGGATGGATGCCGTGACGGAAGTGACCGACATTACTCTGTGAGCGGAGGAAAGGAGGACGGGCTATGGCCAAACGTTTGTCGGAAAATCTGACGTCCCTCTATCTGGGAGCCGCACAGAAACTGAAATCGAAGACGGCGCGGAAGAAAGTCGTGGCCTATGTGGAAAGCTACGATGACATTTTTTTCTGGCGCACTGTTTTGGACGAGTTTGAAAATGAGACGTGCTATTTCGAGGTCATGCTGCCTTCAAGGGACACGTTGGGCAAGGGAAAGAAACTGGCTTTGACCAACCGGCTGGGCCCGCAATTGGGCAGCTATATGATTGCTTGTGTCGATGCCGATTATGATTACCTTTTGCAGGATTCCACGCCGACTTCGCAACTTGTCAACCGGAATCCTTATGTGTTCCACACTTATGTTTACGCCATTGAGAATTACCAATGTTATGCCGGCAGTTTGCATCGGGTTTGCGTGATGGCCACGCTCAATGACCGGCAAGTCGTGAATCTGGAGGAATTCATGCGGAGGTATTCCTTGATCATATGGCCCTTGTTCGTGTGGTCGGTGTGGGTGTATCGCAGCGACCGTTATCGGGAGTTCACCTTGTCGGAATTCGGGGCGGCTGTTTCGTTTAATGATTTCAATGTCTACCACCCGGAACAGACGCTGGACTATGTCCGCCGGAAGGTGAACCGGAAAATGTCGTGGCTGCAGCGGAATTTCCCTGAGGCGCGAAAGGAATATGGCCCCCTGAAGGCGGAACTCCTGCGGTTGGGCGTGACACCTGAGACCACGTATCTCTATATCCAGGGGCACACGCTATTCGACAATGTGGTGTGCCCGTTGTTGAATCCGGTTTGCGTGATTTTGCGCAAGGAGCGTGAACGCGAGATCCGGAATTTGGCTGAACATGAGATTCAGCGGCAGAATGAATTGTCGTGTTACCAGCATAGCCAGAACCCTGTGGAAGAGATGTTGCGCAAGAACATGGGCTTCAAAGACGCGCCTCCTTACCAGCTCCTTCGCCGTGATTTGGCCCGTTTGGTGGAGAGCGTGGAGCAAGGCGGGAATGGAGGCAGAGGAGATGAGGCGGGACAGGCGGGGGAAAAGGCGTAGTTGGAAGACCGGGGAAAATGTCCGCCTGCAAAGTTGTCGGGAAAGGCCTTGTCTTGCAGGCGGTGGCTTTAAATTTGTGTATGGATGTCCCTTGGCGGCGAGAGGGCGGGGACTTTTAGGCTTAAACGAAATATTTGTCCAGCTTCTTGATGAACAGGTTTTGGCAGAAGACCACCACGCTGTCGCCTTCCTGGATTTGCGTCATGCCGTTTACGTGCATGCCTTCTCCTTTTCGCACCAGTCCGCCGATGGCCACTCCGGGAGGCAGGCCAAGGTCTTTCACAGGTTTCTTGGTGACCCGTGCGCCGGGCTTGACCTCGAATTCGGCCACGTCGGCGTCTGCCACGGTGAGGCATTTCACGTTGCTCACGTCTGCATTCAGCATCATTTGGTAAATATGGCTTGCTGCGATGGTCTTTTTGTTGATGATGGTTCCGATGTCCAGCTTCTCGGCCATGGACACATAGTCGAGGTTGTCCACCAAAGCCACCGTTTTCCTCACTCCCATCCGTTTAGCGGTGAGGCAGGCCAGGATGTTGCTCTCGCTTTGTCCTGTCAGGGCTACGAAGGCTTGGGTGTGCTGTATGCCTTCGCTCATGAGCAATGAAGAGTCGCGTGCGTCGCCGTGGATGACCATCACGTCTTTGTCTCCCAAGGCTTCGTTAAGTTCGTCGCAACGCAGAGGGTCGCTTTCGATGATTTTCACCTCCATATATCCCGGAACGTTTAGCGCCGTGTGCATGGCCGTGCGTCCTCCTCCCATGATCATCACATTCTTCACGTCCTCATAATGTTCTTTTCCTACGATTTTGCGGATGTATGGAATATATTTTTTTGTAGTCATGAAGTAGGCGATGTCGTTCAGTTGGAGCGAGGTTTCGCCGTTGGGGATGATGGTGGTTTCGTCCCGCTTGATTGCCACGATGTGGTAGCTGGTATCTGGCCCGCATAAGGTTTTCAGGGGAATGTTGAGGATTTCTGCTGTTTCTCTCAATTTGATGCCCAGCATGACGAGTGCCCCGTTGTGCACTTCCCACCATTGTCTCACCCAACTGTGCTTGATGCCTTCGATGATGTCTTTGGCAGCCAGGATTTCGGGAAAGATGAGCGAGTCGATGCCTATGTTCCGAAAGAAATCCTTGTATTCGGCGTTCAGGTATTCGGCGTTGTCAATGCGGGCCACGGTCTTTTTGGCGCCGAGGCTGTGTGCCAGCATGCAACTGGTGATGTTTTTCATTTCATCGGGCGTGACTGCGATAAACAAGTCTGCGTGTGCGGCTCCTGCGTCTTTCAGTCCACGTATGGAGGTGGGCTTGGTGTTGAGCGTCATGAGATCCACATGGTCGGCCACTTGGGACAGCTTGTCTTCGCTTTCGTCCATGAGGGTGATGTCTTGGTTTTCTTTGGCCAGCAATTGGGCCAGATGGGTGCCTACAGCTCCGGCACCGGCTATGATGATTTTCATTTTGTTTGTTTACGAATTATTGGAGATGGAACCTAATTGGGCGATGACGCCGTCAGTGTCTATGCCGACGATGTGTCGCAGTTCGGGGATGGAGCCGTGTTCCACAAACAGGTCCGGCAACCCCATGCGCTTGACCATTGGCGTAAATCCGTGGTCTGCCATATATTCCAGTACGGCTGTCCCAAGCCCCCCCCTGATTACGCCGTCTTCGAGCGTGACGATTTTTGAGAAACGTGTGCCCACTTCGTGCAGGATGCTTTCATCCAATGGCTTGAGGAATCGCATGTCGTAGTGGGCCACCGTGAGCGGAAGCCCTTTTTCTGCTTGTTGTTGCTCGAACAAATCAATCGCCCGGGCTGCCAGGTTGCCGATGGGACCCAAGGAGAGCAGTGCGATGTCTTTGCCGTCTTTCAGCAGCCGTCCTTTACCGATTTCGACAGGTTCGAGCGGGCATTTCCAGTCCTGGTGCTCTCCGCGCCCGCGTGGATAGCGGATGACGAAAGGCCCCATGTCCGGTAGCTGGGCCGTGTACATGAGGCGGCGCAGTTCCCGTTCATCGAGCGGCGAAGAAATCGTCAGGTGGGGGATGGGGCGCAAGGCGGCCAGGTCGAAAGCTCCGTGGTGGGTCGGGCCGTCTTCGCCCACCAAGCCCGCCCGGTCGAGGCAGAATATGACGTGGAGGCGTTCAATGGCGATGTCATGTATGATGTTGTCATATGCCCGCTGGGCGAATGAGGAATAGATGTTGCAGAAAGGCACGAGGCCGTCCTGGGCCATGCCTCCTGAGAACGTCACGGCATGGCCTTCGGCGATTCCTACGTCAAAGGCGCGGTCGGGCATGGCTTTCATCAGAATGTTCATGGAACAGCCTGAGGGCATGGCTGGCGTGACGCCGACGATCCGTGGATTCTTTTGGGCCAGTTCGAGCAGGGTTTCCCCGAACACGTCTTGGTAGCGTGGCGGGAGGTTGCTTGTGTCCACTTCTATGCGTTCGCCCGTTTCCTTGTCGAATTTTCCAGGCGCATGCCACACGTCCGCCGCTTTTTCGGCGGGTTTGAATCCTTTGCCTTTGATGGTGTGGATGTGGAACAGCTTTGGGCCTTTCATTTCTTTCAGCGTGCGCAGGGTGTGCACCAGTTCGATGACATTGTGCCCGTCGCTGGGGCCGAAGTAGCGGATGTTCATGCCTTCGAACACGTTCTGCTGTTTGCTGATGAGCGATTTCAGCGAATTGTTGAAGCGGATGAGGCTTTTTCGGCGTTCGTCGTCGAGCCATCCCCAGTTGAACAGTTTTTGCGAGGCTGCAAACCGCAGGCGGTTGTAGAAGTCGCTCGTGTGGAGCTGGTGGAAGTAATGTGCCATCCCTCCCACGCTCCGGTCTATGCTCATGTTGTTGTCGTTCAGGATGATGAGGATGTCGTTCGGAGTCGAAGAGGCATTGTTCAGTCCTTCGAATGCCAGCCCGCCGCTCATGGAGCCATCGCCGATGACCGCCACGATGTGGCGGTCCTTTTCGCCTTTGTTGGCCGAGGCTACGGCCATGCCCAATGCCGCGGAGATGGAATTGGAGGCATGCCCGCAAGTGAAAGTGTCGTATTCGCTTTCTGAGGGCGAGGGGAAGGGTCTCAGTCCGTGCAGTTTCCTGTTGGTGGAAAAGCGTTCCCGCCGTCCCGTCAGGATCTTGTGCCCGTAGGCTTGGTGTCCTACGTCCCACACGATGCGGTCATAAGGGGTATGATACACATAATGGAGGGCCACGGTCAGTTCCACCACGCCGAGACTGGAGGCGAAGTGGCCGGGGTTGTCGGCCAGTTCGTCTATGATGTCTTGCCGCAATTCCTTGCAGACTTGCGGAAGTTGCTCGACGGGTAAACGCCGCAAGTCTTCGGGGGAATTGATTTGAGATAAAAGACGATATGTATTTTTGTCGTTCATCAGCCTGATTTAGTTCATGCAAATTTAGCATAATTTCGTATATCTTGCGTACTTTTGCAAGAAAAAATGCCATTTTGCAATATATGGGCAAGGATATGAAGTTTCGTACGACGGTAGAATGCGGCATGCCGGGGCTGGCCATCAGCCCTGGCCACCAGGTCACTCTTTTGGGGTCTTGTTTTGCCGACCATGTGGGGCGGCGGATGTCCGCTTCCGGTTTGGATGTGCATGTCAATCCCTTCGGGGTGCTGTATAACCCTTTGAGTATTTCCACGATGTGTATGTCGCTGACGCTCGAAGGCGAGTTTCCCGACGATTGTTTTTTCGAATCCGGAGGGATGTGGCACAGTTGGTTGAACGACAGCTCGTTTTCGGCTACGGGCCGTGAAGCCTGCCGGGCGCGGCTGGAGGCGGCGCGCAGGGCGGAGAAGGCGCGTTTGCAGACGTTGGATTTCTTGTTTCTCACTTTGGGCACGAACCGTTACTACGCCTTGAAAGAGGGAGGCAGGGCGGTCGGCAACTGCCACAAGCAACCCGACTGCTTGTTTGTTGAGCGGCAAATGGATGTGGACGAAGCCATGGCCGCTTTGGGCCGCGCGCTGGAAGCCTTGTGGGGTGTGAATCCCGCTTTGCAGGTTGTGTTCACCGTCAGCCCTTACCGATATGCCAAGTATGGTTTCCATGGAAGCCAGTTGGGCAAGGCGGTGCTGCTTTTGGCAGTCGAGGGGTTGTGCCGTCGTTTTTCCGGGCGTTGCCATTATTTTCCTGCCTATGAGATCGTGTTGGATGAGTTGCGCGACTATCGCTTTTATGCCGATGACATGCTCCATCCCTCCGATTTGGCGGTGGCCTACGTGTGGGAGCGGTTTTCCGACTCCTGTCTTGCGCCGGAGACACGGGCTTTTATGTCCGAGTGGAAAGCGGTGGGGAAGGCTTTGGCCCATCGGCCGCTTCATCCCGAATCTGAGGCTTACCGGAACTTCCTGCGTCAAACTATGTTAAAGTTGCAGCGACTTACTGAAAAATATCCGAAATTAGCATCCACTCCTGAGTATGAAAGGCTGGAAAGCCTCTTAAAAGATTGAGAAATTATGGCTTATACATTAGAGCAAGTGGCTTCGTTCGTCGGAGCACATCTTTGGGGCCGGGAAGAAACGGAGGTCAGCTGGTTGCTGACGGACAGCCGTTCCTTGTGTTTTCCGGAAGACACCTTGTTTTTTGCTTTGGAAACGCGGCGCAACGACGGGCATCGTTATGTGCCCGAATTGTACCGGCGCGGGGTGCGTTCGTTCGTGGTCGGCCGTTTGCCGAAAGACCTGCCTGCTTATCCTGGCGCAAATTTCTTGCAGGTCGTCAGTCCGCTCAAGGCGTTGCAGCGCCTGGCCGAACGCCATCGCGAGGCTTTCGGGGTTCCTGTGGTGGGCATTACGGGCAGCAACGGGAAGACGGTGGTGAAGGAATGGCTCTATCAGCTGCTTTCGCCGGACAGGGTGGTCACCCGTTCCCCGCGGAGCTATAATTCGCAGATCGGAGTGCCTCTTTCCGTGTGGGGGATGAACGAGCAGACCGATGTGGCACTGTTCGAGGCCGGCATTTCGATGCCGGGCGAGATGGAAGCCTTGCAGCCCATCGTGCAGCCCACGGTGGGCGTGTTCACGAACCTGGGCGGGGCGCATCAGGAAAACTTCACTTCGGCAGAGCAAAAATGTCTGGAGAAGCTGAAATTGTTCAAAGACGCGCGGGTGCTGGTCTATGGCATTGACGATCCTTGCGTGGCCGGCTGCGTCAATATCTCGGCCTTCAAGGGGGAATACATGGCTTGGTCCATGCAGCGGAGAGATGTCCCGGTGGCTGTGACCGGGGTGGAAAAGGACGGAGGCATGACACGTGTCTCCTATGTTTATAAGGGCGTGTCGCACACCTATGCCATTCCCTTCATCGACGATGCCTCGTTGGCCAATTCCGTGTCGTGCTTGTGTGTCTGCCTGCAACTCGGGCTGGAGCCGGATGTGATTGCCGTGCGGATGGCCCGCCTGGAGCCGGTGGCCATGCGGCTGGAAGTGAAAGAAGGGCGGGCGGGCTGCACGCTCATCAACGACAGTTACAATTCCGATTTCAATTCGCTCGACATCGCGCTCGATTTCATGAACCGCCGCCCGGAACATGCCGGACGGAAACGCACGCTCATCCTGAGCGACATCGCACAGACGGGCGAGGAACCTTCGGTTTTCTACGGTAAGGTGGCGCGGCTGGTGGCTTCGCGCGGCGTGGAAAAGTTTATCGGGGTGGGCCCGTGCCTGCTGGCGGAAAAGGATGCCTTCGCGGGCATGGAGGCTTATTTCTTCAATACGACGGAGGATTTGTTGGCCGGTTCCTTGCCCGAAAGCCTGCGCGACGAGGTGGTGCTCGTCAAAGGGGCGCGGGACTACCGGTTCGACCAACTGACCGAGCTGCTGGCTTTGAAGGTGCATGAGACGACGTTGGAGGTCAACCTGAATGCAGTGGTGGACAATCTGAACTATTATCGCAGTTTCATGAAGCCCGAGACCAAAATGGCCTGCATGGTGAAGGCTTCGGCCTATGGGGCCGGTGCGGTGGAAATCGCCAAAACGTTGCAGGACCAGCGGGTGGATTACCTGGCCGTGGCCGTGGCCGACGAAGGCGTGGACTTGCGCCGGGCGGGCATTACGGCCAATATCATGATCATGAATCCGGAGATGGGAAGCTTCAAGACGCTTTTCGAATACGACCTGGAACCCGAAGTGTATAGTTTCCGCTTGCTGGACGCTTTGGTGCATGCGGCCGAGAAGGAAGGCATCACGTATTTCCCCATCCATGTGAAGCTGGACACGGGCATGCACCGCCTGGGGTTTGACCCGCTGAAGGATATGCCTGCGCTCGTGGAACGGCTGAAACGGCAGACCGCCGTGATTCCCCGTTCGGTGTTCTCCCATTTTGTGGGGAGCGACAGTGATGATTTCGATGCCTTCTCCGCCCGGCAGTATGCCTTGTTCCTGGAAGGGAGCGCACAGTTGCAACAGGCCTTCCGCCACAAAATCCTGCGCCACATCTGCAACAGCGCGGGGATAGAGCATTTTCCCGGGCGCCATTTGGACATGGTGAGGCTGGGCTTGGGGCTGTATGGCATCAATTCGCGCAACAATGCCGTCCTGCACAATATCAGTACGCTGAAGACCACGATCCTGCAAATCCACGAGGTGCCCAAGGAAGACACCGTGGGTTATAGCCGCAAGGGGCGTTTGACCCGTGACAGCCGCATCGCGGCCTTGCCCATCGGGTATGCCGACGGATTGGACCGCAAGTTGGGGTGCGGCCGGGCTTATTGCCTGGTGAACGGGCAGCGTGCGCCCTACGTGGGCAACATCTGCATGGACGTGTGCATGATCGACGTGACAGACATTGACTGCAAGGAAGGCGACACGGCGGTCATCTTTGGCGACGACTTGCCGGTGACGGTGTTGAGCGATGCCGTGGGCACGATTCCTTACGAGATCCTCACGGGGGTCAGTTCGCGGGTGAAGCGGGTCTATTACCAAGGGTAGCCCCATCGTCCGGAGGGGCTGCGCGGGTCCGGAAGTGTCTTTTCCCGGATTCCGTTTGCGGCGCCATGCGAAACGTCGGGATGTGCGGTTCCCCGGCCGGGTTCCCGTTTCGTTCCTTTCGGGGCGGATAAAGAAGTTTCTTGTATGGATTTTTTGCGTGTCCGTGACGGTGTTCCCAAGGCTGTTTCCTGCCGGGGCGGGGAGAAGGGCAGGGAATGCGCCAGGAGGCTTCAAGAAGGGCGGGAATTTTTCTCAAGAGAAAAACAAACGGATCTCAAGCGTAAAAAATGTGAATCGCTTGAGAAGAAAGAAGAGCCGTTTTGACCGCATGTCTTGATGAGAAAGCGGGCATGCGGGTTTCGTCGGGCCGATGGGACGGAACGAGCCTCCCCGGTGTGGCATTCTTGCCGTCCGGGGAGGCTCGTTATATTGATTTTTCGTGTGCCGGCTTCTGTTCCGCCCGCCGGTTCTTTGTGGGGGAATCTTGCTTTTTCCTTGTGGATTATCGGGCTGTGCCTTTCAACACTGCGCCGCCGTCGGGAGCCAGTTCCATCTTGAACCGTCCGTTTTTCCCGACCTTGGCTTCGTCCAGGCTGGGCGTGCGGCCGTCTTTCCCGTCATGGTAATAGGCCACTTCCTTTCCGGCCAGCATCGGCAGCTCCACTTCCAGCTTGAGCGTTTCCTTGCCCGCGTTCATGGCGGCCACGTACCAATCCGTGCCGTGGCGGCGTGCCACGACGACGTAGCGGCCCGGATAGCCGTCGATGAACTGCACCTCGTCCCATTCCGTGGGCACGGCCTTCATGAAGTCTATCTCGAAGGCGGGTTGTTCCGTCAGGTTGTTGGGCGTGAGGGCAAAGTTCTGCACGGGGTTCTGGAAGGCCACGGCCGTGGCCAGTTCGAAGATGTCGGTCGTGCGGCGTGTCGTGCCGCCGTCGTTGCCGCGGTTGAGCCGCCGGTTGAGCACCGTGCCGCCAAATTCCATGCAACCCACGGTGTTGCGGATGAAGGGATGCAGGCAGGCGTTGAAGGCTTCGTCGTCGCAGAAGTTTTGCCCGAACACGAGGTTTTCGGAGGCCAGCACGGCTTCGCTGCCCACATAGTTGGGGTACATGCGTTCCCAGCCGCGCGGCAGTGTGCATCCGTGGAAGATGACCATCAGCCCGTGGTCGTCCGCGTCGCTCAGGATGGCTTCGTAGAGGCGCATCGTCTCCTGCTTGTCGCCGCCGAAGAAGTCAATCTTCACGCCCCTCACGCCCTGCTGCTGCAACCAGCGCATCTCCCGTTTCCGGGCGATGGGGTCGCACATGATGTTGATGGGGCCTTGCTCGATGTCGTTCCAATAACCGCTCGAACTGTACCACAAGAACAGCTCCACGTTCTTGCTGCGGGCGTAGCGGATGAGTTCTTCCATGTGCCCGCGGCCGATGTTCGTGTCCCACCAGTTGTCCACCAAGGTGTATTCGTAGCCCATCGCGGAGGCCAGGTCGATGAAGCGCACCTGGTCGTCGTAGTTGATGCTGGCGTCCTGCCACAGGATCCAGCTCCACGTGCCGCGTCCGCCTTTGTATGAGTGTGTCGTTTCGAAGCGTGGTTCCACCACGTCCCACGGAATGGTGGTCTCTACCACCGGTTCCAGCGTCCGTCCCAGCGTCAGCGTGCGCCAAGGCGTGTGCCCCGGCAACCCGAAGGCCGGCTCGACCGTGCCGTTGCCGTTGTTCTCTTCCGGCATGGGGAAGGCGATGGTGTAAAGCCCGTCCTTCGCGTCGCTCAGGTGCGAGGCGCAGTAGCGGCTGTCCACTCCCGTCTCGCTCACCAGCACCCAGCCGTCGCCGCCCACGCGGAACAGTCCGGGGAAGGTGTAGCCGTGGCCGTATTGCGACCGCTCGCCCATCGGCGCGTCGGCCTTGTAGTGTTCCTCGTAGCTGGGTTTTGTGCGTTTCCAGCCGATCATGGCGTCGCTTTGCGGCGTGAGGAACGTGGTGGTGCGCTCAGGGAAGCGGAATCCCGTGGCCTCGGCCATCACGCGCACGCTGCCCGTCTCGCCCGCCTTGGGAAGAAAGTAGCGGAAAGCGATGTTTTCGTCCTCCACCACGAATTCCACTTCCATTTCCTGTTTTTGCGCGTTAGCGAGGCGTACGGTGAATTCGTTGGCTTTTTTGTCTACCCGGCTGGCCTTGCTCCGGCTCAGGTCGTAGCGGATGTCGCGCGCGCCGGTGCGGTCGGCCACCCAGGTCAAGCCTTGGCTGAAGTCGCCGAAGTTGGCTACCAGCCCGAGTGGGGATTCTTCCACAAGGGTCATTTCTTGGTTCTTCCCGTCCTTTTCAGCCTGGTAGTAGCCCGCCGCATAATAGGCGCGGCCGTCTTTCAGGCCCACCTTCAGGAAGGTCTGTCCGTCGGGGCTGGTCACGGTCTTCTCCGTGGCCTGCCCCGATGCGGAAAATGGCACTATTGCGGCCATCGCGAGAGCCGCCCAAAAGTTTTTCTTCATATTTTTTTTAGTTTATTATTGGGTTAATAAATTGTTTTTCTCTTTGCTGAACGGGAATCCCCTGAAGAGCCTGCCGCTGCCTTCCAGGTCTGGTCCGAAGTAGAACCCGGGTTGAGTGGGCTGGTTGTAGGCCACGTTCTGTGTCGCCACGCTGAGCCGGTAGGGACGGTCTTCCAGGAACGTGTGGAACCGGTAGGACGTGGGGCAGGGTGACACGTAGATGCGCAGGGCGCGGCTGTCTGCCGTGCGGGTCACCACTTCTTCGCGCCAGTCGCCCAACAGGTCGGCCTGCAGGCAAGGGTTGCTCTTGGAACCATTATTGAAAAGGCAACCCCCGAATCGTGCCAGCGGGCGGCAAGTCTGCGTTTTCCAGTCGTATTTGCTCACGGTCTCGTGGTCCAGCATTTCCCGGAGCAGGTCGCCGTCCCACCACACGGCCATGTTGGCCGGAAGTCCTTTGGGGGCGGCACACACCACTTCCCCCCTGATGTTGCGGATGCCGCCCGAAGCCGACGACCACATCTCCACGCCATAGTTCGTGGGGTCGATGTCGGCGGCCATGCAGCGTCCCACGTCCTTGTCCGAAGGGATCTGGAAGATGACCTTTCCCGTGGCCGCGTCCCGGAAATCGCTGCCGTCGCGGCGGTTCTCATGGCAGTCCCACACTTGCAGGCGGTCGGACGAGGGGTCGAACGCCGTCAGGTGCATCGCGTCGCCGTGGCCGAACCGGGTGTTGTAAAGCCCCGTGCCATCGTGGTCGATCGCGCAGGAGCCATAGGTGATTTCGTCGCATCCGTCGCCATCCACGTCTGCTACGCGCAGGTTGTGGTTGCCCTGTCCGGCATAGGAAGCCCAGCGGGCGGAATCGGTGTCGAAGACCCAGCGGGAAGTCAGCCGCCGTCCGTCCCAGTCAAAAGCTGCCACCACAGTCCGGGTATAGTAGCCACGGCACATGACGAGGCTCGGCTTGCGGCCGTCCAGATAGGCCACTGCGGCCAGATAGCGCTCGCTGCGGTTGGCATAATTGTCGCCCCAGCCTTCCACCCGCCCTCGGGGGGGCACATAGTCTGTCGTGTGGAGCGCTTCGCCCGTTTCGCCGCTGAACACGGTGAGATACTCCGGCCCCGAAGCCACGTAGCCTTTCCGGGCGGGGGACGTGTCTCTTGCACCTTCGCGATAGTCGGCCGCGGCATTGCCGATCACCGTGCCGCGCCCGTCCACCGTGCCGTCGGCGGTCTTGGCCGCCACTTCGGCCCGCCCGTCGCCGTCCAAGTCGTAGACCATGAATTGTGTGTAGTGTGCTCCGGCGCGGATGTTTCGCCCTAAGTCGATGCGCCACATGCGACGGCCGTCCAATTTGTAGGCATCGAGGAATACGGTTCCCGTGAATCCGCTTTGGGAATTGTCTTTGGCATTCGTCGGATCCCATTTCAGCACGATTTCCATTTCGCCGTCGCCATCCAGGTCGGCCGCCGAGGCGTCGGCCGCCACATAGGCGCATGATTCCCCGTCCGGCATGGTCTGCCGCCCTGGTTGTTCCAAGGGGATTTCCAGATAACCGCAAGGTGCGTCGGGCGGCAGCGTGTATAGTCCGTGTGCCAAGCTTTGGTCTTCTTTGCCGTTCACCACGGGCCGCACTTCATACCGCGTGGCTGCGGATGAGGGGTTGCGGTCGAAAAACTGGGTGGAAGTCCTGACAGGCTCGGGGGTGAGCAAGTGGCCGTCGCGGTAGACATTGAACCCCACCTGCACCGGGTCGGCAGAGAGATAGCGCCACCCCACCATTACGGTGTCGGTCGAAGTGCGGATGGCCACCACGCCTCGTCCGAGCTGTTCGCCGGTGGTGTTTGCCGGATTTTCTTTGTCCGGTGAAAGCTGTAGCTTTGCCATGTGTGGGAGTCCTTGAGCCTCCACTGCTGCGGCTGGCCATGCGCTCCACAGGAAAAGAAGGCCTCCGAGAATTGTTTTCCAATCGTTTTTCATGAATTTTCAGTTCCAGAACATGCAAAATTAGGAAAAAACCGAAAAGAAACCGACATGTCCGACTTATAAAATCTATTAAAAACTTCAGCCTCGTTCATAGAAAAGGCTGGCAAAAGGTCGGTTCATAGCTGAAAATCTATTATATTTGCATCAAAATGGAACAGAACAAGAAGATAAGGCTGTTTTTTACGCTCTTGGCATTCCTCGCGGCGTGTTTCATGGGCGGGCAGGCGGTTTGTGCCGCTGTGGCACAAGATGCGGACGGCAAGTTCACGCTGGTGATCGACGCCGGGCATGGCGGGCGGGATCCGGGTGCCATCGGGCGCTTTTCGAGGGAAAAGAACATCAACCTGTCCGTGGCCAAGGCTTTCGGCAAATTGGTGGAGCGGAATTGTCCTGACGTGCGGGTGATTTATACGCGGACCACGGATGTGTTTGTTCCCTTGGGGGAGCGTGCAGAGATTGCGAACAAAGCCCGTGCCGACTTGTTTGTGTCCATCCACACGAACGCGCTTCCGGGAAAGGCTGTCGGACGCGGGGCGGAAACCTACACGCTCGGAATGGCGCGGGCGGACGAGAACCTGGAAGTGGCCAAACGGGAAAATTCCGTCATTCTCGTGGAAGAGGACTATCAGACACGTTATGAGGGCTTTGATCCGAAATCGTCGGAAAGTTACATCATCTTCGAATTGATGCAGGATCAGTACATGGCGCAGAGCGTGGAGTTTGCCAAAATGATACAGAAGGAGTTCCGCACCACGGGCGGGCGGCAGGACAAAGGCGTTCATCAGGCTGGATTCCTCGTGCTGAGGGAGACCAGCATGCCCAGCGTGCTGATAGAGTTGGGCTATATTTCCACCCATGATGAAGAAGCCTTCCTGAATTCGCAGAACGGCATCCGGAAAATGAGCCAAAGCATTTATAATGCCTTTGTCGATTACAGGCAACAACATGGGAAGGGCGGGGCTGGCCAACCGTCGCCGCAAGAACCGGAACCGCAGCCGGACGACCATGCGGCCGTCGAAGGGGCTGCGGAAAGCGACATTGCTGTGCTGACGGGGGAAAAAGAGGCTTCGGAGGGGCAGGACGCACGGCCTGAGGAGGCTCATGCGCCAGCGGAAAAGGCCGAAGCACGGCTGGTGTTCAAAGTGCAGCTCTTGGCTGCTACGCGGCAAATACCAGCGGGAAGCAAACGTTTCAAAGGACTTTCTCCGGTGGAATTCTATAAGGAAGGAGGCTATTATAAATATACTTACGGGGCGACAGGCGACTACCAAGAGGCTCTTGAATTGCGCGAAAAGGCGAAGGAGTATTTCGAGGGCGCATTTATCGTGGCTTTCAAGGGGGAACAGAAAGTGCCGCTCAGCGAGGCAATCAAGGAATATAAAAAGAATAAATAGAAGAACTTATGAAATATTTTACGAAAGAAGTCAAAATCGGGCTTACCGGCATCGTGGCCATCGCCGCGCTCTTCTTAGGGCTCAATTTCCTGAAGGGGGTCAATTTGTTCAAGTCCAGCAATTCCTATTATATAGAGTTTTCGGACATAAAGGGGCTGGCCAAATCCGGCCCGGTGTACGCCAACGGATATAAGATAGGTGTCGTGCGCGACATCCAGTATAATTACCAGAATCCAGGCCATGTGGTGGTGGAAGTCAGCGTGGAAGAGGGGATGCGGTTGCCCAAAGGCACTGAGGCGAATTTGGTGACGGCCATGCTGGGCGGTTGTGACCTTCATCTGACATTGCCCACGCAGGCCGCGGAACATTATGTGCCGGGCGACACGCTCAAGGGTGCAGACACGGACGGACTGATGGACAAGGCGGAAGACATGTTGCCCCAGGTGGAACAGGTGGTGAGCAAGGTGGACACGTTGATTTCCACGCTCAATGCCTTGGCATCAAATCCGAACTTGGCGGCTATTATGAGCAACGCCAACGAAATCACGGCTAACTTGAGCGAAAGCAGCCGCCAGCTCAATGCGATGCTGCACAAGGACATGCCGGCCCTGACGGGGAAGATGAACCAGATCGGCGATAATGTGATCACGCTGACGAACCACATGAATGAACTGGATTTGCAGGGCACGCTTGCCAAGGTGGACACTACGCTGAACTACGTGCAGCTCATGACGGAGAAACTGAACAGGGATGATAACACCTTAGGGCTGTTGCTGAACGACAGCACGCTGTATAACAACTTGAGTAACACGGCAGGAAGCGCCAATAACCTGCTTATAGACCTGAAGGAAAACCCCAAACGTTACGTTCATTTCTCTCTCTTCGGGCGTAAGGATTAGGCTGAAAAAGACCTTTTATTTTTTATTTTTTTTCTCCGCTGAATACAAGGATTTTAAGCCTGCCTGCTGTTTCCGCCAGCAGGCAGGCTCTTGTTTTTATCGCGGAATATTCCGAAATTTGCAATGTAGAAGCAAGGGTATTTTCATAAGGACGAAACATCTATCGAAAAAATGGAAGGGTCAGCTCAAACGCGTTGGGAGAGTTGTCTGCAACTCATTCGGGGAAGGGTGAACAAGAAAGATTATGAAACGTGGTTTGAACCCATTCAGATCATTTCTTACGACGGGCAGACACTGACGTTCGGACTGCCAAGCAAATACTTCTATGAGTTTCTTTCGGAGCACTTCGGCGGACTGATTTATCAGGCCGTGAGGCGAGTGTTCGGGGAGCGCACGCAATTGAAGTATAGCCTGACAGACCAGACGAGCCATGTCACAGTCAATATTGAACCGGTCAGGCAAACGGTTCCGCCCCAGCATGTGGCTATGGCGGAGGAGGCGGCGGAAAGAGGCGATCGCCAAGTGCGTGTTTCCCTTCCGCAGGGGCTTGATCCCCAGTTGAATCCGAATTATAGCTTTGACAATTTCATCGAGGGGGCCAGCAACAAGCTGCCTCGTTCGGTGGGACAAGCCATAGCGGAGCATCCCCGGCAGTCTACTTTCAATCCGCTGTTTATCTATGGTGCTTCCGGAGTCGGAAAGACTCATCTGGTAAATGCCATCGGTGCGAAAATCAAGGAACTGCATCCGGAAAAACGGGTGTTGTACGTGTCGGCGCATCTGTTTCAGGTGCAATACACGGATTCTGTGAGAAAGAACACGGTGAATGACTTCATCAATTTCTATCAGACGATCGATGTGCTCATTATCGATGATGTGCAGGAATTCGCCAGCCTGACGAAGACGCAGAATACGTTTTTCCACATATTCAATCATCTGCACCAAAACGGGCGCCAGCTGATCCTGACATCCGACCGTCCTCCCACAGCCTTGCAAGGCATGGAAGAAAGGTTGCTGACCCGTTTCAAATGGGGATTGCTGGCTGAGATTGAAAAACCGAACCAACAATTGCGGCATGACATTTTGGAAAGCAAGGTGCAACGCGACCATTTGAAAATGCCGGAAGAGGTGATTGACTATGTGTCGGAAAACGTGAACGACAGCGTTCGCGAGCTGGAAGGGGTCGTCAATTCCCTGATGGCCTATTCCGTGGTGTGGAACCGTGACATTGACCTGCCTTTGGCTGAGCAAATCATCAAGCGTGCGGTCAAGGCGGAGAATAAGCCGGTCACGATAGATCTCATTCTTGACACGGTTTGTAACTTCTTTAATGTGAAACGGGACGACATTTTCACCAAAAGCCGGAAGCAGGCCATTGTGCAAGTGCGGCAAATCGCCATGTACCTGGCGCAGAAATACACCAAACTTTCTTCGGCGCGCATAGGTGCGCTCATCGGTAACCGTAACCATGCCACGGTGTTGCATTCCTGCAAGATTGTGGAAGACCGCCTGCATGTGGACAAAGCGTTTAAAGCCAAGGTGGACGAAATCGAGAAATTGCTGAAGAAACGTTGATGACGCGCCGCGATGCGGTGGAAGGCAGGAAGCCTTGCCGTCAACCTGCCTATGGCCTGCCGGGCAAGGATGCTTCCCCTTCGGACGGGAGGCGTTCGCTTTTTTTCTCTTCACTTTTCGTCATCCCGTATTAACATGAAAAATCCGCGTATCCCTTGGCCCAGGCCGGGAGACGCGGATTTTTCTATGGGATTCCCCTGCTTTCCTGAGGCATATTGGCGGAATGCCGGGAAGGGTTTGCACTCATGTGTGTAGAGTAATCTCTCAAAAGGGATTATCTTTTGATTACTTTGATCGTCTTGCGGATCACGCCGTCGTTCATGGTCAGCAAGTAAAGCCCCTTGCGCAGCCCTTCGACCGGAATCACGGTCGTGCCCTGGCCGGCTTCCATGCGCTCCAGCGTCTCGCCGCTCAGGCCGATGAGAGCCACGTTCCATGTCTTTCCCGTTTCGTTGCGGATGACAATTTGGCGGTTCACCACCGTGCGTTCTACGGTCAGTGCGCTGCTTTCTGTCGATTCGATGCCGCTTGGGCGGTCATCGGCCTGGAGTACGATTCTTATATACGCTCCGCCGGCCAGTTCTAGAACTTTGTTCAGCCGGTAGATTTTCTCACATGGTAAATAGCCTGGAGCCTCCGCCCGCAATAAAATTTCGTCGTCTGAGATGTTGAAGATGCTCACGTAACCGTAGGCGTCCGTCTCGTAAACCTTGCCGTTCACCGTGATTTTCGCATGCCCGATTTCTTCTCCGGCAATGTTTTCCACATCTATCTCAAACAGGACCCCTTCAAGCGGTTGGTCTGCCTTCAAATTCACATTTACGGTCTGCCCGGCCACAAGGGTCACGTTCGTCTCCGGAGAAAGATGTATGTGGAAGCCCTCATAATCGGCAGCCTCGGCCACTAAAGTATAAGTGCCGGGAAGTGCTATGAAATAGATTTCGCCCTCGGAAGACAGTTCACCGTCATCAAATTGGCGTCCCTCTTGAAACATGTTGAGGAAATTCGCCTCCAATCCTTCTGGTGCCGAAACTTGGATTTTCGCAATCCCCATCTTTGCGAAGTCGGGGCCTAAGGTCATGGACGTGCCGGACACGTCCTGCTTTTCCTGATAGTTGAAGGCCACAGGTGCATCGGAAAAATAGTAGGCTTCTATTTCCCAATCAAACGAAAAGTTCCCTTCCGGCAAGCGTACCACCAGAGGATTCCCCGAATAATTATTCGCCAGATTTATGTCTGCCAATGACAATACTTGTGCGTATTTCACTTCGCAAGAAAGTTCCTGGTTTACAATGAACTCCGGCGTGTTTTGCGCTGCTAATGTCACTTCCGTCACGGGGCAACGGTCGAAGTCCACCGTGATTCGCCGGTCTTCTTCTCCGACCACTAAAGTGTCGATGGTCCAGAAATTATACCGTCCGTTCCATGGTTCCGCACTTTTCACCGCATACACATACGTCCCGGGGAGCAGGTGGGTGCCACATTCCAGCGGTTCGGCGGAACGGGTGGCTCTTCCGCTTTCGGACATCCCCTCCTCCGGAATTTCCGGGTTGTTCTGATAAGCCACGTAGCAGTCTGCCACTTCCGCATTGTCGCGGAAAATTACCACCGAAAGATTTCCGGCGTCGTCCGGCTCGTTCACCAATTCGAAATCCACGGCCGAATAGTCCGTGCGGTTGAAAGAAAGTTTCACTTCCTGCGTGGTGGTAGAGTTCATGATGCCTTCGGCTGGCAGATAGGAGAACTGGTAGTCGTCCACTTCGAAACGGTATTTATATTCGCCCTCAGGCATATAGACTTCGAAATAGGGCTGGTCCGCATCTTTGTAATATTCGTCATATGCCACGCCGATGCATTTTAGCTCCAGTCGGGCACTCGAAGGATTCTCCATGTCAGCGGAGAATACTACTTTCTTCCATCTTTGTTCCTTATAGGAGAAATCCACGTTCGTCTCCTTCCCCGAAGCCACGAATGCGAAATCTTCCTCCACATCCCCCATGTTGATATAGTTCTCCCCTATATAAATGGAATAGATATAGGAGCCGGGGTTCAGGTAAACTTGCAGTTTGCCGTCTGCGTCCGTATAGAAGTCCGCGTCCGTGGGATGCAGGTAGATGGCTGCCCCTTCGGCAGGCTGCCCCTCGGCATCCTCTATCGTGAAAGTAGTAAGGGACATCTCGGCCAACGGTTTTCCGACCGTCACGGCCACATCCCGATCCTCCACCGTCACCGTGCCGCCGTCAAAAGCCACGGTCGTCCCGTCGGGTGTATGTCCGGTCACTGTGTAGACGTATTCATCAGCCAGTTTATACATCCCGTCCGGCATCATGGTGGTGTTTACGCTCAACGGGCCGCTTCCAATCTCATCCCCGCTTTTCACATACAAATCCTGCAAGATGGCTTCATATTCCGAAGGGCTGGCCGACGTGAAACTCACATAATGATAAGGGGAGAAGTCTGCTTTCACGTTGACCGAGCTGACCTCCGGGTTGGAAAAATCCACAAGAACCTGAAGCGGCCCTTCGAAAGAGATGGAGCCGTCCGGCATCCTGAGC
Organism: uncultured Paraprevotella sp.; assembly: GCA_944321975.1. Lineage (GTDB taxonomy): Bacteria > Bacteroidota > Bacteroidia > Bacteroidales > Bacteroidaceae > Paraprevotella. The sequence goes on from CALUNJ010000002.1 coordinate 61,088, forward strand.
GAAAGGTAATTCAGGCTCTCATAGGTATAGGTTACTTTGCCGCGGAACGTATGAGTGGCCGCATCCCATGTGAATCCGTTGTCGGGCATTCCCACCCCGTCCAGCGTCAGTTCCAGCTGGGACAGGTCAAAACGTTCGGAGGCAGACGGAATCACTTCGATGGCCGTGGGAAGTGTCCGTGCCTCCTGTGCCTGGAGTGTGACCGTCCACAGCGTACACAAAAGGAATAGAATTTTTTTCATAAGCGTAGTTTTTAAGGGTGAATACTTGTCTTGTTCTCTTTTCAAAGATAAGCATTATCCTCTGCGCTGTGAATACTCCCCCAATTTATTTCCTTGGCGTTAATAACCTTTAACGCTTCGGCCAGTCCAAGAAGCCTTGCCTTCTCAAGGCCTGTAGTATTCCTTCGCTCATAGCCTCGTTATCTTTCTTCGTATAGCGGATGTCCGTGAAGACTTGGGCCAGCGTTTCCTTGTGGTTGATTTCCACAAAATGGCGGTTCTCGGGCAGCTCCTCTTTTTCTTTATAGTAGCGGTCTATGTCGTTTGGGGAATAGTCTTGGTAGACTTCTTCGTGTGTGATGGATTCCAGGGGCAGGCGGTCGGTTTGCGGCGGTTGCTCGTCGGGCCATCCCACAGTCAGCGTGGCTACGGGCATTACCAGGCGCGGCAGTTTCAGGATGTCGATGATCTGCGACGGCATGTAGAGGGTTGTGCCAAGGTAGCATATGCCCAGTCCTTCCGCTTCGGCCAGATTGCAGAATGTCTGGGTGAAGAGCAAGGCGTCGGTTGCCGCATTCAGGAATGAAAGGAAATTGTCATATCCGGGGACGGCGTCGCGCTGCTCCGCCCATCGCACGGTGCGGTTGAAGTCCGCGCAGATTGTGAGCACCACCGGGGCCTGCGTGACCATGGGCTGGTTGAAATGTGCCGGGGCCAGCCGTCGTTTCATTTCCATGTCGCGGGTCACGACGACGCTGTAGAGTTGCATGTTGCCCATGGTTTGTGTGCGTTCCGATGCGGCCAGCAGCCGGTTCAAAAGTTCTTTGCCGACGGGCTTGTCGGCGTATTTCCGGATGCTTCTCCGTTTTTTCAGTGAATCTATCATTTTACTTGCGTTTTTATTTCATGCAAAGATACATAAAATGTTCCATAAACAGCTATTCTACAAAACATTTTGTTTTCCCGGATTTATGTTTTTGGAAACTTTTTTGCGGTTTTAAAAATGTAAAATGCTTGTTTTTAATACAATAGCTGTTTGAAGCGGAAAACTTTCCGTTTTGATGGAAGATTTTAAGTGTTTCTTTTGGCCATATCGGAAAACATGTGTAGCTTTGCACCGAGATGAGGACAGACCGCCATTGCTTCTACAAAACGAATGACGGAATCATATAAGAATAACCCTAAAACAAACCGCAGTGGAACAGAACGTGTACAGTTATGAGGACGCTTTCGAGGCTTCTCTCAAGTATTTCAATGGAGACGAACTGGCCGCGAGAGTCTGGGTGAACAAATACTCCATGAAAGACTCTTACGGGCACATTTACGAGAAATCGCCGGAAGACATGCACTGGCGTATCGCACGAGAAATCGCCCGCATTGAAAACAAGTATGAAAACCCGATTCCGGCCGAAGAAATATTCGGACTTTTGGATCATTTCAAGTACATTATTCCAGCCGGAAGCCCCATGACGGGCATCGGCAACAATTACCAGATTGCTTCGCTTTCCAACTGTTTCGTCATCGGGCTGGACGGGCCGGCTGATTCCTACGGCGGCATCATACGCATCGACGAGGAGCAGGTGCAACTGATGAAACGGCGCGGCGGCGTGGGGCATGACCTTTCGCACATCCGTCCGAAAGGTTCCCCGGTGAAAAATTCCGCGCTGACTTCTACCGGCCTTGTTCCTTTCATGGAGCGTTACAGCAATTCCACCCGCGAAGTGGCCCAGGACGGGCGGCGTGGCGCCTTGATGCTTTCCGTGAGCATCAAGCATCCTGACGCGGAGGCTTTTATCGACGCGAAGATGACGGAAGGCAAGGTGACGGGGGCCAATGTATCGGTCAAGATCGACGACGAGTTCATGGCGGCTGCCGTTGAAGGCAAGCCTTATGTGCAGCAATACCCCATAGACAGCGCGTCGCCGATGGTTTCAAAGGAAATCAGTGCGCGGGATTTGTGGCGGAAAATAGTGCATAATGCATGGAAAAGCGCGGAACCGGGCGTGTTGTTCTGGGACACCATCCTGCGTGAGTCTGTGCCGGATTGCTATGCCGACCTGGGTTTCCGCACGGTCAGCACGAATCCGTGCGGGGAGATTCCGCTCTGTCCGTATGACAGTTGCCGTTTGCTGGCTATCAACCTTTATTCTTATGTGGTGAATCCTTTTACGCCTGATGCTTATTTCGACTTTGAGCTGTTCAAGAAGCATGTGCGGCTGGCCCAGCGTCTGATGGACGACATCATCGACCTGGAGCTGGAGAAGATAGAATTGATCCTGCAGAAAGTCGATGCCGACCCGGAGTCTGAGGAAGTCAAAGGCACGGAACGCCATCTTTGGGAGAAAATCTATCGGAAGAGCGGGCAGGGGCGCCGCACGGGGGTGGGGATCACGGCCGAAGGCGACATGCTTGCCGCGCTGGGACTGCGTTATGGCACCCAGGAAGCCACGGATTTCGCCGTGGAAGTCCATAAGACCGTGGCCTTGCAGGCTTATCGTTCCTCGGTGCAGATGGCCAAGGAGCGGGGCGCCTTTAAGATCTTCGATGCGGAAAAGGAGAAAAACAATCCTTTCATCAGCCGCTTGCGCGAGGCCGACCCGGGACTTTACCGGGATATGGTGAAATATGGGCGCCGCAACATTGCATGCCTCACCATCGCTCCCACAGGCACAACCAGCCTCATGACACAGACCACCTCGGGCATCGAGCCGGTGTTCATGCCCGTGTATAAGCGTCGTCGCAAGGTGAACCCCAACGATCCGGAAGTGCATGTGGATTTCACGGATGAAACGGGCGACGCTTTCGAGGAGTATATCGTCTATCACCATAAATTCCTCACGTGGATGAAGGTCAATGGCTATGACGTCCACAAGAAATACACGCAAGAGGAAATCGACGGGCTGGTGGCGAAATCTCCTTATTATAAAGCCACGGCCAACGACGTGGATTGGCTCATGAAGGTGAAGATGCAGGGTGCCATACAGAAGTGGGTGGACCACAGCATCAGTGTCACGGTCAATCTTCCGGCCAACGTGGACGAGGAACTTGTGGATCATCTTTACGTGGAAGCCTGGAAGTCGGGGTGCAAGGGGTGCACGATTTATCGCGAAGGCTCGCGTTCCGGGGTGATGATTGCCATGAAGAACGAAAAGAAACCGGAGGAAGTACCCTGCAAACGTCCTGAAGTGGTGGAAAAACGTCCGCAAGTGCTTGAGTGCGACGTGGTGCGTTTCCAGAACAACAAGGAAAAGTGGGTGGCTTTCGTGGGCTTGCTCAACGGTTATCCTTATGAGATTTTTACGGGATTGCAGGATGACGACGAAGGCATCGTGTTGCCGAAGAGCGTGACCAAGGGGCGCATCATCAAGAACGTGGACGAGGAGGGCAACAAACGCTATGACTTCCAGTTCGAGAATAAAAAGGGATATAAGACGACCGTCGAAGGCCTTTCCGAGAAGTTTAACAAGGAATATTGGAATTATGCCAAATTGATTTCAGGGGTGCTGCGCTACCGGATGCCGCTGGATCATGTCATCCGGCTTGTCAGTTCCCTGCAATTGGAAAGCGAGAGCATCAACACGTGGAAAAACGGCGTGGAGCGTGCGTTGAAGAAATATATCACGGACGGGACTGAAGCCAAAGGAATGAAGTGCCCGAACTGTGGGCATGAGACACTGGTTTACCAGGAAGGGTGCCTTATTTGCAAGTATTGCGGTGCCTCGCGTTGCGGATAGTGGTTGGGCCATGAGGATAAGGACGCAAACCATATTGCTGCGCCGTGTGCGGGTCTTTGCCTGCCATGGCGTGGATCCGCAGGAACGCCTCACCGGGGCTTATTTCTATGTCGACTTGGCGGTCGGGACAGACTATGAGGCGGCCATGCGTGCCGACAGGCTGGAGGCTACGGTCAGTTATGCCGACTTGTTCCATTGCGTCAAGGAAGAGATGGCCGTGCCTTCGCTCTTGCTGGAGCATGTGGCCGGGAGGATCCTGGAACGGATCTTCCGCGATTTCCCGGCCGTGAGCCGTGTCCGTCTCACGTTGACAAAGGAGAACCCGCCCATGGGAGCCGATTGCCGGGAAGCCGGCGTGGAGGTGGAGGCTGAAAGATGAGCGGGCATCTTCTTTCCCCTGTTTGGTGAAATCTGCCGGGAGGTGCTTCCTCCCGCTGCTCCATAATGAGGCCGTCTCCGGACTCTCCCCTTGGGGAAGTTCCGGAGACGGCTCATATATGGTGGCCGGTGCGTGTTGCGTGCGGGGTCAGATGAGCAATATGCCATTCTCTTTGCATTCGCGGCGCATCTTCTCTGGCCAGATGCTCGATTGGGTCTCGCCCACGTGGGCCTTGTGGAGCAACACCATGCACAGACGGCTTTGTCCGATGCCTCCTCCGATGGATTGCGGAAGGGTGCCTTCCAGCAGCCGGCGGTGGAAGTAGAGGGTCTTGCGGTCTTCTTTCCCGCTTGATTTCAGCTGGCGCAACAAGGCTTCGCGGTCTACGCGGATGCCCATGGAAGACAATTCGATGGCACGTTCCAAAATGGGATACCACACCAGCAGGTCGCCGTTCAGCCCGGGAAGCCCGGTGCCCGGGTCCATGGTGGAGTAGTCGTCATAGTCCGGGGCGCGCAGGTCATGCTCCTTCCCGTCGCCCAGCTTGCACCCGATGCCGATGATGAATACGGCTCCGTGTTCGCGGCAGATGGCATCTTCCCGTTCCTTGGGCGTGAGGTCGGGATAACGTCTGCGCAATTCCTCGGCATGGATGAAATAGACGTCCTCGGGCAAGAAGGCCTTGAGTTGCGGGTACGTCTCGCAGATGTAGAATTCCGTGCGCAGGATGGCGTTGTAGATGCGGCAGACTATTTTCTTCAGGTAGTCCGTGTTGCGGTTGTTGGCCGGCATGACGCGTTCCCAATCCCATTGGTCCACGTAGAGCGAGTGCAAGTTGTCCATTTCCTCGTCGGCCCGGATGGCGTTCATGTCTGTGATGATGCCATACCCCGGTTCCACCTGGTATTCGGCGAGGGTCACTCGTTTCCACTTGGCCAGCGAATGGACCACTTCGGCTTGTGCCTCGTCCATGTCCTTGATGGGGAAGGTGACGGGGCGTTCCACTCCGTTCAAGTCATCGTTCATGCCCAGCCCTTTGAGTACGAAGAGCGGGGCGGTGACGCGCCTCAGGCGCAGCTCGGAGGAGATGCTGCTCAGGAAGAAGTCTTTGATCTTCTTGATAGCGATTTCGGTTTGCTGCAAGTCAAGTGCAGCATGATAGCCGACAGGCTTGATTAAATTACTCATTGTGATATGTCTTTTCTTGATTTGTTTCATATTGTACTGCAAAGATAGTGTTTTTTTGTTGTATTGGAATCGGAATCTTTGTTTTTTGTGACTATGTGATAACCCGCGTTTAAATTATTTTGGGGAATACGTTTGTGTATATCCTTTTTTTTTCCTACTTTTGCATCGTTTTTCAAAGGCTCCGTAGCTTAGCTGTATAGAGCGTCAGATTCCGGTTCTGAAGGTCGAGGGTTAGAATCCCTCCGGGGTCACGAGAGATGGAAGTGCTAATTGTATGAACGTCATGCGGTTGGCACTTTCCTTTTTGTCCCTTTCCGAAGCCCGGCCGATGTCTGGGAAGCCGTTTTTCGGGGCAGTAGAAATTCAGTGGGGATAGCCATACAGCTTAGCGATTCTGAAGAGAAAGAACTTTTTGTCCACGACTCCATGCAGGTTAGCCCTG
>CALUNJ010000003.1 GCA_944321975.1 uncultured Paraprevotella sp.
CTTCTCGCACACCGAGGGGCATGACAACAACGACAATATCACCACCAGCCGTTCGGAATACGTGCTTCAGGGCGGAAACTTCGGCGGGGACATGCGCCTGGTGAAGCAGGGCGAAGGCGTGCTGACCTTTGGCGGCACCCAGGCTTATGCCGGGCCGACCGAGTTGTGGGGCGGTGTGACGAATTTCGACGGTAACCTGCCCAACAGCCGGGTATGGATGAACCGTTTTGCGGAACTGAACGCTTCGGGAGAGTTCGGGAAGGACATTGAGATGGAGTACGGGGCCATTCTCCGCGTGGGAGGCGAAGGGCTGGGCACGCTGCAGGCGGACAGCCTGGTGCTGGACTTCGGCGCGGTGGTGGAGTTTGACCTGTATTCCGGGAACCTGCAGGCCGACGTGCTGACCTTGAAGAGCCGCCTGGTGCTGAAGGAATGCGGTTTGGCGGGTGGTCCCGCTTATCAGATGCCGGTGTTCCGCATGGTGCAGCATCAGCTTGCCGGGGAGGAGCACGTGACGTATGGAAAATACCACATCATGGATGTGCCGGAAATCAAGGGCGACTTGTCGGAAGTGGTGATTGAAGGCCTCTCCGGATTGTCCGCGCGCTTGGAGGCGGAAGGGGAATCCGTTTATTTGGTGGTGGACGACATGCGTGCTCCGGCTACGGTCTATTGGAACGGGACATCGGGACACAACGTGTGGGACTTGTGGAACGAAGCCAACTTCAGCAACGCGGGGGAGGCGGACAAGTTCGCGACGGGGGACGAAGTGATTTTCGATGACGCGGCGGAAGTGGCCACCGTGTCGCTGGCCGAAGCGGTGGAACCCTCCAGCGTGATTTTCAAGAATGAAGAGAAGATTTATATCCTTACCGGCACCGGGAGCATTTCCGGCGAAACGGGACTGACGAAGCAGGGCGACGGCATGTTGACCATCAGCACGGCCAACACTTATACGGGCAAGACTTTGCTGGAAGGGGGGCGGACGAACATCTCGGCCTTGGCCAACAGCATCACGCCGAGCGGCGCGTTCGGGGCCTACACCACCGAAAAGGGCAAGCTGGAAATCCGGAACGGTGCCACGCTACGGAACACCGCCGCCGTGACGAACGGCGCGCCCATCACCATCGGCGAGGGCGGCGGCACGCTCCAGACGCAGGGGAACTTCACGATGCAGGCGGCGTTCGACGGCGGCGGCGTGCTGACCAAGACCGGCGCGGGCGAGCTGGCCATGGCCGCAGGAGGCAATGTGCTGGACCACGTGGTGCTGAAGGAAGGAACGCTGCGGGCCACGGCGGACAACGTGAACTTCGGCGACACGCTGGTCTTTGCCGGGAACTCCACCTATGCGGACTGCGACAACATGTATTCTTACAGCTCCAATTCCAACAGCTTCAAGGTGGAGGAAGGCGTGGACGCCTACATCTACCTGGACAGCCGCTGCACCTACACCGGGCGGCTCTACGGCAAGGGCACGCTGCGGGTGAACGTGCCTTACGTGCGTTCTTACCTGCAAGGCGACTGGTCGGCGTTTGAAGGGACGCTGGTGGCCTTGAATTCCGGGCAGGCTTTCTCTTTCGACAACGGATACGGTCTTCCGAAGGCCGTGCTGAACATCCCCGAAGGAGTCTATGTGGGTAATTCCGGCAAGGCTTTCGAGATTGGAAAGGTGACGGGCGCGGGAAGCCTCGGCGGCTTGTGCCTGGATTACAAGTCTGGTGTGAACACGTGGAAAATCGGGTCGCTGAATGAGGACTTCACCTTCTCGGCGGTCATCACGGGGACTGGCACGATGTTCGAGAAGGTCGGCACGGGAAAGATGACGGTCAACAGCGCGAGCGATTTCACCGGCACGTGTACGGTGTCCGCCGGTACGCTTTGCCTGAATGACCGTTCGGCCGAGAAGCCCATGTTGGGAACGGGCGCTTTGAGGGTGGAAAATGGCGCGGTGTTGTGCGGGCAAGGCCTGTTGGGCAATGCCTCTGTCACCGTGGAGCGGGGAGGCACCCTCTATCCCGGCCTGCGCGAGACTTCGACAATCGGCACGCTGGACTTCTCCGGCGGCAGGCTCACGGTGAACCGTGGCGGAACGCTTGTGTTCTACATCGGCAGCCGCGTGCGCGGCACGAAGCTGGAAGGCCTTTCGAGCCTGAACTTGCGGGGCACATTGAGAGTGGTGGTGCGCGAAGGCTTGGATTTGGAACCGGGAGATGAGTTCGCCTTATGGGATGCTGACCGGACCACGCTGGCTTCCGAACCCACTCTTGAGCTGGCCGCCCCAGGCCAAGGACTGGCATGGGACACGTCGGGACTGGAGCAAGGCATCTTGCGTGTGGTGGAAGGCATGGGCGTGGCTTTTGTCGAAGCCGATGCAGAGGTCGAATGCGAGGTCTATGCCCTGGATGGTGCCTGGGTGGGGCGCATCATCTGCCGCTATGGCGACCTTGATTCCCACTTGCATCAAAGCGGGTTGGCTCCAGGTATATATAATGTGAAAATCAGCCGTGGAAATGTGGTTATGGTGAGGAAGACCACATTGGATTGAGCCGTTTTTACTGCTCTTGTGGATCTTAAACAACCTTTAACTCGCGGGAAGTGGCTTTTTTGCTGTAATAAATCCAAATATGGAAAAAAATATCTGTATCTTTGCCTTGTCTGACAGGACATAGATGTAGTTTAAACCATTAAAAAACGAAGTACGATGGAGAAAAGTATTAAAGGAACGCGCACGGAAAAGAATCTCATGGTGTCTTTTGCCGGAGAGTCGCAAGCGAGAATGAGATACACGTATTTTGCCAGTGCGGCCAAAAAAGAAGGTTACGAGCAGATTGCTGCCATCTTCACCGAAACGGCCGATCAGGAAAAAGAGCATGCCAAACGGATGTTCAAATGGCTGGAAGGCGGCATGGTGGAGATTACGGCCAGTTATCCGGCGGGCGTTATCGGCACTACGGTGGAGAACCTGAAAGCGGCGGCTGCCGGCGAACATGAAGAGTGGGTGGCTGACTATCCGAAGTTTGCGGAGATTGCGGACGAAGAAGGTTTCCCGGCCATTGCCGCCATGTATCGTATGATAGCCGTGGCAGAGAAGGGACACGAGGAGAGGTATCTCGCCTTGTTGAAGAATTTGGAAGAATTCAAGGTGTTTGTCAAGGATGGGGAAACCGTGTGGCAGTGCCGCAATTGCGGTTACATCCATGTGGGCAAGGAAGCCCCCCAGGTATGTCCCGCTTGCTTGCATCCGCAGGCTTATTTTGAGGTGAAGAAGGAGAACTATTAAGTTCCCGTTTGTCCCGGCCTTCGTTTCCCGGGCAGCGGGCCATCTCCGCTCTTTCGGAAAGGGTATGCCTTTTCCGAGGGAGCGGATTTTTTTGTGCCGAAATTCCGCAATGTGGTTTCTTGGGATAAAATGGGGAAGAAAGGTTCTGTCGTTTTGCTTTTTTTTGTAACTTTGGGGGCGTAAAGACAAAGGGGTGCCCCCGGAAGGGCTGAGATTATACCCTCGAACCTGATGCAGTTCGTACTGCCGTAGGGATTGGATTTCCGTTCTTTCTCATAGCCGCGTAGGGACGCTTCTTTGTGCTTTTGCCTGTTTAATGTGATTTGGAACAAAATAATGTGGATAAAATGAAAATATGGGTAAATAGCAAAGAAGTGGAGACGGCGGCAGTGTCGTTGGCTTCGCTGGTGGAAGAATTGTCGCTCCCGACACAAGGGATAGCCGTGGCGGTGGAGAACCGCATGGTGCCCCGCACGCAATGGGAGGCTTGCGCGTTGTCGGAAGGCATGCGCGTGGTGGTGGTCAAGGCTGCTTGTGGCGGATAGTGAATGGAACGGAATCGAATGAAAATAGGAAAGAATATGGAGAAATTGGTGATTGCAGGAAGGGAATTCAGTTCCCGTCTGTTCCTGGGTACAGGAAAGTTTAATTCTAACGAACTGATGGCAAAGGCCATCGAGGCTTCTGGCACGGAGATGGTGACAGTAGCCATGAAGCGTGTGGAATTGGAAGACAAGGAAGACGACTTGCTGGCCCATGTGGCGCGTCCCGGCATACAGTTGCTGCCGAACACTTCGGGGGTGCGGAATGCCGAGGAAGCCGTTTTCGCCGCGCAGATGGCCCGCGAGGCGTTCGGCACGAATTGGCTGAAACTGGAGATCCATCCCGACCCGCGTTATTTGTTGCCTGATTCCACGGAAACGTTGAAGGCCACGGAGGAGTTGGTGAAATTGGGATTCGTCGTGTTGCCTTATTGCCAGGCCGATCCCACATTGTGCAAACATTTGGAGGAAGCCGGGGCGGCCACGGTGATGCCCCTGGGGGCACCTATCGGAACGAACAAGGGGCTGCAGACGCGCGACTTCCTGCGCATCATCATCGAGCAGGCCAATGTGCCTGTCGTCGTGGATGCGGGCATCGGCGCGCCCAGCCATGCGGCCGAAGCCATGGAGATGGGGGCGTCGGCTTGCCTGGTGAACACGGCGATTGCCGTGGCGGGCGACCCCGTGGCGATGGCTGCGGCTTTCAAACAGGCCGTGGAGGCCGGGCGTATGGCTTATGAAGCCGGGCTGGGCTTGCAGGCCGCCAGCATGGTGGCGGAGGCCAGTTCGCCGCTCACCGCTTTTTTGAATGAATGACAGGAAGGAGGACTTGAGCAAAATGTTTTCAGAAGAATTAGAGAAAATCTCGTGGGACGAGACGACGGAGCGGATCAATGCCAAGACCGACGCCGACGTGCGGCGGGCTTTGGCCAAGGAACATTGTGACGTGGACGACTTCATGGCTTTGGTGTCGCCGGCCGCGGCACCTTACCTGGAGACGATGGCACGCTTGAGCCGCAAGTATACCGAGGAACGTTTCGGCAGGACGATTTCGATGTTTATCCCTTTGTATCTGACCAATTCATGCACTAATTCGTGTGTCTATTGCGGGTTCCACGTCAGCAATCCCATGCGGCGTACCATCTTGACCGAGGAAGAAACCGTCAACGAATACAAGGCAATCAAAAAACTGGCTCCTTTCGAAAATCTGCTGATCGTGACGGGGGAAAATCCCGCCAAGGCGGGCGTGCCTTATCTGGCGCGTGCGCTTGACCTGGCCAAGCCTTATTTCAGCAATCTGAAGATCGAAGTGATGCCGTTGAAGGCTGAGGAATACGCCGAGCTGAAGGCCCACGGGATGAATGGCGTCATCTGTTTCCAGGAGACTTACAACCGGGCGCATTATAATATTTATCATCCGCGCGGCATGAAGTCGAAGTTCGAATGGCGCGTGGACGGTTTCGACCGCATGGGCCAGGCGGGCGTGCATTCCATCGGGATGGGGGTGCTCATCGGGTTGGAGAAGGAATGGCGCACGGACATCACCATGATGGCCTTCCATCTCCGTTATCTCCAGAAGCATTATTGGCGCACGAAATATAGCGTGAATTTCCCGCGCATGCGTCCGTCTGAGAATGGAGGATTCCAGCCCAATGTGGTGATGAGTGACCGCGAGTTGGCGCAGGTGACCTTTGCCATGCGCATTTTCGACCATGACGTGGATATTTCCTATTCCACGCGCGAGTCTGCCGCCTTCCGCGACCATATGGCCACGCTGGGGGTGACGACCATGAGCGCGGAGAGCAAGACCGAGCCTGGAGGCTATTTCACTTATCCGCAGGCTTTGGAACAGTTCCATGTGAGCGACGAGCGTACGGCTGCGGAAGTCGAGGCGGCTTTAAGGCGTGTCGGCCGCGAGCCGGTGTGGAAGGATTGGGACGCAAGTTTTGATCTGAAGTCTTATGCTTGACACTGGCAAACCGCATCCGCCAATGCCTCCGGGCGGGCGTTATGCCCGTCAGGAGGCATTGGCGGAGATAGGGGTCGGCGGACAGGAAAAACTGCGACGGGCCAGGGTCTTGGTGGTGGGCGCGGGCGGCTTGGGGTCGCCAGTCGCGCTTTATCTGGCAGGCGCGGGGGTGGGCCGGCTGACGTTGGTGGACGACGACGTGGTCAGCCTTTCCAATTTGCACCGGCAGGTGCTTTATGCCGAGAATGAAGTGGGCCGGGCGAAGGTGGAGGCCGCCCGTTCGCGCTTGTTGTCGCTCAACAGCGAGGTGGAGGTGGAGGCCTGCGGAGTCCGGCTCACGGCAGACAATGCCGTGGCGTTGGTGCAGGCGCACGACGTGGTGGTGGACGCCTGTGACAATTACGCCACCCGCTATGTGGTGGGCGATGCGTGTGCCGCGTGGGGCAAGCCTTATGTCTATGGCGCCATCGAGGGCTTCCGCGGCCAAGTGGCGGTGTTGTGTGCCGCGCCGCGTTTCCGGACCTATCGCGACTTGTTTCCCGATGAGGCCGCCTTGCGGGCCATGCGGCCGTTTAAAGGTGTGGCGGGGATGACGGCCGCCGTTGTGGGGGGCGTGCAGGCGCATGAGGTGATGAAGCTGGTCTGCGGCTACGGGGAAACCTTGGCAGGCCGGTTGTGGACGATAGATCTGCGCACGATGGAATCTTATGTGTTGGATATATGAGAAAACCAAATAGAAGAAATATGAAGAAGATGTGCATGTTGGCGTGCTGCTGGTTCATAGGTGCGGCGATGTCGGCCTATGCGGCGGTGGTGGATACGTTGCAAGTGAAGAGTGAGAAGATGGGGCGGGCGGTGAACGTCCTGGTCGTGTCGCCGGACGAGGTGCGAGGTGCCGGTGCGCCGGTGGTGTACCTCCTGAACGGGCATAGCGGGAATGAAAGGTCCTGGCTGGGGCTGAAGCCGGAGCTTCGGGATTATGCCGACCGCCACAACCTGATTTTCGTCTGTCCGGACGGGGAGGACAGTTGGTATTGGGACAGTCCGTTGGACAAGGACAAGCAGTTTGAGACTTTCGTCAGCCGGGAGCTGGTGGCGTATGTCGACGGGCATTACCGCACCTTGCCCGTCCGGGAGAAGCGGGCGGTCACGGGGTATAGCATGGGCGGACACGGCGCGATGTGGCTGGCTATTCGCCACAAGGATGTGTTCGGCGCGGCCGGAAGCATGAGCGGAGGATTGGACATCCGCCCGTTTCCGGACAATTGGAACATGAAAGACCGCATCGGCGTGCGCGATGCGGGGCCATGCAACTGGGACGATTATACGGTGGTCAACCAGATTGACGGGCTGAAAGACGGCGAGTTGCAGCTGGTTATCGACTGCGGTTATGCCGATTTCTTCTTTGCCGTCAACCGTGCGTTCCATGAGAAGTTGCTGGAGCGCGGCATCATGCACGATTATGTCGTGCGTCCTGGAGCACATACGGGGCAATATTGGAACAATTCCATTGATTACCACCTCCTGTTCTTTTTGAAGTACTTTGGTGGGGGGCGTTCTTCCAGGTAATAGCCGCGCCCCGCTGTCTGGCTTGTCCCGGCGAATGCCGACAGGCTTCGCAGGGGAGGCGGGCGTGTTTCTTCGGGCTTGTCTCCGCGAAGCGGGTTCCGGTTGAAAAATCTTTAGGAATGGTTGCGTGTCGCCGGGTGTTCCCATGAGGCGGCAGGCGGGGCTATGCCAAGCGGGGAAGGGGAAACGGAGCGTTTGGCATGGTGTTTGTAGTCAACGAATTATGGATTTCTTTCGGGTTTCTGGAATATCTCAGGCGATTCACATTTTTTTCTCAAGCGAAAAAAATGTGAATCGCCTGAGGAAAAAAACGGTTCCTGAAGCGGCGTTTGCAGCGTTCATTTGTAGATGAGAAAAATGGCAGGGGTCTTGGACAGGTCCGGCAAGGAAATTTTTTTCCAATCCTGCACGCTATGGGTCTTGACACTCTCTGTCTCGCAGGTTAGTCCGGCAGCCACGCACAAGCGGGTCTGTGGGCGGCATGTGCGTAGAATTTCCGCGAAGAGTTTGGCGTTGCGGTAAGGGGTTTCTATGAAAATCTGGGTCTGGTGTTCCGAATAGGCCCGTTGCTCGAGTTGTTTGAGGCGCTTGGTGCGTTCGGACGGTTCTATGGGCAGATAACCGTTGAATGCGAAACTTTGTCCGTTGAAGCCGGAAGCCATCACGGCCAACAGGATGGACGACGGCCCGACGAGGGGCACCACGCGCAAGCCTTTGCGCTGGGCGATGGCCACCACGTCTGCCCCGGGGTCGGCCACGGCCGGGCATCCGGCTTCTGAAATCACGCCGACGGACATGCCTTGTTCCAAGGGGCGGAGGTAGGACTCGAACACTTCCGGGGAAGCATGCTTCCCCATGGGGTAGAAGGTCAGGTCGTCTATTCGAATGTCTCGGTTCACTTTTTTCAGGAAACGGCGTGCCGAACGCACGTCTTCCACGATGAAGTGTTTGATTTGCGGCACGATTTCCGCATTGTAGGCTGGCAACACGCGGGAAAGTTCCGTTTCTCCCAATGTGACGGGAATCAGATATAAAGCCGGTTCCATAACAGTCTATTTTTTCTCCACGGGATTGTAGCCCGATTTCCTCAGGATTTCCTCGTAGTCCCTTTGGCGGAGCAATTCTCCGGCGGGCATCTTCGGGCACGTTTTCATGTAGCGGTTGATGATTTGCAGGCCAAACCACAGGCCGATTTGGTTTGCGCCTTTTTTCTGGATTATGGCCTCTTCGGAGCAGGGCAGCATGAAGGCGGCCACGATGGCGCTGTCTGCCGACTCCAAGGCCTTGTGTTCCTGCAGCCATTTCCACAGGCGGGCTTCGTGTTGCTGGTACCACTCCACGCGTTCGGGGGAAAATCCGGCTTCTTCTTCCAACGACACGTTGCGGCAACGGGCGATCACCCAATGCATTTTGCCGTAATCCACGATGTAGTCCAACAGTGTGTGTGTCTCGTGCTCGTCCAGCGGGTATTCATGGGAGAGGTAGTAGAAAGCCGCGTCGGGCACAAGCCGTGAGCGGTCCATCATCCACCGCTGGAACCCGTGGTAGTATTTTTTATATAAAGGATAGTCCCTTCCCAAGTATTTGTCCAGGCTGATGCCCAGGATGCTGTCGCCCACGACGATGCTTTGGTTCAGCCCGGAAATCTGCGTGTAGATGAAAGGCACTTTGAAATGTTCGTCGGAAGCCTTCACTTGGCGGAACACCGTGGCCAGTTCGCTTTCCTCCCGGTCCAGGTCCGAATATTCATGGTGCACGTCCTGCAGCAGCACCTGCATCGTGGAGTCCAGAAAATAATCGCGCAGGCGCTGTTCGATGTGCGCATCTTCCACCGAACCGATGCCCAGCACGTTTTCGATGAGCAGGCGCGTGGGAACAGGGTATTCCGTGTTCATCTGCTGGAGTGCGGAGAAACTGTTCAAGGAGACGAATTCGTCCACCAGACGGTCGTAACGGAAGATATGGCTATTCTTCTCTGTCGCATCGTCAGTCCACCACGCGTCGGCATTCCAACGACAAGAAGAAAAGAACACCAAGCAACCGGTCAAAAACAAAAGTGTTCGTCTCAAAACTTATTATTCGTTAATTTCGTATGCAAATATACAAATTAATAAGCTGGCTGACAAGTTTTTCTTTAAAAAAAGCAAAATAAAATCTTGTTTTTCCTCATAAATGAGGAGAGGCCGTCAGGAGGGTTCACGTTTGCCGGGCGTAATTTTTGTTAAAAGATGGGATGGGGGGCTTGTTGTGCCGGACAAATCTTTAATTTTGCAGGGCTAATATATTAAAAAACTGCTAAAATCATGAATCGTAAGTTACGTTTGTTTGCGGCGTTCCTTTTAGGAGGATGCCTTTGGTGCAATGCCGTGCAGGGAAAAGGCGGCGTGGAGGAATTCCCCTTGCAGGAAGTGCGGCTGCTCGACGGGCCTTTCAAGCATGCCTGCGACTTGGACATCCAAGTGTTGTTGCAGTATGATGCCGACCGTCTGATGGCTCCGTTTTTCAAAGAGGCGGGATTGCCGCTGAAGGCGGAACCATTCCCCAATTGGGCCGGATTGGACGGGCATGTGGCCGGGCATTACCTCAGTGCGCTCGCCATGGCCTATGCTTCCACGGGCAACACGGCCTGCAAGGAACGGGCCGGCTACATGGTGGACGAACTGAAGGCCTGCCAGGACAAGAACGGCGACGGCTATCTCGGCGGAATACCCGGCGGGATGGCTACCTGGAACCAAGTGAAAGCCGGCAACGGCCGGGCCGTGGGCAAGTTGTGGTCACCGTGGTACAACCTGCACAAGATGTATGCAGGATTGCGCGACGTCTACTTGTACACCGGAAACGCCACCGCGCGTGAGATGTTCCTTAAGTTCTGCGATTGGGGACTGGGAGTCATTGCCCCGCTGGACGACAAGCAGATGGAAGCCATGCTTGACACGGAATATGGCGGCATGAACGAGGTCTATGTGGACGCCTACGAGATGACGGGCGACAAGAAATATCTGGATGCCGCGCGGCGCTTCACCCACCATCGGCTGTTCGACAGCATGGCCAGGCGGGTGGATCATCTCGACAACATGCATGCCAACACCCAAGTGCCCAAGTTCGTGGGCTTCCAGCGTGTGGCTGAAGTGACGGGCGATTCCACCTATTTCACCGCAGCCGACTTTTTCTGGGAGACCGTGGCCCGCAACCGTTCGCTTTCCTTTGGCGGGAACAGCCGCCGGGAACATTTCCCGTCAGCCGACCATTGCATCGAGTATGCCGAAGACCGCGAAGGGCCGGAGTCGTGCAACACCTATAACATGTTGAAACTCGCGGAGGGGCTTTTCCGCATGCGCCCCGAGGCTCGCTATGCCGATTTTTATGAGCGCGCTT
Organism: uncultured Paraprevotella sp.; assembly: GCA_944321975.1. Lineage (GTDB taxonomy): Bacteria > Bacteroidota > Bacteroidia > Bacteroidales > Bacteroidaceae > Paraprevotella. Next base: position 10,736 of record CALUNJ010000003.1, read on the forward strand.
TGTTCAACCACATTCTCTCCACCCAACACCCCGGACACGGCGGGTTCGTGTATTTCACTCCTGCGCGTCCGCAACATTACCGTGTGTATTCTGCCCCCAACCAAGGCATGTGGTGTTGCGTGGGCACGGGCATGGAGAACCATGTGAAGTACGGCAAGTTCATTTATGCCCGTTCGGGAAACGATTTGTATGTCAACCTTTTCATCGCTTCGGAATTGGACTGGAAAGAGCGTGGCCTGACGGTGAAGCAGGAAACGGCATTTCCCAGCCAGGCGGACACCCGGCTGACGTTCGCGCTCAAGAAGCCGTCGACGTTCGCGCTGCACCTGCGTTATCCCTCGTGGGTGGCCGCGGGAAAACTTTCGGTGAAGGTCAATGGTAAGGATTGTCCGGTGGACGCCCGCCCGTCGTCTTATTTCACGATAGAACGGAAATGGAAGGACGGCGACGTGGTGGAGATGCACATGCCCATGCATGTCGCCATGGAGCACATTCCGAATGTGCCCGAATATGTCTCTGTGCTTTATGGCCCCGTCGTGCTGGCTGCCCGTGCCGGCGACGAGGATCTGCGCGGGCTGGTGGCCGGCGACAGCCGTTGGGGGCATATCGCCAGCGGGAAACTGCTGCCGCTCAGCGAAGCCCCGGTCATGATCGGCACTTCCGCCGAAGTCATGTCGAAACTGGAGCGCATGCAGCCCGTGGAAGGAAAACCCTTGCATTTCACATGTCCCGGACTGTTCCGTCCCGGGAAATATGACGGCCTCGTGCTTGAGCCGTTTTCCGGCATTCATGACTGCCGCTACACGTTGTATTTCCATCGGCTGTCGGAATCTGAATACCGGCAGGAACAGGAGAGTCTGGCGCGCCAGGAACAAGAAAGGCTGGCTTTGGACCGCCGCACGGTGGACCGCGTGAAACCCGGCGAGCAACAGCCGGAGACCGACCATCAGATGCAATCCTCCGCTTCTTCGCAGGGCTATCATCAAGATGAGAGCTGGCGCGACGCGGCCGATGGGGGATTCTTCAGCTACCGGCTTGCCACGGGAGGCGAAAAGGCGCTTACGCTGCGTGTCCGTTATTGGGGGGAAGACACAAGGAGGCGGAAGTTCGACATCTTGGTCGACGGGCAACGTGTCGCCGCCGAAGACTTCAACCGGACTCAGGGAACACATGCGTTTGTGGATAAGGAATATGCCATTCCGGCTGCGCTCCTTGATGGAAAAGACGCGGTGGAAATCCGCTTCCAACCGTCCGCAGGTAACCGTACGGGACGGGTCTTCCATGTGGCATTGCTGAAGGGGGAATAGAAGGGAAGCGGCGATAGGTCTGTGACTTGGAAGGGGGCACGCCCGCACGGGCGTGCCCCCTTCCAAGTTTGTGCTTGTGTGTCGCGCAGGTATTCTCACCACGGAAGTTGGGAGAAACGCTTCAATCCGCGGACATAGTATGCCCACAGGATGCTGAATGGCGCTTGTTCCGGGATGGGGTCTATCACCGTCCGCGAAAGGTTTTCATGGCGCGAGGGCGTGAAACCGGCTTTCTGTTTCCTGAAATCGGCGTGTGCCCGCCACACGGCCCGGAAAGAGCCCCATTTCCCGCCGAGCAGGAATTGCAGCGATGCCAGCATGTCTAGCCCGAACCGCCAGCGCATCACCGATGCCAGCCGTGCGTCGGGAAGATTCTTGTAGAGCATGTAGAGGTTGTTGCGGAAATTCAGGTAGGTCTTTCGGGGGTTCTCTTTGGGCAGCGTGCCGCCTCCGACGTGGAACACCACGGAGGAAGGCACGCACACGATCCCGTGTCCCCGGCTTCGCAGCCGCCAGCAGAAGTCGATTTCCTCCATGTGGGCAAAGAAGCGTGCGTCCAGCCCTCCGGCCTCGCGCCACACCCGGCTGCGCACCATCAGGGCAGCTCCTGTGGCCCAAAACACCGGGGCCACCGAGTCGTATTGATGTGCGTCGCGTTCCACTTCGCCCATGATGCGTCCGCGGCAAAAAGGATAGCCTAAGGCATCGATGTAACCGCCTGCGGCGCCGGCATACTCAAACCGGTCTGGCTCGTGCCAGCTTCTGATCTTGGGCTGGCAGGCTGCTACTTCTGGATGTGTTTCCATATATTCCAGCAAAGGGGTGAGCCAATCCGACTGGATCTCCACATCGGAGTTCAGCAGCACGAAGTATTCCGCCTCGATGCGGGAGAGGGCTTGGTTGTAGCCTCCGGCAAATCCATAGTTGTGGTCTAAGACCACTCGTTTCACGTCCGGGAATCTCTCTTGCAGCCATTCCACCGATCCGTCTGTCGAGGCATTGTCGGCCACATACACTGTGCCTCCCCGCGTGTGCGCCACCACGCCGGCCAGGAAACGGCTCATCATGTCCTTCCCGTTCCAATTCAATATCACTACGGCTGCTTTTTCCATGTTTTTTCCGTGTTTGGCTGTCCGGCCGGCACTGCGCGGAGCGCGGAACCATCGGCGTTGAATTTCTCCAGTTTCACTTTCATCAAGTGGTTGTCCAGCCGTTCGTCTGCCGGAAGTTCAACCCTGATGTAATTCGGCGTGAAGCCATGCATCAGCTCTCCCGCCGGTTTGGCTTTTTCAAGCAGCACTTCGGCTTCCTTTCCGATGTGGCGGGCATAAAATGCTTCCCATTTCCGGTTGGAAATTTCCAGCAGCAGTTGGCTGCGGCGATGTTTCTCTTCGGGCCGGACGGCCGGCTCGATCTTGAGCGCTGCCGTGCCCGGCCGTTCGGAATAGCTGAACACGTGCAGCTGGCAGATGTCCAGCGACAGGATGAAGTCATGTGCCTTTTCGAAAAGTTCTTTCGTTTCGCCCCGCATTCCGACCATCACGTCCACGCCGATGAAAGCGTCGGGCATCAGTTCTCTTACGCGCCGCACCTTCTCGGCGAAGAAACCGGTGGTGTAGCGGCGTCGCATCAACCGGAGCACTTCGTCGCTGCCGCTTTGGAGCGGAATGTGGAAATGAGGCATGAAAGCCCGTGAGTCCGCACAGAATTCCAGGATTTCGTCCGTGAGCAGGTTGGGTTCTATCGACGAGATGCGGTAGCGGTCGATGCCTTCCACTTTGTCCAGTGCTTTCAGCAGGTCCAGGAAGCGTTCTCCCGTAGTCTTTCCGAAATCGCCGGTGTTCACGCCGGTGAGCACGATTTCGCGTCCGCCTTCTTCTGCCACCTGCTGCGCCTGCCTCACCAAGGATTCGATGCTGCCGTTGCGGCTGCGTCCCCGTGCATAGGGAATCGTGCAATAGGTGCAATAGTAGTCGCATCCGTCTTGTACTTTCAGGAAATAGCGCGTTCTTTCCCCGCAGGAGCATGAGGGCACGAACGTGTGTATGTCTTTAGCCGGCACGGTGTGGAACTCGTGGGCTGCTGCTTTGTTTCCGCAGGGCGAATGTGGCAGGCGTTCTTCCAAATAGCGTAGGAGGTCTCCTTTTTGCTCGGCTCCCAGCACCAAGTCCACTCCGTCGATGTCTGCCACGGTCTCCGGCTTGAGTTGGGCGTAGCAACCCGTCACGACCACAAAAGCGCCGGGATGCGCTTTTACCAGTTTGTGGATGGCCTGGCGGCATTTGTGGTCGGCCACTTCCGTGACCGAGCATGTGTTTATCACGCAGAGGTCTGCGCGTTCTCCTTCCCGCGCCGCCCGCACTCCCGCCTGTTCCAACAAACGGCTGATGGTGGACGTCTCGGAAAAATTCAGCTTGCAGCCCAATGTGAAGTAGGCCGCCTTTTTCCCCATAAGCACGGGGTTTCCCGCCATGTTTGCCTGTTCCATTCTTGTCCTTTCTTGTATAACTTCCGCAAAGTTACACATTTCCCCGCAATGAAAACGAAAGAAGAATCAAAAAATTAACAGTGTGCAAGGGGTTGATTTATTGTGTTTTATATAATAAATGAAAAAATGTCTGCAAAAAAAGAAGGGTAAAGTGTACAACATATCAAAAAAGTATTTACCTTTGCAGTGTTTTAATAAGCAATTGATTGTTTTACAGATTTAAAAAGCAAAGAAAATGAAAAAGTTAGCATTTATGTTCGTAGCTTTCGCAGCTATTTCGTTCGCTTCTTGCGGCAACAAAACTTCTCAGGCTGAAACTGCTGCTGATTCTGCCAGCGTAGTTATGGAAGAAGAAGTTATGGAAGTTGATACTTTGGGTGCTGACAGCGCTGCTGCTGACAGTGCCGTAGCCGACAGTGCTGCTGCTCCGGTTGCTGAATAATCACGATCGGGAATACGAACAAAGGAAAAGGAAGAGCCATACGGGAGTATGGCTCTTTTTTTTGCCGCGCCTGCCAAAGCTGTGGGCGACATGATGGGGGAAAAAACCACGGTCTTATTGGGGGCAGTAGGAATTCGGCGGGGATATAGTCTAAAGGTTTGCCTTGCTGAAGCGGAAGAGGTTTTTGCCGCCTCGTGAGGGAAAAAGGCCACGTGGCGGAATAGGGCAAAATCGCTCTCAAGAGGCGTGCAAATTTCTCTCTTGAGATTCACATATTTTTTTCAAGCGAAAAATATGTGAATCGCCTGAGAAAAAGACACGTCTTCCAAGGTGTTCTGTTTTTCGTTGATTGACAGAAAGATAAGGCCTACCCCCAAAATGGGATCGTATAAACTGGGAAATGGAGTTTACGGAAGGGGAAAGGGAGGCGAAGACCATTCATACGCAAAAAATGAAAGGGTGGGCCCCCCTTGATGAAGGACGCGCGGGGAAACAGTCCCCCGCTAATTTTCAGCTGTTCCCTTGTTTTCTGGCGGACGCTTTTGTCATACAAAAAAGAAGCACCCCCCAAAGGATGCTCCTTGTTAAAAATAGACCTATAAAAAATAGTCACACAAATGGTTAAGCCTCTTCTGCTACTACTTCGAAAGGCACTTCCACCGTCACTTCTTTGTGCAGGCGGATGGTAGCCTTGTATGCGCCGACTTCCTTCACGTCCTTCACTTCGATGGTCTTGCGGTTGATGTCGTAGCCCAACTTCTTCAGTTCGTCAGAAATCTGCAAGCTGTTCACAGAACCATAAATGGCTCCTGTGGCGCTCACTTTCGTAGGAATGGTCAGTGAGACTGCAGACAGTTTCTCAGCCAAGGCCAAGGCTTCGTTTTTGATTTTCTCCAGCTTGTGGGCGCGTTGCTTCAATTCTTCTGCCAGCATTTTCTTGGCCGACTCGGAGGCAATCACAGCCTTTCCGGTAGGGATGAGGTAGTTGCGGCCATAGCCGTTTTTTACCGTCACGATATCGTTCTTGTAGCCCAAACCCGTGATATCTTCTTTCAATATAAGCTCCATACTTTTTTCTCCTCCTTAAATTTATTATTTCATCAAATCGGTTACGAACGGAAGGAGAGCCAAGTGGCGGGCGCGTTTCACGGCCTGAGCCACGCGGCGTTGGTACTTCATTGAAGTGCCCGTGATGCGCCGGGGCAGGATTTTTCCTTGTTCGTTCAAGAATTTCTTCAAGAATTCGGGATCTTTGTAGTCGATATACTTGATGCCGCTTTTCTTGAAACGGCAGTATTTCTTTCTTTTCACGTCCACTGTCGGCGGAGTCAAATATCTGATTTCTGATTGCTGTGCCATAATTATTTATCCTCCTTTTTAGCTTTGTTGTTTCTTCTCTTCTCAGCGTATTCGGCTGCATACTTCTCCATCTTGACGATCAGGAAGCGGAGCACTTTCTCATCGCGGCGGAAGTTCACTTCCAAAGTCTTAATCACTTCAGGCTGTGCCTTGAATTCCATGAGGATGTAAAATCCGGTGGACTTCTTTTCAATGGCGTAAGCCAGTTTCTTCAGGCCCCAGTTCTCTTCGTTGATAATCTCTGCACCGTTGTCGGTGAGGATTTTCCGGAACTTGTTGACCGCTTCCTTCATCTGGTCGTCAGACAAAACGGGAGTTAAAATGAAAACGGTTTCGTATTGATTCATAATCCGTTAAATAATTAATTAATGATGTTTTTGCAAAATGCGGTGCAAAATTACGCTTTTTCGGATGAACCTGCAAGTTTTCATGCGGTTAAATGAACTTTTTCTTGAAAAATTCCTTGGCGTCCCGGAACCGGAAGGCATAATTTAACAATTTTAACTGGGAGATTTCTCCTGGTTCTATGATAAAAATCCTAACTTTGTAATTCTGAAAACATGAATGACATGGGTGAACAATTCAATTTTGATATCAGGCTGATCTTTGCGATCCTGAACGGCAAGGTTTCGGCCGCCATTAATCGTAAACTTTACCGCAATTTCCGGCAATATAATGTCGACATCACGCCTGAGCAGTGGACGGTGCTGCTTTACTTGTGGGAAAAGGACGGGGTCACCCAGCAAGAACTCTGCAATGCCACTTTCAAGGACAAGCCCAGCATGACGAGGCTGATTGACAACATGGAGCGGCTGAATCTTGTGGTGAGGATTTCCAGTAAGACGGACCGCCGTACGAACCTTGTCCATCTGACCAAGCGGGGGCGTGACTTGGAGGAAATGTCGAGGTTCGTGGCCAACAAGACGTTGAAGGAGGCTCTGAAGGGGCTCACGGTGGAGGAATTGAGCGTCAGCCAGGAAGTCCTGCGGAAAGTTTTCACGAATACCAAGGATTAAAATGAGGCCTAAAATGAGGCCCGGCTGTTTTTTTTCGGCGAAAAGTTTCGGCGTTTAAATAATTATGCTTTAATTTGTAGCGCAAATTGAGGAAAACATAAAAAAGAAATATACAATGGACAATTTTTTGAAAAATCTGGGAATTCTCCTGGTTGTATTGGGAACAGTGGTATTGGTGTTGAGTTTCTCTTTCGGGTGGGTTGACTACAATTGGGTCGACGGCACGGCTTTGTTGCTTGTGGTGGTTGGCATTGTGGTGCACATCATTATGAACAAGAGAATCCAAGGCTGAGCCGCAGGCGAGAGACAAGAAAAAGCCGCCGCCGGAATTGATCCGGGGGCGGTTTTTTTTTAAGAGTTCCACGCGATGCCTCGATCAATCTCAATCTTCGTTGTTGGGCACAATCAGGCGGTAGCCTTTTCCGTGGACATTGTTGATTTCAATGTCGGGGTCGTCTTTCAGATGCTTGCGCAGTTTGGTGATATACACGTCCATGCTGCGGGCGTTGAAATAGTTGTCGTCGATCCAGATGGTCTTCAGGGCCAGTTCGCGTTGCAGCACGTCGTTGGCGTGCGCGCAAAGCAATGACAGCAGTTCGCTCTCTTTCGTGGTCAGTTTGGTCTGTTTGTCGCCGATGGCCAGGATTTGGCGTTGCGTGTCGAAGGTGAACTTGCCTAATTTGTACATGTTGGTCTCCTTCACTTTCTTGCCTCTTACGCGGCGCAAGATGGCTTCCATGCGGAACACCAGTTCTTCCATGGAGAAGGGCTTGGTGATATAGTCGTCGGCTCCGATCTTGAATCCGTCAAAGATGTCTTCCTTCAGGTTCTTGGCTGTCAGGAAGATGATGGGGATTTCGGAGTTCACCTGGCGTATTTCCTGTGCCAGCTGGAAGCCGTCTTTCTTTGGCATCATCACGTCCAGCACGCACAGGTCATAGTGGTTTTTCAGGAAGGCCTTGTAGCCGGCATCTCCGTCGGGATAAAGCTCGGCGTCATACCCCTTGGCCTGCAAATACTCCCTGAGCAGCATGCCCAGGCTCTCGTCGTCTTCGCATAATAATATATGCAACTTTTCTTCCATAATCTTATTTTTTTATAATTGGTAATGTAATGATGAATTTCGTTCCGTGGCCGTATTCGCTTTCTGCCCGTATCGTGCCGTGTTGGAGGCTTACGATTTTCTTCACGTAGGCTAATCCCAGCCCGAAGCCTTTCACGTCATGTTTGTTGCCGGTGTGCACCCGGTAGAACTTCTCGAAGATGCGTTTCAGGTCGTCTTTTTGGATGCCGATGCCGTTGTCTTCCACCGAAATGTTCAGTTTCTCTCCGGTGTTCCATGTGCGTAGCGTCAGATGGAGTTCTACGTCGTCGCGCTTGTATTTGACGGCATTGTCCATGAGGTTGAAGACCACGTTGGTGAAGTGCATTTCGTCCACATAGATTTCGGGATGTTCCGCACGGAAGTCCGTGGATATGGATCCGCCGTTCTGTGACACTTTGAGGGTGAGTGTCTTCACCACTCCGGCCAGCAACTCGTGGGCATTCACTTCTTTTTGTTTGAAGGCGATGTTGTCCCGGTCGTATAATGACATTTGCAGCACTTTCTCCACCTGGAAACGCAGCCGTTTCGTTTCATCGTTGATGACGCGTGACAGGCTTTCATACATGGCCTCGCTCTTCTTGACGGACTGGTCGGCCAGCATTTGGGCTGCCAAGGAGATGGACGAGATCGGGGTCTTGAATTCGTGCGTCATGTTGTTGATGAAGTCGTTCTTCATTTCCGTCACCTTCTTCTGCCTGAATATCACGTATATGGTGTATACGAAAGTCACAAACAGGATGATGGTGAAGGCCAAGGCGGGAATCATCATCCGTGCCGTCTCCAGCAGGTATTCGTTCATGTCCGGGAAGTGGATGCGCACGATCCCCATTTTCCCGACAGGGTCGTTGCGGAAGAGCACTTGGGAGTAGGAATAGTCTTTCCCCTTTTCTTCGAAATCCGGGCATCGGTACACTTCCCGCCCGTCGTTGGTCGACACGGTGAAGTGGTAAGGGATGCTGATGCCGTTGTTCTCCAGTGCGTTCCGGATGTCCTGGTCCAGCAGCCTGAAGTTGATGCGTTCTTCCAGCGGCTTTTCGCTCGCGGTGTACAGGATGCTGTAGATCACTTCGTCGAGCAGCCCCTTGTGGTAGATGTAGGCGTTCTTGATGTATTCCCTGAACGAGCGGCTGGCTTCGTTGATGCTGTTGCCGCTTTCCACGCGCAACACTTTGGGCATCGTGGAGGGGTGTTTTACGATGGTTTTCAGTTCGAATCCCGAATGGATCCGTCCCACCGTGTCGTGCAATTGCAGTTCCGTGCCGAAGTTATGCGCTCCGCTGATATACAATTGGGGGAGCGAGTCGGGGAGCCCGTCAGGATTCTCGCGCATGAAGCGTTCCAGGTAGCGGAAGGTTTCGTTTTGCTCCAAGTTCCGCGAGGCCTGGTTCAGGCTGCGTATGACCGATTCATCGAACTGTTCTTTCCGCATCTTTACCATTTGCTCGATGTATCGCATTTGCAGCATCAGCAGTCCCAGAAAGGAGACTCCGATGATTATGCTGACAATCCAAATCGTTAACTTCTTCATGTCCGCAAATATACGCATCATCCATGTGCCGTGAAAGGAAAGATATGAATATTTGCTATGAATTTTAACGTTGTTAACCTTAAATCGGTGTTTTGTGATTCATGTGATCATTGCATTCTTTGTTTTCTTAAAAACTGGAAGAAAACGGGCCGGATGATTGCATGCTTGAGGAAGAAATGTTATCTTTAGGAGCCGGCCAGGACCGCATTGCAGGCATCACGGACGTGGCCTGAGCCTTGGGGGAGGCCCGGCGATTGGGATGGACGATAAAAACATGAGATAAATGAAAATCAGAAGACTTTTGGCGTTAGCTTTTTTTATGGGGGCTTTTTCCCCTGGCGTGTCGGCACAGACAGATTCCACTTTTTATATCCAAGGAGCCGTGGGGCGGCTTGCTTCCCGCCTGCAGCTTCCGGCGATGGAGGGCGGCGGGCACTGTCCCCTCGTGATTTTGTGCCATGGTTTTGCGGGGAACATGGGCGGCCCGCTTTTTGATGGCATTGCGCACGAGTTGCTGGCCGGGGGCATCGGCGTGTTGCGCTTTGACTTTAATGCCCACGGGCGTAGCGACGGGGAGTTCCGCCACATGACCGTGCCCAATGAAATCGAGGATGCGCGGGCGGTGGTGGCGTGGGCCGAGGCCTTCCCGCAGGCGGGGGACATCGCTTTGCTGGGGCATTCCCAAGGTGGCGTGGTGGCTGCGATGACTGCCGGGCAACTTGGCAAGAAGAAAATAAAAGCCGTCGTGCTCATGGCACCTGCGGCCGTCTTGCGCGACGATGCGTTGAGGGGAAACACCATGGGTGCTTCTTATGACCCCTGGCATGCGCCGGAATTCGTGAAACTGCCTTCCGGGCATGAGCTTGGACGGGAATTCATCCAGACGGCATTGGCTTTGCCGATTTATGAGACGGCGGCAAAATATGAAGGCCCCGTGCTGGTCATCCACGGACAAGCCGACCGCATCGTGCCTTACACTTATGGCGAACGTTTCCACGAAGTGATGCCTGAGAGCAGCATCGAAGTGATTCCGGGCGAAGACCATGGTTTTTTTGCCAACTTGCCGCATGCCGTTTCCATGGCTTCCGCATGGCTCGTGAAGGAACTTCGTTGAATCCGCCAGAACGGCAAGGGCCGGGCTTTTTCCTCATGCGGCCCGCATTTTCCTTAAGCGGAAGAATGTCCTGCGGCTCCGTTATTGGGGGAAACCGTGTGTGGCGGGATTAGGACAATATTGCTCTCAAGGGGAATGGGATTTTTCCTCTTGAGAAAATGAATTTTTCCGCTTGAGAAAAGAATGTGAATCGCCTGAGAAAAGCCGAAGTGTTTCAAAAGGTGCTTATTCCGTTGATCCTCAATAGGATGAGAATCTCCTCCGGGATAGGACTTCATGGACCTGCGCCGGGGCCGCGGAGAGGGCGGAAAAGAAAATCCCGCCTCCGCAGCCGGCATTCGGCCAGCCGCAGAAGCGGGGAGTTGACACAAGCAAGATTCTTTTTTTCTTAGTCTTCGCTGCCTTGCTGCGCTTCGAAGTCTTTGATCAGTTTCTCTTGTACGTCGGCAGGTACGAGTTCGTAGCTGGCGAACGACATGATGAAGGAGGCCCGCCCGCCGGTGATGGAACTCAGCGAAGTGCTGTAGTTCGACATTTCCTTAAGTGGCACTTTGGCCGTGAGTTTCTCATATCCGTTTTCGCTCACCATGCCCATGATCATGCCGCGGCGCCCTTGCAGGTCGCTCATCACGTCGCCCATCTTGTCTGTCGGCGTAAACACTTCCACGTCGTAGATCGGTTCCAGGATTTTCGGGCCTGCGTTTTTGAAGGCCATGCTGAAGGCGTTGCGTCCGGCCAGCATGAACGAGATTTCATTGGAATCCACGGGGTGCATCTTTCCGTCGTAAACGATCACGCGCACGTCGCGGGCGTAGCTTCCCGTCAGCGGCCCGCGTTCCATGCGTTGCATCACGCCTTTCAGGATCGCCGGCATGAAGCGTGCGTCGATGGCGCCTCCCACCACGGAGTTGATGAAGACGAGTTTTCCGCCCCATTCCAAGGGCACTTCTTCCTTGCTGCGTGCGTTTATGCGGTATTCCTGCCCGTTGAAGCGGTACACTTCAGGATCGGGCATGCCTTCGTAGTAGGGCTCCACGATCAAGTGGACTTCGCCAAATTGGCCGGCGCCGCCCGACTGTTTCTTGTGGCGGTAGTCGGCCCGCGCCGCCTTGGTGATGGTTTCGCGGTAAGGTATGCGCGGTTCTTCAAATCTGATGGCGATTTTTTCGTTGTTCTCCATGCGCCATTTCAGGGTGCGCAGGTGGAATTCCCCCTGTCCGTGCACCAGGATCTGGCGCAGCTCCTTGCTTTGCTCCACCACCCACGTGGGGTCTTCCTCGCGCATGCGGTTCAGCGCGTTCATCATTTTCTCCGTTTCGGCCTCGTTCACGGCTTTCACCGCGCGGGTATATTTGGGGTTCGGGTATTTGATGAAGTTAAAGCGGTTTTCGCAGTCTTTCCCGTTCAGGGTGTTACCTGTTTTCACGTCTTTCAATTTCACCGTGCAGCCGATGTCGCCGGCCACCAGTTCTTCCACCTTGATGCGGTTGGCGCCAGCGCAGACGAACAACTGCGACATGCGTTCCTTTGAGCCGCGGTCGGCATTGTTCAGGTCGTCGCCTTCGTGCACCTTTCCGCTCATCACTTTGAAGTATTGCACTTCTCCGATGTGCGGTTCCACGCCGGTCTTGAAGAAGTAGAGCGAGGTCGGGCCGTTGGGGTCGGGAGCCGTTTCCATGCCGCGTGTGTTGTGCACCTTGGGCATTTCGTCCACGAAAGGCACCACATTTCCCAGGAATTCCATCAGCCTCCGGACTCCCATGTCTTTTCCCGCGCACACGCAGAACACGGGAAACATGCTTCTCGAAGCCAGTCCTTTGCGGATGCCTTCGCGCATTTCATCTTCGGTGAGGGTGTCGCTGTCGAAGAATTTTTCCATCAGCGTCTCGTCGTTTTCGGCTGCGGCTTCCACCAAGGCCTTGTGCAGTTCCATGGCTTTTTCCTTTTCTTCCTCGGGGATTTCTTCAATGGTGGGTGCTCCGCCTTCCGGCCCCCAGGAGTATTTCTTCATGAGCAACACGTCTATCAAGGCGTTGAAGTCCGGCCCCGTCTTCACGGGATATTGCACCGGCACGACCTTGTTGCCGTAGATGGAGGTCAGTTGTTCCAGGATCGCGTCGTAGTCGCATTTTTCATCATCGAGCTGGTTGACCAGGAAGATGACCGGTTTGCCCAGCTTCTCCGTGTAGCGGAAATGGTTTTGCGTGCCTACTTCCGGGCCGTATTGGCCGTTGAGCAAAAGCACAGCCGTGTCGGTCACGTTCAATGCCGTGAGGGCTGCTCCCACGAAGTCGTCCGACCCCGGACAGTCTATGATGTTCAGCTTCTTTCCGTTCCATTCCACGTGGAAAACCGTGGAGAACACGGAATACCCGTATTCCTGTTCCACAGGAAAATAATCGCTGACTGTATTCTTAGCCGTAATCCTTCCCCGTCGTTTGATCAATCCTGCCTCGTAGAGCAAGGCTTCCGTAAGTGTGGTCTTCCCCGAACCGTCATTCCCCAACAGGGCTATGTTTTTGATTTCATTCGTTTGATATACTTTCATTGTGTAATAATTTAAAGATAACAACTAAACGGCTCTAAATTTAGCAATAAAAAAGCATCCGGCCAACAAAATCCCCAAGATGTTATTTATGTTTTTCAGCACGTAGGAGTTTTCCCCGCTTTTCCGTATCTTTGCAGTCTGTTTACACCTTATTATATATGTTATGGCAGGGATCTATCTTCATATTCCTTTTTGCGTAAGCCGTTGCATTTATTGTGATTTTTATTCCACCACACGCGGGGCGGACAAAGCGGGCTATGTGCGGGCACTGAAGAGGGAAATCAGCCTGCGGGCCGGTTACCTTGCCGTGGAGGGTCGGTTGCAGCCGGTGGAGACCGTTTATTGGGGAGGAGGCACGCCTTCTACGCTGGAAACCGGATGGATGTCCGAAGTGTTCGACACCTTGTATGCGGCCTATCCCATCGTGCCGGATGCGGAAATCACCCTTGAAGCCAATCCCGACGATTTGTCCGCGTCGAAGCTGGCCGCATTGGGCAGGTTGCCTTTCAACCGCATCAGCATGGGGGTGCAGACCTTTTCAGACGAGAAACTCAGGCTGTTGCGCCGCCGTCACACCGGCCGTCAGGCCGTAGAGGCAGTGAAGGCTTGCCAGGATGCCGGGTTCGACAACGTCAGCTTGGATCTGATTTATGGGTTGCCGCGGCAAACGCTGGGCCAGTGGGAGTCCGATGTGGACACGGCCTTGCGGCTGGGCGTGCAGCATCTGTCGGCTTATGCTTTGATTTATGAAGAGGGCACGCGGTTGTGGGACATGAGGCGGCAGCACCTGGTGGGTGAGGCCGACGAGGAAACCAGCCTGGGCATGTTCAACCTTCTGATGGAAAAAATGGAAGAAGCCGGTTTCGAACATTACGAGATTTCCAATTTTGCGCGCAAAGGATTCCGTTCGCGCCACAATTCCGGCTACTGGAACGGCACTCCCTATTTGGGCTGCGGGCCTTCTGCCCATTCCTATGACGGGCAAAACCGTCAATGGAACCGTCCTGACCTGGATGCCTATCTCCGGGGGGTGGGGCGGTGCGTATGCGCGGAAGACTTCATGGATGCGCCCTGGATAGAGAAAGAGACGCTTGACACGAAAGAGCGTTACAACGACCTCGTCGTCACGGCACTGCGCACTTGTGAGGGCATCGATATCGCCGCGCTTCGCCACAAGTTCGGCTCCCGCCTTGCGGAATATTGCCTGCAAAATGCCGCGCCCTATCTGCAAAGCGGAAAACTGGAAGTGAACCATTCCTTCGGGGCCTCGCCCGAAGGCCGGCTCCGGTTGACCCGCGACGGACTGTTCCTGTCCGACGGCATCATGAGCGACCTGCTTTGCGTGGAAGGCTAATTGCGCATTTCCTGATAGGTAATCTCGTAGAAGCAGGGATATACGTTGGACGAAGCGTCGCTGTGGCCTTGGGAGTGGGGCACGATCAGGCGGACTTTGGCGATTTCCCCGTCAGCTGTCCATTGGCGGCCTATGTTGATGTAGGTCAACGGAATCAGCCATCCGGCCGGTACGGCCGTGGAACCATAGTAGGCATACATGGCTCCTCCGCCATTGACCGAGGTGTTGAAGGAAGCGGTGAATGTGCCGTAGTTGTTGGTCACGTCCATGATGTCGGGGTTCGTGGCCCAATAGGAAGTGTTGTTGGTCGTCTGTACGGAGTCTCTCAGGATGTTGAATTCCGTGTAGCGGCAGATGATGCGCTTTTGCTGTCCGCTGCGCAGTTTCTCCCCCGCGCCTTTCCGCACGATTTGCATGTATACTCCCGTGCTTTCAAACACGACATATTCGTTGCGTTCCAGGTTGGTCGTGCTGTCTTGTGCGTAAAAGTCTCCTTCGGAGATGGTGTTGATTTTCCCCACGCGGATCAGTTCTTCCCCGTCGCTTGATCGGATGACCACGTCGCGGTTCAGGAATGCGGAAATGGCATCGCGTTCTTTTTCACGTTGTTCGGCGTAGGTCTCTCCGTCGTCGCATCCTTGCAATCCCCATCCGGTCCAAAGCAGGGCCAAGCAGATATAAATTAACTTTTTCATGCGTCTTGTTCTTTTCTTTCTTCGTTTTGTGCCTTCAAGCCTCTCCTTTCAGCAAGGGGGCATATTGTCTCAATGCTTTTTTCACTAAAGCTATGGCCTCGTCCATCGGGCAGGACAGTTCGCCTCCGGCGGCGTTCAGGTGCCCTCCCCCGTTGAAGAATTCCGTTGCCATGCGGTTGCACGGGAAGTCGTCCACAGAACGCAAGGAAACGCGGATGCAATTCCGTTCCGTGTCTTCGCGCAAGAACACCGATAGGCGTGCCTTGTTGATTTGCAGCGGGATGTTTACGAATCCTTCCGTGTCGCCTTTCTTGTGTGAGAAACGGCGTTGTTCCTCGCGGGTCAGGGTCATGAGCGAGGCGCGGAATTCAGGGAACACGTCCAGTTTGACATACAGCAAATAGCCTAACAACCGGAAGCGGTCGGGCGAATAACTGTAGAACACGTTCCGGTAAATCTTATCTTTGTCGATACCTTTGGTGAGCAATTGCCCCACGATATAATAAATCTCGCTCCGGCTGGAATTGTAGGAGAAGCAGCCCGTGTCGGTCATCATGCCGGTGTAAAGGCACACCGCTTCTTCGTATGTCAGAGGTTCCAGCCCGTCCATCTGCACCAGAATGCGGTAGAGCAGTTCGCAGGTGGAGCTCATGTCCTGGCGTGACACCCGCCATTCGCAGAAGTCCGAGGGGTCGAGATGGTGGTCTATCATGATTTTCCGTGCGGTGGATTCTGTCACGGGCTTTTTCATTCCCAACAGCCGGTCTGGGGCATTGAAGTCGAGGCATACGATCAGGTCGGCTGCTGCAATCACGGCATCCGATTCCGTTTCGTGCCTTTCGTAGATCCTCACACGTTCGGCTCCCGGCATCCATTTCAGGAAGTCGGGAAATATGTTTGGCACCATGGGCACTGCGTCTTTACCCTTCCGCCAGCAGTAGTGCGAAAAAGCAAGTATGGCACCCATTGCGTCCCCGTCGGGGGAAACATGGCAGGTAACTATGATATGGTTTGCTCCTTCCAGCAATGCATCCAGTTTTCGCGCCTCGCTTTCGGACAAGAGATTTTCCAACATAGAAATCATATAACGGTTTTGACGCGCAAATATAGGTAAAATAGCCGGAACAAACGAAAAAAAAAGCAAATTGCAACAATAAATCCGCGTCTTTAACAGACCTTTGTGTGCCCTTCATCTGGCGTAGCCGGGCCTTTGTGGTCACGACAGGGGCCGGCAGGGAATGAGAGATGGGCATTCTTGGAGACGGAAGGAGGGTGTGGGAGAGGGCTTGTGGCAACGAATTGGTGGATAGGCGCATGTGGAAAGGAAAAAAATCAGTAACTTTGCAGACGTTTGAGCCGGTGTGCAAAGTTGAATGAATATAAAACGATAATCGCATGATACAGTTTCTTCAAATCGCTAAGGATAGCGTGGATGTGGCCGTGAAAGTGGAAAGCGCCATCAAGTCGGGGCACGTCGACCTCATCATTGACAAGTTGGTGGAGTTGAGCATCAGTGCCGGGAAAAGCATTCTTATGGCCATCGTGGTTTATGTCGTGGGAAGGTTCCTCATCTCGCTGATACAAAGGCTGATGGAGAATATGCTCTCGCGGCGGAAGGTGGAAGTGAGCATCCAGACCTTCCTGAAGAGCCTGGTGAGCATCCTGCTCAACGTGTTGTTGATTGTCTCTGTGGTCGGTGCGCTGGGGGTCAGCACCACTTCGTTCGCGGCTCTGCTGGCATCGGCCGGTGTGGCCATCGGCATGGCGCTTTCTGGAAACTTGCAGAACTTTGCGGGTGGGCTGATCATCTTGTTTTTCAAACCCTACAAGGTGGGCGACTGGATCGAGGCGCAAGGCACCTCGGGGAGCGTCAGCGCCATACAAATCATGCACACATTGGTGGTTACGGCAGACAACAAGGTGGTTTATATTCCCAATGGAGCCATGAGCAGCGGGGTCATCGTCAATTATAGCCGCATGGAGACCCGGCGCATAGAGTGGGTGGTCGGCGTGGACTACGGGGAGGACATCGACAAGGTGAAAGCCATCGTGGAGGGGTTGATCAAGGCCGACAGCCGGATTTTGCAAGAGCCGGCTCCCGTCATCGCCTTGCAAGCACTCGATGCCAGCAGCGTGAATGTCACCATCCGGGTGTGGGTGCCTAATGCGGAATATTGGAATGTGTATTTCGAGATGAACAAGAAAATCTATGATGAGTTCAACCGGCAAGGGGTCAATTTCCCGTTCCCGCAGTTGACGATCCATCAGGCTTAAACAGAAACGTTATGATCACACAAGTCAGATTTGCCCTGAAAGCACGTCCCAGAGGCTTTCATCTGGTGACGCGCGAAGTCTTGTCTCATTTACCGGAACTGCCCCGCACGGGCCTGCTCAACTTGTTTGTCAAACATACGAGTTGCGCCCTGTCCATCAATGAGAATGCCGATCCCGACGTGCGTTCGGACATGGCAAGAATTTACGACCGGCTCGTCAGGGAAAACGAGCCTTATTACGACCATGTGCTGGAAGGGGCGGACGACATGCCGGCCCATGCCAAATGCGGGCTTACGGGCGTGAGCCTTTGCATTCCTATCGTTGACGGCAAGTTGGATCTGGGCACGTGGCAGGGCGTTTATCTCTGCGAATTCCGGGACTACGGGGGAGAACGCCAGGTTACGGCAACGATTATGGGAGAATAAGTCGGGCCATGATAGACAGGGCGACCGTAGAACGGATCATGGATGCGGCACAGATCGTGGATGTCGTGTCCGACTTTGTGACGTTGCGCAAGGCGGGGGTAAATTACAAAGGCTTGTGTCCTTTCCATGATGACCGCACGCCGTCTTTCGTGGTGTCTCCTTCGAAAGGGTTGTGCAAATGTTTTGCTTGCGGGAAGGGGGGCAATGCCGTGCATTTCATCATGGAACACGAGCAACTTTCTTATCCGGATGCCTTGCGCTATTTGGCAAAGAAATATAACATTGAGATTCACGAACGCGAACTCTCCGACGAGGAAAAACAGGCGCGGAGCGAACGCGAGAGCCTGTTTGTCGTCAATGAGTGGGCCAACGGCTTTTTCCAGGACCAGTTGTATCACACGGTGGACGGGCGCACCATCGGCATGGCCTATTTCCGTTCGAGAGGTTTCCGCGATGATATCATTAAAAAGTTTCAGTTGGGCTACAGCCCTTCGCAACGCGACGCCTTGGCGCGGGAGGCCAAGGCCAAAGGTTACAAGGAAGAGTATCTGCTTTCGACCGGTTTGTGCCTGAAGCGGGAGAACGGTTCGCTGTACGACCGGTTCAGCGGGCGTGTCATCTTTCCGGTGCACACCTTGAGCGGAAAGGTGGTGGCTTTCGGAGGCCGTGTGCTGGATGCGGCGACCAAGGGGGTGAACGTAAAGTATCAGAACTCGCCGGAGTCTGCCATATATTCCAAGAAGAAGGAACTTTACGGGCTTTTTCTGGCCAAGCAGGCCATCGTGCGGCATGACTTGTGCTTTTTGGTGGAGGGATATACGGATGTGATTTCCATGCACCAGATGGGGGTGGAGAATGTGGTTTCCTCTTCCGGCACGGCTCTCACGACGGACCAGATACGCATGATTCACCGTTTCACAGAGAACATCACCGTTCTCTACGATGGAGACGCGGCCGGCATCAAGGCTTCCGAGCGAGGCATAGACATGTTGTTGGCAGAAGGGATGAACGTCAAACTCTTGCTCCTGCCCGACGGGGATGACCCGGATAGTTTTGCCCGTAAGCATAATGCCACGGAGTACCAATCTTACTTGAATGCGCATCAGGTTGATTTCATTAAGTATAAAACAGATTTGTTGCTCCATGAGGCGCAAGGCGACCCCATCAAGTTGTCGCGGCTCATCAGTAGCATTGTGCATAGCATATCTGTCATTCCCGATGAGATCACGCGTTCGGTCTACACGAAAGAGACCGCCGGGGTGCTGGCCATGAGCGAACGCACGTTGGTGGCGGCGATTTCGAAGGAAATCGCGAAGGCCAAGGGAGAAAAACAGAAACAGCGGGAAAACGAAAGGAGGCGCAACTCGCAGGAAGCCGAGGCCCAGCCCGCCGGCGGTCGGCCGGAAAAGGCCGCTGAAGTGTCTTCGGATCCGGGAAACCTCCCGCCGGAGATTGCCGGCACGCCCGACGAGCCCCGGCAAGGAGCGGGCGAGGCCCCGGCGGTCCCGTCCGAGAGTTTCGGGGAGGAGGCCAAGGGGGAGCTTGTGTTTTACCAAAAAGAAACGCTGCTGGTCCAGCTCCTTGTCCGTTACGGGGAGAAGATCGTTTGCCATATGGAGGATGAAGAGGGGAATGACGTGCCGGTGAGCGTGGCGGAATATATTCATTATGCGTTGGACGAGGACAATCTCTCTTTCCACAATGACTTGCACAAGCGGATTTTGCAAGAAGCCATGGCTCACGTCCATGACGAGGGGTTTTCGGCCGGGCGTTATTTCCTGAACCATCCCGACAACGCGATAAGCCAATTGGCTTTTGAACTGAGCGACAATAAATACCAGCTGAGCAAATACCATTCAAAGTACAAGAAGGTCGCCAGCGATGAAGAGCGGCTGATCGACCTGGTGCCCCATTTGATTTCCGATTTCAAGCTGGCCGTCGTGGACGAAGAGCTCAGGCAAATCCTCCAGAAGTTGCGCCAGCCTGATATCCTTTCCAGGAAAGAAGAATACATGGAGGTCATGGCCCGCTATAAGGAAATGAAAGATGTTGAACGTGCTTTGGCGCGCGAAAGGGGAGACCGTGTCATCACTTGACGGGCTTCCCCGGCGGAAATGAATGTTTTAATGAAAATGATAAATATATGCTTATGAACCGACTGACCCGGTATTTGCTTCCGGTGTTCCTGTGCCTGCTGGTGGGGGCTGCGGCTTTTTTCTTTCAACGGGAGGCCTTGGGGGAATGGTATCTTTTTTTGTTCAAACCGCGTTTCACTCCCCCTGCAACGGTTTTTCCCGTCGTGTGGAGTGTGCTCTACGTGCTTATGGGCATAAGCATGGGGCGTATCTGGGGAAAGGGGCTGAAAACAAGTGTCCGCGAATGGTGGATACAATTGGCGTTGAACTTCTGTTGGAGCATCGCCTTTTTTGCCTTCCGCGAACCATTGTGGGGCCTGGGCGTCATTCTTGCGCTTGATGCGGTGGTGTTGGATTACATCTTCATCACCTTCAAGAAGGACAAGCCGGCTTCTTTCTGTTTCATCCCCTATGCCGCATGGCTGATTTG
Source organism: uncultured Paraprevotella sp. (assembly GCA_944321975.1). Classification (GTDB taxonomy): domain Bacteria; phylum Bacteroidota; class Bacteroidia; order Bacteroidales; family Bacteroidaceae; genus Paraprevotella. The sequence goes on from CALUNJ010000003.1 coordinate 30,956, forward strand.
GCTGACTTACCTGAATGCTTGCATTTACATCTTTAATTGAGGCGGTCAGGCCAGGTTCACGGCTGTGCCGCTGCAAGTGACCATCAGCATGCTGCCGTTCGTGCCCACCGTTTCATAGTCCAGGTCTATGCCTATCACGGCATTGGCTCCCATCCGTTCGGCTTCTTGTGCCATTTCCTGCAGGGCCGTGTCTTTCGCTTTGCGCAGCACTTCTTCGTAGGAGCTGGAGCGTCCTCCGAAGAAATCGCGCAACCCGGCGAAAAGGTCGCGTATGGCATTGGCGCCGATGATGGCTTCGCCGGTTACCACTCCGTGATACTTGGTCACTTGCTTGCCCTCCACAAGGGCGGTCGTTGTCATTAGCATCTTTTTTCCTTTTTGGTTATGTTCCTGTCTTTGCCTCTTGGGGGAAGATGATTTCCCAAGTTGGGAGACATTCTCGCACGAAGATAGATGTTTTTTTTCAAAAATGCCACATTTTCTTGCCGGATAGTTTCAATTCTTATTAACTTTGCCGGTGGAGAAAGGGAAATTTGACATGGAAAAGATTTATCAGTCGCTTGTCGGGCTCATTGGCCATACCCCTTTGCTGGAAGTGTCCCGCATAGCACGTGCGGAAAAACTGAACGCCCGGGTGGTCGTCAAGATTGAAAGTTCCAATCCCGGCGGGAGCGTGAAGGACCGTGCGGCATTGGGCATGATAGAAGCGGCGGAAAGGGAGGGACTGCTCGCTCCCGGCGCGCTTATCATTGAGCCGACCAGTGGCAACACGGGCATAGGATTGGCATGGATCGCCTCGCTGAAGGGGTATAAGCTGGTGTTGACGATGCCGGAGACCATGAGCCTGGAGCGCAGGAAGTTGTTGAAAGCGCTGGGGGCCACGCTCGTGCTCACTCCCGGAAGCGAGGGGATGAACGGGGCTATCCGTAAGGCGGAAGAGCTGAAGGCCGCGCATCCCGGCGCATTTATTCCACAACAGTTCGACAATCCGGCTAATCCGGCCGCGCACGTCGGCACCACGGCGGAAGAGATATGGCAAGACACGGAGGGGCGGATAGATTTTTTCGTGGCTACGGTGGGGACTGGAGGGACTTTGAGCGGCACGGCCTGTGGGCTGAAGCGGCATGATCCGAGGGTCAAGGCCGTGGCCGTGGAGCCTGCGGCTTCTCCCGTCCTTTCAGGCGGGCTTCCCGGGCCGCACGGCATCCAAGGCATCGGCGCGGGCTTCGTTCCGGCGAATTTCGACCGCAGCCTGACGGATGAAATCATCTGCGTGTCGGATGAAGATGCCGTCCGGGGCATGCGCTTGCTGGCCCGCTACGAAGGCATCCTTGCCGGCATATCTTCGGGGGCGGCCTTGCATGCCGCCTTGGAAATTGCCCGCCGGCCCGAGAATGCGGGGAAAATGATCGTTGCCCTTCTTCCGGACAGCGGCGAACGCTATCTTTCCACGGATTTGTTCGAATGTGGCACGGCAGATGATTTGTAAGATTTTTCCAAATACTTGCCACTCCCCCAGGGGGCACGCCCGGACTGGCGGGGCAGTGTGGCGGGGATGTGGCGGGGGCGTTTTGCCTGTGCGGGAGTCCGCAAGACACGCCACAGGCTTTCCGGTTGCATGTGGTTGTAAACCAGCAAGGTGGCGATGCGCGTTGAGGCTGCGTCTTTTTTCTCAGGCGATTCACATTTTTTTCGCTTGAGATTTGCATTTTTTTCTCAAGCGATAGGTTCGCGTTTCTCTTGAGGGTATTTGCCCGTGTCTTTGGAGCGGACCCGCTTCAGTGGGATGATGCACCCATTCCCCCCATGGCTTTTCCCATAGGTTCCCAAGGGGAGCGGTAACTTATGTCAAAAAAAACAAGGAACATCCGCCTGCCGGCTTGATAGCGTGTGGCAGGGCGGATGTTCCTTGCGTTTCCGGGTTGGAATGTCCGTTACGGTTGTTGGAAACGACGTTTATAAGCTACCATCTTGATTGCATCAATCGCGCATTCGTCCCCTTTGTTGCCCAGGATGCCCCCTGCGCGGTCTTGTGCCTGTTGCAGGTTGTTGCAGGTGAGCAGCCCGTAGATGACGGGGATGTCACCCTGGGTGTTCAGTTCGGCCAGGCCTTGTGTCGTGCCTTGGCAGATGTAGTCAAAATGCGGAGTGTCCCCGCGGATGACGCATCCGATGGCAATGACGGCATCCACTTTGCCGCTTTTGGCCATTTGGGCCGCCCCGAAGATCAGCTCGAAACTTCCCGGTACGGTGGTAATGATGATGTCTTTTTCCGCTACGCCTTGTTTCACCAAGGTGTCGTGTGCCCCTTGCAGCAAGGTGCCCGTGATATTGTGGTTCCATTCGCTTGCCACGATGCCGAATCTCATGCCTGCCGGCGAGGGAACGGAAGCCGGGTCGTAGTCAGATAAGTTATGCAATGCGGTTGCCATATTTTTGTCTCCTTTCCGTGTGTGAAGTCGCCTTACTGGCTCACACGCTCAATGTATTTGTCGATCTCGGCATATTGCATGGAATTCACGTACTTCGACTTGATGGTCTGGTAACATTCCAATGCTTTGTCTTTTTGGCCTTGTGATTCAAAGATTTCTCCGGCTTGGATCAGGAAGGTCGGGCTGAGGGAGTTGTTGTCGGCTTTTTGGGCTGCCTCCATCAGTGTGGCGGTGGCTTGGTCCAATTGGTTCAGTTCGGCATAGCAGTTGCCTAACGCCCCCAGTGCGGCAGGCGAGATCATCTCGTCGCCGCAGTCGTCGAAGTCTTTCAGGAGGTTGGCGGCTTCTTGGTATTTGCCGGTCTTGGCATAGCTCAGTCCGGCATAGAGGCGTGCGAGATTTCCGGCTTTCGTGCTGCCATATTCATCTGCGATTTTCACAAATCCGGGGAACCCTTGTCCGTCGCCGTTCAATGCTTTCTCGTAATTGTCTGTTGCAAAATATTGTTCTCCTCTGAACATCAGTTCATTGGCTTTCTCTTCGCGTGGGGTGAGCACGAAACTGCGGTAGAGGAAGTAGCCTGCCGCCACGACCACGATGAGCAGGAAGATGTACATGATGGGCTTTTTGTATTTTTCAATGAAAGCCTCGGATGAGATCAATGTTTGCTCCACGTTGAGCGAATCATGATGTGTCTTTTTGTTCGTCATTTTATTTGATGATTTTTTATTGTTATTTCCATGTGTTTTTTCTCCTGCCTGTCGCGGGCAGAAGGAAAGCGGAGCAAAAGTAGCTATTTTCTCCCGTTTGATGAAATTTATGGGCTATTATTTTCAGGATATGAGGCATAAACCTTAATTTTGCATTCAGAAAGAATGCCGCATAAAGAATGATATTGAAGAAGATTTCCGTGTTGAATTACAAGAATATTGCACAGGCAGAACTCACTTTTTCCCCTAAGATGAACTGTTTTATAGGGCGGAACGGGGAGGGGAAAACCAATTTGCTGGACGCCATCTGTTTCTTGTCGTTCTGCAAGAGCCTGACAAACCCCGTGGACAGCCAGAACATTCGCCACGGTGAAGATTTTTTTGTGCTGCAGGGGGAGTATGAGCGCGGGGATGCTGAGATTGAAGAGGTGTATTGCGGGCTTCGCCGCGGGCAGAAGAAGCGTTTCCGGCGCAACAAGAAGGAGTACAGGAGGCTCTCCGAACACATCGGTTTGGTGCCGTTGGTGATGGTGTCGCCTGCCGACGGCGCTTTGATTGACGGCGGGAGTGAAGAGCGGCGGAAGTTTGTGGACATGGTGGTGGCGCAGTATGACCGGGAATACATAGAAGCACTTTCGCGTTATGGCAAGGCGTTGCAGCAACGCAATGCGCTGCTCCGGCAAGAATCGGAGCCGGACGAGGCCTTGATGGGGCTGTGGGAAGAAGAAATGGCGTGCGCCGGGACGGTGGTCTACGAGAAGCGCCGCGCTTGTGTGGAGGCGTTCGTCCCTGTGTTCCGTGAGTTTTACCACCGCATATCCGGCGGGCAGGAGGCTGCCGGGCTCCGCTACGTCTCGCATGGAGAGCGGGGGGGCTTGCTGGATGTGATCCGCGACGGAAGGCCCAAAGACCGGGTCATGGGATATTCGTTGCACGGCGTGCATCGCGACGATCTGGAAATGACGTTGGATGGATATCCGTTGCGTCGCGAAGGTTCGCAGGGGCAGAACAAGACTTATCTGGTGGCCCTGAAGCTGGCACAGTTTGACTTCCTGAGGCGGAGAGGAAGCCGCACGGCTCCTTTGCTGCTCTTGGACGATATATTCGACAAGCTGGATGCAGGAAGGGTGGAACAGATTGTCCGCTTGGTTTCAGGCGAGGGCTTCGGCCAGATTTTTGTGACCGACACCAACCGGGAACATCTGGACCGCATCCTGGCAGAAGCGGAAGGAGAAGGAGAGTACAGGTTGTTCCAAGTGGCGCACGGGGAGTTTTACGGATGAGGCGGAATAAGGCGGAAAGCATCGGGGAGCTTTTGCGCCGCTATTTGCGGCAGGAAGGGCTGGAAACGCCATTGAACGAGCGGCGGGTGGTCGCGGCATGGCCCGAAGTGGCCGGGCGCGTGGCGGCCTCCCGCACGGGGGAAGTCTTCGTGCGGAACGGGGTGCTCTACGTGCAGTTGAATTCGCCCGCCCTCAAGGCCAATCTGATGATGGCCCGGGAGCAGCTGGTGAGGAGGTTGAACGAGTCCGTGGGGGCGCAGGTCGTCGAACGCATAGTGTTTTGCTGAAAAAAAGACTTTCCGGCAAGGAGAGGCGCCGCCCCCCTTGCCGGAAAGTCAGATGATTTCGTCCATGGGCACGTCGTGGGCTTCCATAGGGACGTGGTCTACTATTTGGAAGTCGAAACAAATGCCTACCTTATATATAGGATGGGGGGCCAGCCGGGCAAGCAGGCGGTCGTAGAAGCCTTTTCCACGTCCCAGCCGCCCTCCGGACTCGTCAAAGGCCACGCCGGGGATGACCGCCAAGTCGATGGAGGCGTAATCCGTGAAAAGTTTCCCGCCGGATTCCAAAACTCCAAAAGGGCCGGGCACGAGAGGGTCTTCGGGCGCGTGGCGGTGGAGTTCAATTTCGTTGTTCACGACAGAAGGGAGCAGGACGAGCTTGCGTTGGCTCCAATACTGCACAAACGCGGCCGTGTCTACCTCGTCCGGAAGGGAGTGGTAAAGCAGCACGGTGTGTGCTGCCACGAATCGCGGATGGGCGGCCAGCCTGCGCAGGATGGGGCCTGAGAGGTCCAGACGGGCGGCAGGAGCATATTCTTGACGGCGTTGGGCTATCAGTGCCCTCATTTGTTTTTTATCGGTGTGGGTCATTTTCCTTTTCTTTTTCTTTGTGGTCGGGGATTTCAGGGAAAGCCTTGCCGGCGGCAAGCACTTCTGCGGCGCGCAGCAGGGCCGGGTCGTCCGCATTGATATATTCGTAGAATTGGCTGGTTTCCTTCACGTTGTTGATGATGGCCCCGTAGAGGCTCCGTTTGAAGAGGCGGCGCGACTTGTAGAGCATGAGATTGCGGCGTCGGAGTCCGCGCCGTGCGGCGAAGTCGGCGAAGCGTCCCACGATGTTCTGCCGGTCGAGGAAGCGGGTGAGCTCCTCGTTGGTCTCCAGCTCGTTCAGCTTTTGGCGGTGTGCGTCTGTGAAGTCGAGCGCATACTGGTGGATCAATCCGGAGAGCATGGCCTCGCGGTAGTATGACGTGACCTCCGAGGTGTCTTCGGGGATGAATATGTCTGGCATCACGCCTCCGCTGCCATACACGGTGCGCCCGCCCCGGGTCTTGAATTGCGGGCCATGTTGGCGGATGCTGTCGGCGGAGAAAAACTCTCCTCGCTCGTAGCGTTCTATCAAGTCGTTTTCATATTCTTCGCCATGTCCTTTCTCATAAGGCTTCTGGATGCAGCGCCCGGAGGGGGTGTAGTACCGGGCAACGGTGAGGCGCACGATGCTGCCGTCGCGGAACTCGATGGGTTGTTGCACCAAGCCTTTTCCGAATGTGCGGCGGCCGATGATGGTGCCGCGGTCGTTGTCCTGTATGGCCCCGGCGAAGATTTCGCTGGCCGAAGCCGAGGTTTCGTCGACCAGGATCACCAAGGGCAGGTTTTGGAAAGCCCCCCGTCCGTCGCTGACGTACTCTTCCCGGGGCGATTTGCGCCCTTCGGTGTAGAGGATCAGCCGGTTCTTGGGCAGGAAAATGTTGGTCATCTGTATGGCCGTCTGCATGATGCCGCCAGAGTTCCCGCGCAGGTCTATGACGAGCCCTTTGAATCCTTTTTGGTTCAGTTCGGCCAATGCCACCAATAGTTCGGGATAGGTGGTTTCGCTGAAACTGTTGATTTTCACATAGCCTATTTCCGGCGTAAGCATATAGGAGGCGTCGATGCTGTGTACGGGGATGTCGCCGCGGGTGATGGTGTAGTAGAGCGTGTTTTTTTCGCCCGTGCGGTGGATGCCCAGACGCACGTTGGTGCCTTTTTCACCCTTCATGAGTTTCATGCAGTCTTCGGCCGTGACGTCTTTTCCCGTGATGGATTTGCCGTCCACGCTGATGATGCGGTCTCCGGCCAGGAGGCCGGCCTTTTCGGACGGTCCGCCCTTGATGACGCTGATGATGCGTGCAGTGTCGCCTTGCATGGTGAAAGACACGCCGACTCCGGAGAAACTGCCCCGCAGGCTTTCCTCAGAGGCACGGGCTTCTTTGGCTCCGAGGTAGGCCGAGTGGGGGTCGAGCTCGGAGAGGATGCGCGGCATGGCTCCTTCCACGAGTTCGGTCATGTTGACGGTGTCCACGTACTGGTCGTCGATGATTCGCAGCAGGTCGTTGACTTTGTTGCTGCTGGTGTTGATGATATTCAGCCTGTTCCCGGAGAAGTGGTTGGCATAGAATGTCCCGATCAGAATGCCGGCTACGAGGCAGAGGGCCAACAGGAGCGGGACGAAGCGTGAAGAATTATTCGGTTTCATTTTTGGGGGATGAGTCTGTTTGGGGTTCTTGGGTGAGGTTGTCTAAAGGCAGTCTGTGTGTTTCGACTCCGGCGCGCCGGAGAAGTTCAAGCCCGTCTGCCAGCCGGTATTGCCGGGCGTAGAAGACGCTCCGGATGCCTGCTTGTATGATGAGTTTCGCACATTCGATGCAAGGGGCATCGGTGACATAGAGGGTCGCTCCTTCGCTGTTGTTTCCCGAACGGGCTATTTTCGTGATGGCGTTGGCTTCTGCGTGGAGTACATAGGGCTTGGTCTGGTGGTTTTCGTCTTCGCATATGTTCTCGAATCCGGCGGGAGTGCCGTTGTAGCCATCTGAAATGATCATCTTGTCTTTGACCACAAGGGCGCCCACTTTGCGGCGTTCGCAATAGCTGTTTTCAGCCCAGATCGCGGCCATGCGCAGGTAGCGCAGGTCCAGTTCATGCTGTTTTTCTTCTGCTGTTTTCATTGTTGGTCTGTTTTTTGGGGGGTGATGCCGTTTCTTTCCAATAAGGCTTGTATGGAGGGGGATTTTCCCCGGAATCTTTTATAAAGCGTCATGGGGGGTTCTGTCCCGCCGCGTGAAAGGATGTGGTCTCGGAAACTTTGTGCCGTTTCCGGGTCGAAGATGCCTTTTTGCTTGAAGAGCGAGAAGGCGTCTGCGTCCAATACTTCCGCCCATTTATAGCTGTAATATCCGGCAGCGTACCCTCCCGCCATGATATGGCTGAACTGAACGCTCATGCACGTGCCTTCGGGCTGGGGGAGCAATTGGGCCGGAGCCCATGCCTTTTTCTCGAAACTCTCAATGTCCGAGTCAAAGGAGTCTTCCAAGGTGTAGTAGGCCATGTCCAGCAAAGCGAAACTCACTTGCCGGACACAAGCATAGGCCACGTTGAAGTTCCGGCTTCTCACAATGCGGTCGATGAGGTCGTCCGGAAGGGGGGCTCCCGTCTGGTAGTGTCGGGCGAAAGTGTGCAGGAAGTCCCGTTCCACGGCGAAATTCTCCATGATTTGTGAAGGGAGCTCCACGAAATCCCAATACACATTGGTGCCGCTCAGGCTTTTGAACCTTGTGTTGGCGAAAATCCCGTGGAGGGCATGTCCGAATTCGTGCAGGAACGTTTCCACTTCGCCCAGGGTGAGCAACGCGGGGCGCGATGCGGTGGGTTGGGTCAGATTCATGGTTACGGAGACATGGGGGCGATGGTTCTTGCCTTCGTTGTCGATCCATTGATCCTTGTATGAGGTCATCCAGGCACCACTTTGTTTGCCTTTGCGGGGATGGAAGTCGGCGTAGAGCACGGCCAGGAAGGAACCGTCGCGGTCGAAAACCTCATATGCCGTCACGTCTGGGTGGTAGACCGGGATTGCGGCATTTTCCTTGAACGTGATGCCATAGAGTCGTGTGGCCAATCCGAACACCCCTTGTTTCACCCTGGAAAGTTCAAAGTAGGGGCGAAGCATTTCTGCATCAATGTCGTATTTTTCCAGTTGCAGCTTGTGGGCATAGTAGCCAAAGTCCCAGGGTCGCAACTTGAAGTCTGCGCCTTCATGGCGGCGGGCGGTATCTTCCACCTCTTTCACCTCCTGTCTTGCGGCGGGAAGGTAGGCCTCCAGCAAGTCATTCAACAGCTTATATACATTCTGGCTGTTTTCGGCCATCCGGTTTTGCAGCACGAAGTCGGCATAGGTCCGATAGCCCAGCAATTGGGCGCGTTCGCGCCGCAGGTTGACGATGCTTTTGACGATTCCCGAATTGTCATATTCATGGCCTTCCGTGCAGATGGTGTTCTTGGCCATGTACATTCGCTCCCGAAGCTGCCGGTTGTCTGCATAAGTCATGAAAGGGTTGTAGCTGGGGGCATGGAGGGTGAAGAGCCAGCCTTCCAGTCCTTTTTCCCGGGCTGCTGTAGCCGCTGCGTCGAGGGAGGTCTCCGGCAGTCCGGAGAGGTCTTCCCGGCAAGTGAGGTGCAATTGGAAAGCATTGGTGGCTTTCAGGTTGTTCTGTGAGAATTGCAGGGTCAGCCGGCTTAGTTCCTTGTTGATGCCGCGCAGTTTTTCTTTGTCTTCTTCCGCAAGTGCGGCTCCGTTGCGGATAAACCCGTCGTATTCCTTGTCCAGGAGCGTTTGTTCTTCTTGGGTGAGAGGACGGTGGCATTCATGCACGGCTTTCACTCGCTCGAAAAGTTTTTTGTTGAGCAGGATGTTGTTGGCATGTTCGGTTAAGATCGGTGATATCTTTTGCGCCAAAGCGTCCATTTCATCATTGGTTTCTGCGCTTAGCAAGTTGAAGAACACATCGCTGACGCGCCCCAACAGGTTGTCCGGCACGTCGACGGCTATCGTGTTGTCAAAGGTGGGCGTGTCTGGATTGTCGGCGATGCTGTCCGTCAGTGCCTCGTCTTGCCGGATGCCTTCCATGAAGGCCGGCTCGTAGTCTTCCTGGCGGATGTCGTTGAACGGTGCCGTGCCGTGTGGCGTGGCATAGGGGAAATCGAAAAACGGGTTTCCTCTTCCTTTTGCTTTATTTTCAGTAATCGGCTCCATGTCTGTTTGTGCTTTAAGCGTGGCGGGACTGGATAAGTTTTTCCAATGCCGGGACTATGATTTTCCTCCTTTTTAGCAGAATCAGATTCTTTTGCTGCAACCTGTTCAAGGCTGCCGAGACGTTCATGCGCGGTGCATTGATTTGCCGTCCGAGGTCTTCCATGCTGATGTCCAGTATTTTTTCTCCGGCCGGATATGTGCTGTGGGTGTGGATGAAATCCACGATGCGTTTTTCCGTGTCGCCGTCCATGTTGTGCCACAGCCATCGTCCTTGACGGTAGATGCAGGTGGAAAGCAGGTTTGCCATGTTGAGGCGGAAGACTTCGAATCGGGCGAATAGTTGCGTGACGCCGTTCTTCGGGATGATCAAGGCACTCACGGAAGTTTGCGCCGTGAACGTGTGGGTGTAGTGCGGACTTATGCCATAAAGCGCTTCAGGCTGCAGGGCCACGGGCGACTGCAGGCGTTCGCAGAAGGCGAAGCGGTTGTTGTCCGAAAGGGTTTGCATCTGTATGGTGCCCTTGATGGCCAGCACAAGCTGGCGGCAAGGATGATCTTGTGCGGCCAACAGCTCTCCTGCGTCATATTCCATGAAGGAATGCGGGATGGAAGGAAACAGTTCCAATTCTTTCCTTCCAATGCCTTGGAATAAGGGCAGGCCGGCCAACAAGTCCAAAGCGGGGCTTTCCATGGATGCGGTTTTCATTTTGCTGTCAGGGCTTTTATTCCGGGTGTCATGAAAAGTTGGTTTTCCCCTTTTTCATCCGCGTAGATGAAACAAGCCTGGATTTCGGGATGTACTTCCAGTACTTCTTTTGAGGCTTCAAGCCCTAATACCATGAAAGCCGTGGCATAGGCATCGGCCGTGGCGCAATCTTTGGCCAGCACGGTGGACGACAGGATGGAGTGTTGCACGGGGTAACCGCTGTGGGGGTCAATGGTATGTGCGTATTTTTTCCCGTCGCGATAATAATAGTTCCGGTAATTTCCGGAGGTGGCTATGGCTATGTCTGTGACATTCAGGATGGTTTGCACCACGTTGGCTTCACTTAAAGAGTCTTCCACGGGCTTATTGATGCCCACTTTCCATTTTTTGCCTTTGGGATTGACCCCTTTTACTACGATTTCCCCCCCGATTTCTACCATGTAGTTTTTGACTCCTTTCCGTTCGAAGGTTTGCGCGATCACATCGCTGCCATACCCTTTGGCTATGGCGCTGCAGTCCAGGATGACTCTTGGGTCTTGTTTGACGATTTCGCCTTCCTTTAAGGAAATCTTCTGGAATCCCACAAATTGCAGCAGGCTGTCGATTTTTGCGGGGGTGATGTCTTTTTCATTCTTGAAGCCGAAGCCCCAGGCATTTACCAAAGGAGCCACCGTGATGTCAAACGCGCCCCGGGTGGCCTCGCTGATTTCCTTGGACAGGCGGAACACGTGGACGAACATGCTGTCCGGTTTCATGTTCTCGCCGCGGTTGATGCGCGAGATGACGGAAGAATCGTTAAAGGGCGAGAGCGAGGCATCCACCCGGCGCAACTCCCTTTCGATTTCTTCCTGCAGGCTGGAGTCGCATTGATAGGTCGCATGGTAGAACGTGCCGAATATGGCGCCTTCTTCCTGCTGGTAAGGTACAGCCTGCGGATTGGAGCGGATTACGTAGATGGTGCCGACAACCAATAGTAGCAGGAAGGGCAGTTGCCAACGCAGTTTTTTCTTTTTGTTGCTGTTATTGTCCATGGATCAACTTAAATGTTCTATGATAATTTTTATACCGATTCCGATGAGGATGATGCCGCCGATGGGAGCAACGGAAAACGGGATTTTCCGCCCGGCCAGGATGCCGGCACCCAATCCGGCTGCAGTGAGCAGCGCTGAGATGAGGGCAATCAGGCTCACCGGCATGGAAATGGAAGCCCACGACGTGAGCCCCATGAAGGCCATAGAGACACCGACGGCCATGGCATCGATGCTGGTGGCAACGGACAGGGTGAGAATGACCTTGTAATCAAGCGGGTCGAATCTGTGTTCTTCTTCTTTCCGGAATCCTTCGCGTATCATTTGGATGCCGATGAAGGCCAACAGGCCGAAAGCAATCCAATGGTCCACGGGTTCAAGGATGCGGCTGAATAGTGAACTGACGAACCAGCCGCCGACGACCATTCCGCCTTGGAAGAGTCCGAAAAGGAGTGTCATGGCCAGCATGGGCCGGGGCACCACACGACTTGCGATGGCGCCAGACGTGAGGCTCACCGTGAAACAGTCCATGGCGAGGGCTAAACCTAACAATATGGCTTCCGTGAGGTGCATATCTTTCTATTTCCTTCTTTTTCCTTTATTATTTTGTTTTTATATGTCGAAGATGATGTTGAACGTGCCTCCTAAGCAGGAATTCCCGTTTTTCCCGAATCCGGGGACATACCAGGGACTGCCTTGTGGGGCTTCGTTGTGGCCGAAGCGCATCTTGTAGCGCACATTCCAGCCTAAACGGAAAAAACCCCACATCTTGGCCTCGATGCCAAAAACGACTTCTCCCCAATGGGAGCGCCCTTGCAGCCCGCTGTAGTCGAAAGGCACGGCCTCTCCCCACACCGGATCCGTAAAATCAGCCGCACTGATGTCGTATTTGAAGGAGGTGAAGGCGTAGCGCACGCCTAAATAGTAGCGGTTGCCCGTTTGCCATTTCCGGGCGTTGAAATTGTAGTCCAACCCGATGCGGAAGTAAGGAGCACCGGTTTCAAACCGATTGGCCGTTTCGTTCCCTTCCTTGTCGCTTTCGCCATATCCCAATTCGAACACGGGGAAATAACGCTCCTTGAAGTTTAGCCGCACGGCGGCTTCCATTTGTGACCAATCCGCTCCCAAGGACTTCATTACCACGCCTGCTACGTCAGCCGTCAGGGTCACTCCGCCAAATACCGGCGGTTCCTTTTCTGCGGGGGCTTCCGTGTGTTTGGAGGCGGTTTCCTCCTGGCGGGTCTCTTGGGCATGCAGGGGGAGGGCGGCTGCCAGGCTAATCGCGGCTGCGGAAATATATTTTAAAATGTTCGGACGGGTCATAATTGATGTTCGGGTTTGCGATGACGACGGAGTCGATGAATCGGTGGGTGCAACGTACGCCCGTTACGAGATGGAACATCGATGCAGGACAGTCGGGCGCCTCGTAGTGGGGGAGGTTTTCCTTCTTCATCCAAATTGTGTCGCGCCGGGTGCGGCCCGCCGTGTCTGTGAGGTGGAACACAAGAGTGTCTTCTGCCGCGGTATAACTCACCGGGAGGTCTGTTTCTCTCGCATTTACGGCTCGGTTAAGCAGGACAGAGTCTGTGCCGGCCGCCGTAATGGTCAGTGTGTCCGGGAGCGTCACTGCGGTTTCGCCTTCATCGGTGACAGCGTAGAAGCCGTAGTTGCAACGGACCACGTTGTTCAATGGGCAGTCTGTCGTTTCGCAGGCTGCGGCCGCGAGAACCGTTACCGCGGAGGCTGTGAAATGCCGTATGGCGCGTGCCCTGCTTCTTTTCATATCTCCTTCTCGATTTGGTAATTGTTGCGCTCGGGAGAGTTGCGGCTAATCAGTTCGCCCAGGAAGCCGGTGAGGAACAGTTGGGTTCCCAGGAGCATGGCGGTCAAGGCGATGAAGAAATAAGGCGAATCGGTGATGAGCCGGTAGGGATTACCGCAGGCCATGTCGTGTAGCTTGTTGGCTCCGATGACGCACACGGCCACAAACCCCAGAAAAAACATGATGGATCCGAGAAATCCGAAAATGTGCATGGGTTTTACGCCGAAAGTCGAGAGGAACCATAGTGTGAGCAGATCCAGATAACCGTTGAAGAAACGGTTTAGCCCTCCGAATTTTGTCTTGCCATATTTCCGGGCCTGGTGGTGCACCACTTTCTCGCCAATTTTGTCGAATCCCGCATTTTTGGCCAAATAGGGAATGTAGCGGTGCATTTCGCCATATACTTCAATGCTTTTCACCACTTCGAGGCGATAGGCTTTCAGTCCGCAGTTGAAATCGTGCAGGTTTCTGATTCCGCTCACGCGACGTGCCGTGGCATTGAAGAGCTTTGTGGGAATGGTCTTCGAAAGCGGGTCGTAGCGCTTTTGCTTGTAGCCCGACACGAGGTCGAAGCCGTCGTCCTTGATCATGTGGTAGAGTGCGGGGATTTCGTCGGGGGAGTCTTGCAAGTCGGCATCCATGGTGATGACCACGTCGCCTTCAGCCCGTTTGAAACCGCAATAGAGGGCTGGACTTTTGCCGTAGTTGCGGCGGAATTTGATGCCTTTCACACAGCTGTGGGCTGATTGCAGTTCCTCAATGATTTGCCACGACCGGTCCGTGCTTCCGTCGTTGACGAAAATTACCTCGTAGGTGAATCCGTTTGCGTTCATCACGCGTGCGATCCATGCATATAATTCCCGGAGGGATTCCTCTTCATTATAAAGGGGGATTACGACTGAAATGTCCATCTGTTGTCTCTTCTTTTTCTTTTTTTATTCTGTCGGGCTTTGCCTTTGGGTCGGGCGGTTGCTTCCGCCCCATGCGATCCAAGCGGTGGGGAACGCCAAGACGAGTCCCAGCGCAAGGTCGTATATCAGGAATTCAAACGTCAATCGGATGGGTGAAATGGTTCGTAGCAGCCCGATGACTTCGGTTGCGGCTTGCCCCACGTCCTCGCCCGGCATCATGCCTTGCATCATGGCTATGGCCTCGGGTTGTTGCAAGATGGCAGCATAGGCGTCGGCCATTTGGCCGTGGTCGATGTAGCGGAAGTAAACAAATTGTGCCACAGCCATCAACACGGACGCATACATGAATGTGAGTGCGCCCATCCACCACGTCTGCCAGAAGCGCAGGGGGCAGACTTCCTGCCTGAAACGGCGCAGTAGCAGCCCGGCTGCCACTATGGACAGCAACCCCGTCAACAAGGCCAAGTTGCCCACAAGGGGGCGCGTCAGCCCGATGACATAAAAGGCAAAACTGGCTATCCAAATCAAGCCCACTGCGGCACCATATTGGGCGGCAAAGGCGCGTAATTGTTTATAAGTCGTGGCATCCATAAACGATAGGTTGCATTATGCGCATGCAAAAATACGAAAAATAGCGGAATCTTTAAAAAAGTGAAGGGTAAAGTTTGGAGTGGAAAGAAAAAGTTTCTACCTTTGCATCCGCAAATGGGAAAGTCCTGCACGGCCAGCTCCCTTCGAATCCCCCAGGGCTTGATCGCAGCAAGGGTAGTTGGTTGTAGCGGCGCGATGCAGTAAGCTTTCCCACCCGCCTCTTTAGCTCAGTTGGCCAGAGCACGTGATTTGTAATCTCGGGGTCGTTGGTTCGAATCCGACAAGAGGCTCGAAGGCAGTTTGGAAGGCGAAACGGAATCGGTTTCGCCTTTTCCTTTTTTCAAGGATTTGTGTTATGACAGAAGAAAAATATTATAGTCCAGTGGTGGAGGCACGGCTTAAATCCTGTCTTGAAGCAATGGATTGGGACGGGCTGGCCGGATACTTGTCCGCTTTGTCGCATAAGGATTTCCGTATGGCGGGCGACATCATCGGGGAACGTTTGCTGCCGTGCGTGGCCCCTCATGTGTTTTGGAGTGCCTTCCACGCTTTGTTGGGTTACCACGCCAAGGCTTTTCTGGGCACGATGCTCAAGGCGGCACAGGCGCGCAGCCACACCGTGGGGTTCACGTTGCAGCATGGGGGCTTCCTTTTGGTGGCCGGTTACTTGAACCGCGAGGGCACTGATATTGACCGCTTGAAATTCATTCGCGCCATGCTCCGGATTTTTGGAGAAAATGTCGAAGAACTGGATTATCTGTTCCGCAGTTTGCATGTGGAGGATGGGGCCGCGCGGATGGATTATCTGCTGCAAGGCTCGGGGACGGCTTGTGCTTTCCTGCTTTTTCGTGCCATGCGCCACGCCGAGCACGATCATGCATTGTTGGTGCGTTGTTGCCGTTCGTTGATGAAAAAGGGCGATAGCCTTTCGTTTAATCTGGCCAGTCTGGCCAAAATCTATTTTGATTTGCCGGAGGTGAAGGGCACGTTTTCCTTGCGGGTGAATCCTTACCAATTGGGGCGTCTGGAGTCTTCTTTCGAAGAGTTTGGCAAGTTGGTGCGGGGCATTTAGGGGTTATGCTGAGAAGTGCCTTCTTTTGCTTCGGCATGGCAGGATTTTGGGTGATCCCCGCTCCCGTCCCGACGGTTTTCATGAGAGAGAAGAGAAAGAGTTCATGAAGTCTTCCGATCTAAAACGCTGAAAATCCCCGGAAGAGAAGGCTTGCGCCGTCTTCCGGGGATCTTTTTTCCTGCGTCGCTTATTCCGTTTTGGGAACTCCTGCAAAAATCAGGTCGATCACATTGGCGTTCTTGAAGAACTTCTTGGCAAACGCCTGCACGTCCTTCGGGGTGATGGACGAAATCAGTTCTTCCCGGTTCTTGGGATCGTTCATGTCAATTCCTGTGCGGTAATAATTGTACAAGATAGACATCCAGTAGCTGTTGTGCGGTTTGCTTTGCTCCAGTTCCTTCAGGGTGTTTTTGATCACCTTGTCCAGCTCTTCTTTTGTCACGCCTTGAATGAGGATGCTGTCCACCTCCTTGTAGAGGAGGGGCTTCAGTTCGGCGGCTTTGTCCGGGTCGCAGTCGAAACTCATGTACATGCTGTAATTGTTGTATGGTTCGCGTGAGGCACTGCCGCTCACGCCCACGCCGTATGTCCCGCCTGCTTCCTCGCGGATGGTCTTGGTGTAGCGCGTGGTGAGGATATTGCCGAGAATGCTGATGGTATAGGCGTCCTTGAGGTTATATTTCATCTCTTTGTTGAACGTGACGACAACGGTGGACTTGGGCGTTTCCATGGGCACGTCGATGACTTTGGCTGTCCGCCCCTTGGGTCCCCGCACCTTGCGGTCTATCCACTTTTCGTGGCGGTAGAGCGACGGGATTGCGCCGATGTACTTTTCCACCATGGCCTTGGCCGTGTCTTTGCCCACGTTGCCCACGATAAAGAAGGTGAAGTCGCTGGCATCGCAGATGCGGTCGCGATAGGCTTTTTCGATGCGGTCGATGGTGAGTTTGTCCACGTAGGCATCGTTGAAAAGCTGCACGCGCGGGTTATAATTGGTGGCAATGCGCGACATGGAGTCGCGGATGATGGTCTGTGGTTGCCCGGCAATTTGCTTGGCATAGATGTGGTTGCGCTCGATGATGACCTTGTGGGTCAGGGTGTCGAAGCGGGGAGCCGTGAAGCGCAGGTAGAGCAGTTGCATCATCGTTTCGAAGTCCTTGGGTGTGGCGCTGCCGCTGACGGTTTCATACAGTCCGTCGATCGAGACATTGCAGCCGGCCCGTTTGCCGGTGAGCAGTTTGCCCAGTTGCACGTCGTTGTAGTTCCCCAGCCCGTAGCTTGACGCGAAGTCGCCGGCCGAGGATGCGGCAGGCAGGAAGTCGAAGTCGGCGTAGAGCGACGATCCGCCGGGGCTGTAAGCGTTCAGGGCCACGGCGTCTTTTTCGTAGTCGGCTTTGCGGAAGATCACTTTTGCGCCGTTGTCCAGCGTCCATTCTTCTGCGTCGAATTGCGGGAGGGCTTTGGTGGCGGTGATGTGCCCGGCTTTCGGTTCTTCTTCAACCAGTTTGCCGTCCACGTGGTTGTCCTCGTAGGCCGCTACGGTTGCACGTTCCATTTCGTCTACGATGGCGCGTGCTTCTTGTTCGGACAAGTGCTTGACATCTTTGCTCGGCCCGCTGACCAGTATGGTGCGGTTGTCAGCCTTCCACCATTTCCGTGCCATGGCAGACACTTCTTCGGCTGTGATGGTGGGCAGGATTTCTTTTACGGCGTTTGCGTAGTCCACGATGTCGACAATGGCTTCGTTCTCCAGGAAATGGTCTTGCATTTCTTTGGCATACGAGTCGTTGCTCGTCTTGTCCTTGTCTTTCACGGCCGATTCCAGCATGGTGAGGTAATTGGTCTTGACCCGTTCAAGTTCCGTGGGCGTGAACCCGTGCTGGTAGACTTGTTCGTGGACTTCCAATGCGCCGCGCAGGGCTTCTTCTTCTTGGTTGGGTTTGGCTGTGGCTGCGATGCCGTAGCCATAATAGCCTCTCGCTATGTTGTAAAGCCCCACCGATGCGCTCACATAAGGGGCTTTCCCGCTTTGCACGATTTCCCCGATGCGGTTGGAGGCCATGCTGTTGTAGAAGTTGATCAGGAGCCCGTTCTTGATGTCCTGATAGGTGGAGTATCCCTTGCCGTCATATTCCTTCTCGCGGAAGATGCGGATGACCTGTACGTTGGACGACGTGGCTTCCTCGTCCGTGGCAAGGTTGAAATAAGTCTCTTCGTGCGACGGGATGTCGAAGAACGGGCGCGATGTGGGATTCTCCACAGCGGGAATGGAAGAGAAGGTGTCTTTGATCTTCTGTTCCATTTTTTTGATGTCGAAGTCTCCGACCACGACGATGGCTTCCAAATCCGTGCGGTACCATTGATGATAGAAATTGCGCAGGGTTTCGGGCTTGAAGGTGCGGATGACTTCCATGTCGCCGATGACGTCGCGGTCGGCATATCGGGAGCCTTTGTAGAGCACGGGAGCCTGTTGCTTGTAGATCCGTGTGGAGCTGCTGTTGCGGCCGCGCCATTCTTCGGTGATCACGCCGCGTTCCTCGTCGATGTCTTTCGGGTCGAGGGTGAGGTAGTACGACCAGTCATGCAAGATGAGCAGGCAGGTGTCGGTCAGGCTTTCGTCCGCCATCGGCACGTCGCTGATGTTATATACCGTTTCGTTTTGTGTGGTATAGGCGTTCAGGTTGCCGCCGAAGGACACGCCGTGGCGTTCCAAGGTCGAGATTATGCTGTTGCCGGGGAAGTTCTTGCTTCCGTTGAAGGCCATGTGTTCCAGGAAGTGCGCCAAGCCGTCCTGGTCGTCGTTTTCGAGCAATGCGCCCGCGTTGCGGATAATGAAGAAGCTGGCGCGCGCCTTGGGCTCTTCGTTATGACGGAGGTAATAGGTGATTCCGTTGGGGAGTTTGCCCACATGCACGTGGGGGTCTTCCGGGAGCTTTTTGTTCCAGTCCAAGGGCTGTGCATTGCCGAGAAGGCAGACGAGGCACAAGGCCAGCAGCAGGATTTTTTGTTTCATTTCTTGTATCATAAAAATTTTAATATTGTATATGTTATGCTTTCTGGTTGTCTTTGTCGCGGATTTCCACTCTTCTGATTTTCCCGCTGATGGTTTTGGGCAATTCGTCCACGAATTCTATGACGCGTGGGTATTTGTAAGGGGCCGTCACTTGCTTCACGTGGTTTTGGAGGGTCTTGACCAGATGCTCCTTGTCCACGTCGCGGTAGTCTTTTGCCAGGACGATGGTGGCTTTCACCACTTGGCCGCGGATCTCGTCCGGCACTCCGGTGATGGCACATTCCATCACGGCCGGATGGGTCATCAGGGCGCTTTCCACTTCGAAGGGGCCAATGCGGTAGCCGGAACTCTTGATCACGTCGTCCACCCGCCCTACGAACCAATAGTAGCCGTCTTCATCGCGCCAGGCCACGTCGCCGGTGTAGTATATGCCGTCGTGCCATGCTTCGTGCGTGAGGCCCGGATTGCGGTAGTATTCTTTGAACAGCCCCAAGGGTTTCCCTTTCGAGGTGCGTATGACGATCTGCCCCTGTTCGTTGGGGGCGGCCGGGGTGCCGTCGGCTTTCAGCAAGTCCACGTCATATTCCGGATTGGGCATTCCCATCGACCCCGGTTTGGGTTCCATCCACGGGAAGGTGGCGATGGTCAGGGTCGTCTCCGTTTGCCCGAATCCTTCCATCAGTTTGATGCCCGTCAGTTTGTAGAAGGTGTCAAACACCGACGGGTTCAGGGCTTCGCCGGCTATCGTGCAGTATTTCAGCGAAGAAAGGTCGAACCGCGACAGGTCTTCATGGATGATGAAGCGGAACACGGTGGGCGGCGCGCAGAGCGACGTGATGTGATAGTCTTGTATTTTTTGCAGGATGTCGGCGGCGTGGAATTTTTCGAAGTCATAGACGAACACGGTGGCTCCTGCGATCCATTGGCCGTAGAGCTTGCCCCACACGGCTTTGCCCCATCCGGTGTCGGCCACCGTCAGGTGGAGGCTGTCTTCATGCAGGTTGTGCCAGTAACAGCCTGTGGCGATGTGCCCCAGCGGATAGGTGAAATCGTGGGCCACCATTTTGGGTTCGCCCGTGGTGCCGGAGGTGAAATACATGAGTGAAATGTCGTCGTTGCGGTTCGGATGTGCCGGCTTGACAAAAGGCGGGGCTTCCAGCACCCCTTTTTGGAAGTCTTCAAAGCCGTGCGGCACGATGGGGCCGGCGGATATCAGATGTTTGATGGAAGGGGAGTAGGGAAGCGCGTCTTTCACGTGTTTCAGGATGATTTCCTCGCCGGCGCAGACGATGGCCTTGATGTCGGCGGCGTTGTTCCGGTACACGATGTCTTTGCCGGTCAGCAGATGGGTGGCCGGGATGGCCACGGCTCCTATCTTGTGGAGGGCTATGATGGCGAACCAGAATTCATACCTCCGTTTCAGGATGAGCATCACCATGTCGCCGTGCCCGATGCCTAAGGATTGGAAGTAGGAAGCGGTGCGGTCCGTGTAGTCTTTGAGTTCGGCGAAGGTGAAGTCGTGGTGCACGCCGAGGTCGTTGGTCCAACAAAGTGCGATTTTGTCCGGTGCTTGGGTGGCCCAGGCATCCACAACGTCATATCCGAAATTGAAGCTTTCCGGCACTTTTATGTGGAAATTCTTCACGAAGTCGTCTTGTGACGTGAAAGTGGTCTGACTTAAAAATTTTTCCAGCATAATCCTTAATTTTGTAAGTCCTCAAAAGTTGCAATTTGCACTTAATTGGGTACAAAGGTAATAAATAATGTCCTATATTGAATCGCCGGCGGTGGAAAAATGCAGCGAAAACCGCCGAGATGCTTTTTTCAGGCAAGGTCCACCACGGTGATGCCCGCCCCGCCGAATTGGACGTGTTCGTCACGGGCGCCTTTCACTCCGGGCACGGTCTGCAGGTATTGGCGGATGAGGGTGCGCAGGATGCCCGATCCCGTCCCGTGCAGGATGCGCACCCGCGGGATGCCGAGCAGGATGGCGTCGTCGATGAAGTAGGTCACGGCATGGATGGCTTCGTCGCCCCGCATGCCCCGCACGTCGATGTCCTGCTTGAAGTTCAGTTTTTTTTCATACACGGCGTCTTGTGTCTCTTTGCTGAGATACGTGGCGGTCTGGATTTGCGCGCGTGCGGGGGGCGGGGCGGCGTGTTCCAGCCGTTCCGTCTTCACGTTGGTGCGCATCATGCCGAAGGTGACGATGGCGTTTTTCCCTTCTATTTCCTCGACCCGTCCCACGGAGGTCTGCCCTTTGATCCGCACGGTGTCGCCCGGCCGCAAGGGCTGTTCGGCCATCCGCGCGGCGTGCGCGCCCTCGGCCAGCGTGTCTCCGGCGCCTTTTTGGCGGGCGGTTTCGGCTGCTTTTTTCTCCTTGCGTTCGGCTTGGCGTTTCCGGCGTTCCTGCAACTGCTGCATTTTGCGGGCTATTTTTTCGTCTTCCTGCGTTTTTTCGAAGTCCTCCACTTCCGTTTTGAAGGCGTTCAGTTCCTGGCGTGCGTTTCGGGTTTTTTCCTTTTCGGCCTGTGCCTCGCGGATGGCTTTTATGGTCTGTTCGATTTTGGCGTTTGAGGTCTTGAGCAGTTGCTCGGCCTCTTCTTTGGCCTTTTGCAGGATCTCTTTCCGCTCGCGCTGCAGTTCGGCGATTTCTGTTTCGTAGCGGGCGATGGTCTTTTCCATTTCTTTTTCCCGCAGGTGGATGGTCTGGCGCTTGGTTTCCCAATAGCGTTTGTCGCGCACGATGTCTTGCAGGTATTTGTCGGCGTTGATATATTCTTTGCCCACGATGTCCGAGGCGTCGGCAATCACGTCTTCGGGCAGTCCGATCTTGCGGGCGATTTCCACGGCGAACGAGCTGCCCGGGTTGCCGATTTGCAGTTGGAACAGGGCTTGCATGTGTTGCCGGTCGTAGAGCATGGCGCCGTTGACCACTCCTTCGTGGTCTTCGGCGAAATGTTTCAGGTTCTGGTAGTGGGTCGTGATGACTCCGAATGCCTTCTTCTGGTTGAACCGTTTCAGTACGGCTTCGGCGATGGCCCCGCCGATTTGCGGCTCCGTGCCTCCGCCGAACTCGTCGATGAGCAGCAGGCTGTTTCCGCCGCATGACTTCATCATGTTTTTCATGTTGAGCAAGTGGCTGGAGTAGGTGCTCAGGTCGTCTTCTATGCTCTGTTCGTCGCCGATGTCGATGAAGATGCTGCCGAAGATGCCCGTGCGCGAGTTTTCGCCGAGAGGGACGGGCAGTCCGCATTGGAGCATGTATTGGATGAGTCCGACCGTTTTCAGGCAGACGGATTTTCCGCCCGCGTTCGGCCCGGAGATGATGAGGATGCGCTGGCGGCTGTCCAGGGTGATGTCGAGGGGCACCACCTGCTTGCCGTGGCGCGCGAGCGAGAGCTGCAGCAGCGGGTGGCGGGCCAGGGTCCAGTCGATGAGCGGGGCGCCTTTGAGGTCGGGCGGGATGGCGTTGAATTGCCGGGCCAGGCAGGCTTTGGCGCGGATAAAGTCGATTTCGGCCAGGAATTCGTAGGATTGCAGGATTTCCTGGTGGGCCGGCCGCACTTCGGCGGTGAAGGCCTGCAGGATGCGGATGATCTCGCGCCGTTCTTCGCCTTCCAGTTCCCGCACGCGGTTGTTGGCTTCCACCACTTCGGTGGGTTCGATGAACACGGTGCGGCCGGTGGCCGATTCGTCGTGCACGATGCCTTTGATTTTGCGTTTCAGGGCGGGAGCCACGGGGATGACCAGGCGTCCGTCGCGCATGGTGGGCGACACGTCCTTGTCCACGACTCCGCTCTGCTGGGCGTTGCGCAGGATGCTGTGCAGGGTCCGCGAGATGCTGCTTTCCGTGGCGGCCAGTTCTTGGCGGATGCGGGACAGTTCCGGCGAAGCGGAATCTTTGATTTTGCCGTATTTGTCAAGGATGGTGTCTATGCGGCGGACCAGTTGCGGAAAGGTGGCGACGCCTTCTGCCAGCCGGTGCAGGGCGGGGTATGCCCCCCGGTATTCCGGGGTTTCCCCCGCTTCGGGATCGTGGCCTTCGTCCGTCTCTTCGTCGTGGTCCAGGAAGTCCACGATGCCGATGATGGTGGTCAGGGAGCGTTTCAGGTCGAAAAGTTCTGTTTCGTCCAGGTAGGTTCCCTCGACGCGTATGCGCCTGATGGCCGGGCGCACGTCGTAGAAGTCCTGTTCGGGGAACTCCTGCCCGCTTTCCATGATGCGCAGGAATTCCCGGGTGTGCTCCTGGAGCTCGCGGAGTGGCCGCACGTCGGCGAGAAAGTGCATTTGTCCGGCGCGTTCTTTCCCCAGCGTGCTCAGGCAGTGCCCGGCCAAGATGGCGCGTATTTCGTCGAATCCGATCTTTTGTTCGAAATTTTGTGGGTAAATCATATGGCTGATGTCATTTGGCGGATGCAAAGTTAAGAAAACCCCATTAAAAGGGAAAACGATGGGGCTTCAAAAAAGAGGGTCGTGGATTGGGGAAGGAAAGGGACGGTGGATTTTGGCGGAGGAAACGGCCTTTACGCTTCCTCGTCAAGGGGAAATGCGCCTTTTTTTGCGTACGGCAGAGCTTCGTATCCTTTGGACAGGATTTTTCCGGCATGCTCTTCGTCAGGCCCCATGTGGCCTTGCCCTCGTCGCCTTCTCCTTTTCTTCTTCCGCAGGCTCCATTCCCAAGTCCATATTGCCTTATTTTTTTGAGTATAGAATTATTTTGTTGATAACCAATAAAATAAACGTTTGTTTGAAACATGTGGTTTTTTCTCAAGCGATTCACATTTTTTTCACTTGAGAAAAAAATGTGAATCGCTTGAGAGAAGTTTGCGTGTCTCTTGGAGGCGATGTTGCCGCCGTGCCTGGCCGCATATCCGGCACGGGCGGCAACAAGATTTGGAGGCATTTATTGCCCCATGGGGATAAAAAATCCCCCGCCCGGGAAGGGCAGGGGAAAAACGGGTGTCGCCCATATGTGGTTAGTCCAAATAGTCGGGAGCTTCTTCGCCGATCATCTCGCGCAGGGTCTTCTTCAGGATGCGCCATTGTTGGAACAGGTCGTGTTCGGGCTGGTGCCCATGGTCGTGCATCGGGCTCTTGCAGAAGAAGGAAAGCCACGTCTGTATGCCACACATGCCGGCGCGCAGGGCCAGGTCGGAGAACAGCACGAGGTCGAGCGCGATGGGGGCGGCCAGGATGGAGTCGCGGCAAAGGAAATTCACTTTGATCTGCATCGGGTAGCCCATCCATCCGAAGATGTCGATGTTGTCCCAGGCTTCCTTGTTGTCCTTGCGGGGCGGATAGTAGTTGATGCGCACTTTGTGGTAGACGTCGCTGTAGAGGTCGGGGTATTTTTCCGGTTCGAAGATGTTGTGGATGACCGACAGCTTGCTGACTTCCTTGGTCTTGAAGTTGTCCGGGTCGTCCAGCACCTCGCCGTCGCGGTTGCCGAGGATGTTGGTCGAGAACCAGCCGCTCACGCCGAGCATGCGGGTCTTGAACATCGGGGCCAGCACGGTTTTCATCAGCGTCTGTCCGCTCTTGAAGTCTTTTCCGGCGATGGGCACATTCATCTTTTGTGCAAATTCCCACATGGCCGGGATGTCCACGCAGAGGTTGGGCGCGCCCATGATGAACGGTGCGCCTTCGGCAATGGCGGCATAAGCGTAGCACATGCTGGGCGACACGTGGGCCGTGTCGTTGGCCTTCATGGCGGCTTCCAGCGAAGCTGTCGAGGCGTGCTCTTCCGATTCGGGCACGTAGATTTCCGTGCTGGCCGCCCACAGCACCACGATTCGTGCGCAGCCGTTTTCCGCCTTGAAACGGCGGATGTCCTCGCGCAACTGTTCCACCATGTCCCAACGGGTGGCGGCTTGCTTGATGTGCGTGCCGTTCAGCCGTTTGGCCCAATTGTGGTCGAATGCCGCCGGCATCGGGCTGATGGCTTCCAGCTCGTCTTTCACCGGGTTGATGTCTTTCTCTTTCAGCACTTCGGCATACAGGGCTGCCTCATAGGCGTTTTCGGGGAAGATGTCCCATCCTCCGAACACGATGTCGTTCAATCCGGCCAGCGGGACAATATCTTTGATGGGTTTTTCTTTGTTGTCCTGGGTCTTCATCATGGCCATTTGGCTGATGGAGCCGATGGGTTTCGCCAATCCTTTCCGTGCGGACAAAACGCCTGTGATCATGGTGGTGGCTACGGCTCCTCCGACACCTACGACCAATACGCCTAATTTACCTTCGGCTTTAGCTATTTCTTTTTTCATTTTTATTATGATATTAAAATATTGGGGCTGTTTCGTGCAGTCCGTTTTTTGGAATGCAAAGTTTGGCTTTTATTCTTGGAAAGCCAAACTTGTGTGGAAATAATGTCTGTTTTAGAACACTTTCAAGGTTTTTTTAACCATCCTTTGCGAAGAATCCGGTCAGTTCTTAGGGCTCAACGTGTTTACTTTGCAGTTGGAAAAAAGATGAAGTAAGCCGATGAAAGAAAATGTTTGGTTGATCAACGGGGAAATGGGCATGCTGCGCGAGCATGACGTGCGTTTCGACGACGGGATTTTGCTGGTGAAATCCTTGCCGCATACTAACACGGGGCCGATCAGGTCGGAGTGGGTGGTGATTTGTGTGCTGACGGCCGGATCGGCCGCGTGCACGATTGACAGCCAGGAGCATGCCTTGCATGCCCGCGACATGCTGGTGATTCTTCCCGGAACGGTGGTGGACAAGGGCAAGGCTTCTGCGGACGTCCGCATGGATTGCCTCTGCATATCGAAGAGAATGTTGGAAGCGTCCGTTCCCTTCTCCATGTTCAATTGGGACCTGATGTCTTTCCTGTCCACCCATCCGGTGTTTAGCCTGCAGGAGGGCGATTATCGGCGTTTTTCTTTGTTTTACGCCTTGTTGTCCGACAAGCTGGAGCATCAGGAGGAATTATGCTACCGGGAGTCCATGCAATGCCTTTTGAAATCCTTTCTCTATGATTTCTCCAATGTCGTGGGGCGTCACATCCCTTTGACCAAAGGCGGGCGTTACTCCCAGGGGAAAAACCTGTTCAAGGGTTTTCTCAACGAACTTTCCTCGGTGCATCCCCGTCCGCGCTCGGTGTCTTATTATGCGGAGAAACTGAACGTCACGCCGAAATACCTTTCGGCGGTGTGCAAGAATGCTTCGGGCAACACGGCTTCCGAACTGATTCATAAGGCGGTGACGAAGGACATCTCGGACTTGTTGCTGTATTCCAACAAGAGCATCAAGGAAATCATGGTGGAACTCGATTTCCCTTCGCTTTCTTTTTTCGGGAAATATGTGAAGAAGCATTTCGGGATGGGGCCGAAAGAGTTCCGGGCCAAGATGTCAAGCTAAGACCACGTCGAGCACCATCATCAGCGCGAATCCCGCGGCAAAGCCGATGGTGCCCACGTTGGAGTGGCGTCCTTGGGAGGCTTCGGGAATCAGCTCTTCCACTACCACGTAGATCATGGCCCCGGCGGCGAATGCCAGCAGGTAGGGCAGGATGGGGGTGACGTGCGTGGCCAGCAGGATGGTCAGGAGCGCGCCGGCCGGTTCCACCACCCCGCTCAAGGCTCCGATGGCAAAGGCGCGGAGGCGGCTGTTGCCTTCGGCGCGGAGCGGCATGGAGACGATGGCGCCTTCGGGGATGTTCTGGATGGCGATGCCCAGCGAGAGGGCGACCGCGCCGGCCATGGAGAGGGTGCCGCTGTCTCCCGTCGCGGCGGCCAGTGCCACGCCTACGGCCATGCCTTCGGGCAGGTTGTGGAGGGTGACGGCCAGCGTCAGCATGCCGGTGCGCGACAGCCGGCTGCGGGGGCCTTCGGGCGCGGAGCTGCCCAGGTGGAGGTGGGGGACGACGTGGTCCATGAGCAGCAGGAAGGCGATGCCGGCCATGAAGCCGCACACGGCCGGGACGACGCGTGCGGCGGGGGAGCTTGTCGCGTCGCTCATGTCCATGGCCGGGATCAGCAGCGACCACACAGCGGCGGCCACCATGACTCCGGAGGCGAATCCCAACAATATTTTTTGCACCAGTGCCGGCATTTGCCGTTTTAGCAGGAACACGCAGGCGGCTCCCAACGCCGTGCCCGCAAAGGGCAGCAGCAAACCTGTCAACAGTCCGTTCATTTTTCTTGTTCCATGGGGTTTCGGGGGGCTAAAATAATAACTCTTCCTCTAAAATGCAAGTGGGAGAGGGCGTTTCTGTTCAGATTACCTGTTTTTGGCGACGTGGCCGCGTTCAAAATCCTAAAAAAGATTAATGGATAGGGGAACGGCGGCCGGCCGGTCGTATTTAGGATAAAAAAACACCGAGAACCGACATGCAAAAAGGAATTATTGGATTGTTGTGCCTGGGTTGGGGGGCGTTGTGCCTTTCGTGTGCAGGCGTGGAAGAAAAGAAGGCAGCAGAGGCGAAAATCGTGACGGCTTCTGTGCCGAAACAGATGTATTACCGGTATCATAACGACGATTTCACGGTGCGGGTCCGGCCGGCCGGCGGAAAGGAGTGGACCGACCTTTATGAATATAAGGTGAAGGTCGACATGGACACCAATTCGGACGCCACGATGGTGCAGTTTGACTTTTCCGGCGAGGTGGAGGTCATGGTGCAGTTGAACAACGGCACGTTGCGCGAGGCGGCGGTGCGCCCCCTTTCGCGGGGCATCCGTCCCCGGGTGGAGGGGAACACACTGACGTTCAAGTTGTCCCGGCCGGAGAAACTTTCGGTGGAATGCAACGGAGACCGTCTGCACAACCTGCATCTTTTCGCCCACGCCCTGGAGACGGACGTGCCGCGCGAGGGAGACCCTGGCGTGATGTATTTCGGGCCGGGGATGCATGAACCGACAGATGCGGAGAACAAGACGTTCCGCGTGCCGTCGCACACGACCGTCTATCTGGCGCCGGGCGCGGTTTTGCGCGGGGCGTTGAATTGCGACAGCACGGAAGGAGTGCGCATCTGCGGGAGGGGCATGATCCTGGAGGCGTTCAACGGGGTGTCGGCCAACTGGGTGAAAGACCTGACGGTGGAAGACATCGCCGTGGTGAATCCGCGTTACAACACCATGACGGCGGCGGTGGCCGAGAACGTGACCGTGCGCGGGCTGAAGTCGTTCAGCCATCAGGGCTGGGGCGACGGGCTTGATTTTTATTGTTGCCGCAAGGTGAGGGTGAGCGACGTGTTTCTGCGCAACTCGGACGATTGCATTGCCATCTATTCCCACCGTTGGGACTTCTACGGGGACACGGACGATATCCAAGTGTCCAACTCCACGCTTTGGGCGGACATTGCCCATGCCATCAATATCGGGACGCATGGCAATACCGCCACGGAAGGCGAGACCATCGAGAACTTGTCGTTCCGCAACCTCGATGTGTTGGAGCATGACGAGGACGACCGCGACTACCAGGGGGTGATGACCATCAATGCGGGCGACCATAACCTTGTGCGCAATGTGGTGTTCGACAGCATCAGGGTGGAGCATATCCAGGAGGGACAGTTGTTCCACTTGCGGGTGATGAACTTGCCGCGCTATTGCACGGGGCCGGGCCGCCACGTGGAGCACGTGACTTTCCGCAACATCTTTTATGCGGGAGGAAATGAGAACCTTTCGGTCGTGCAGGGTTATTCGCCCGACGGCATGGTGCGCGACGTGACGTTTGAGAACATCGTGCTCCGGGGGCGCAGGGCGACTTGCCTGGACGATCTGGGGCTGAAGGTTGGCGATTTTGTAGAGGATATCCGGGTGAAATAGGGCACGTTCGGTGCCACGAATAAGCATCAACTGCGCGGGGGAAGTCATTCAAGGGTGATTTCCCCCGCCAGGTTTGTGGCCATCAGCCGGCGCACTTCTTCTGGGGGCAGGTGGTGGCCGAGGAGGAACATCAGTTTGGTGAGGGCGCATTCAGGGGTGCTGTCATATCCGCTGATGACGCCGGCTTCGAGCAGTTGCCGTCCTGTTTCGTAGCGGTCCATTTCCACGCTGCCCGACTGGCATTGCGTGATGTTGATGATGACCACTCCCCGGCGGATGGCTTCTCTGATGAGCTGGATGAGCCAGGGCTTTTGGGGGGCGTTGCCCGAACCGAAGGTTTTCATCACCACGGCTTTCAGCCCGGGCGTGCGGAACACGGAAGAGATGATGCCTTCCTGTATGCCGGGAAACAGCGTGAGCACCACCACGTTGGTGTCAAACAGGTAGTGGCTCTTGAGCGGCTTCGACGGGTCGGGGCGGCGGATGCGTTCCGGTTTGATTTTGATGTCGATGGCGCTGTGTCCCAGGCACGGGTAGTTGAACGACTTGAAGGCGTTGAACTTTTCGGCGTTGATCTTGGTGGTGCGGTTGCCGCGCATCAGGTCTTTCTCGAAGTAGATGCACACTTCCGGCACGGCCGCGCTGCCGTCCGCGTTCTTGGCGGCGGCGATTTCGATGGCCGTGATCAGGTTCTCCTTGCCGTCGGTGCGGAGCATGCCCATGGGCAGTTGTGAG
Source organism: uncultured Paraprevotella sp. (assembly GCA_944321975.1). Classification (GTDB taxonomy): domain Bacteria; phylum Bacteroidota; class Bacteroidia; order Bacteroidales; family Bacteroidaceae; genus Paraprevotella. The sequence goes on from CALUNJ010000003.1 coordinate 60,102, forward strand.
CCGGTGAGGATGACGGGCTTGGACAGGTTTTCCAGCATGAAGCTCATGGCCGAGGCGGTGTAGGCCATGGTGTCCGTGCCGTGCAGGATGACGAAACCGTCGTATTGGTCGTAGTTGCGTTCCACGATGCGCACCAGCCGCGCCCAGTGGTATGGCTCCATGTCCGAGGAGTCGATGGGCGGTTCGAAGGAGTAAGTGTTGATGTGGTAGTTGAACCGCCTCAGTTCCGGCACGAATTTCAGGAGATGGTCGAAGTTGAAACTTTCCAAGGCCCCGGTCTCCGGATTTTCTATCATGCCGATGGTGCCTCCTGTGTAGATTAGCAGGACGGAGGGTGCGTTGTCTTTCATGTCTGGAAATCTTTATTCTGTTACGTCCGACTGCAAAGATAGGGATTATTTGTCTTTCCCGGAATTTTCTGAACCGTTCTTTTGCCGTCTGTCCGTTTTCCTGGCTTAGGGGCGGGGGAGCCGGCCGCCGGGGGCAGCTTCCGCTCAGAAAAGCAGCCTGACGATGGCATATCCGCCTGCCACCAGCCACAGGTAGAGCATGCCGGCCAGGTAGAACGGCTTGGCACCCGCCTGCTTGAACTTGTCGATGCTGGTTTCCGCGCCGAGGGCCGTCATGGCCATGGTGAGCAGGAACGTGTCCGCTTGGTTGATGAAACCGATGCCGGCCTGCAGGGTGCCTGCCGGAATGAAGGTGGCGGATTGCAGCAGGGAGTTGAGGCCGATGACCGCCAGGAAGTAGAAGGCGAACCAAGGGATGGTGATTTTGCTCTTGGGGGCGGTTCCGCCGTGCGGGGATTGGTTCCGCCGCGAAAGGAAGAGGCTCATGACCACCAGCACGGGAGCCAGCAGCATCACGCGGATCATCTTGGTGATGGTGGCGGCATCGGCCACCTGGCCGCCCGCGGCATCGATGGCGTTGCCCGCGCCCACGACATGGGCCACTTCGTGCAGGGTGGAACCCACGTAGACGGCTACGGCTTCGTCGCTCAGACCGTCCAGCCAGCCCGCCCGGTACATGACGGGGTAGAGGAACATGGAGAGGGTGCCGAAGATGACCACGGTGGACACGGCCACCGCCGTCTTGTGCGGCGCGCAGCGCACCACCGGTTCGGCGCCCAGCACGGCGGCGGCCCCGCAGATGGCGCTGCCGGTGGAGGTCATCAGGGCGGTCTGCCCGTCCACTTTCAGCAGTTTGCCGAACAGGAGGCCCAGCAGCAGCGTGCCGGCCACGATGAGGAGGTCGGCCGTGATGGCTGGAAGCCCGATGGCCAGGACTTGCTGGAACGTGAGTTTGAAGCCGTAGAGCACGACGCCGGTGCGCAGGATCTGTTTGGAGCAGAACTTGATGCCCGGCACCCATGTCTCGGGCAGTTTGTTGCGCAGGCTGTTGGCATAAAGCATGCCCAGGATGATGCCGACGATCAGCGGGCTGAACGAGAGTTTTTTCACGAAGTCGAATTCGGCGATGTAGAAGGCCGAGAACGAGAACAGCACGATGAGCAGGATGCCGTGCAACACTTCCCCTTTGTTTTCTTTGAACATGATGAAAGCCGGATTAAGCAGTGAATGACCATGGGCCGGAAAGCCGGCCGGGGCGCAAAGGTACGACAAAAAAAGCAAGCGGCAAGGCGTTTGCGTTAAAAAAACAACCGTTCAACGGGCTAACCGCACGGTGGCGGTATATTTCCGGCGAACGGGAAACCTTCGGGCCGCCCGTCCGCCGTTGTTTGTGCTCTGTTTGAGAAAAGGAAGGGAAATTCCGGCCGTCGTTTATCCGAAACTGAACATGATTTCCGGCTTTTCCGACACCCAGATCTCGTTTTCTTTCTGACGGATGAAGATTTTGTTTTCCCGTGCGAGCCAACCGATAGCCAAAGCTGTATCTTCTACGCTTAAGCACAGTTTGCCCGCTAAGTCCGGCAAGGTGATTTCTGTGGTTTCCTGGAGGGCGTGCCAGACTTTTCCGGCATTGGTCCCAATAGTAGCTTTATACATAACGTTGTTTTTTGTGGTTGTTCGTTTACAAAGTTATTTGTTTTTTTGTGAGTATGCAATACTCAAAAGGAATAAAAAAATGGCCTTTTTTGTTTCGTTCTTTGCGACAGCCTCCCGCATTTCCGTAAATTTGGTAGTTTTTTCTGCGCTCTTGTTGTTGTCCACTTGGTCAGAACACGTTATCTTTGCAGGCGTGACGGGAAGTCGTGTCCGGGGGATGCCCGGCCCGATGGCGCGGTGTATTAAAGTATAACATGGACGTAAAGTGGTTATGGTATTAAAAAGAATCAGACAATGGCTGGGTGCCGTTTCCTTTGTTTTGGTTACAATCTTGTTTCTCGACTTCACGGGAGTGTGGCATGAATGGTTCGGCTGGATGGCCCGGGTGCAGTTTGTGCCCGCGTTGC
>CALUNJ010000004.1 GCA_944321975.1 uncultured Paraprevotella sp.
CGATTTCGTGCTATTCCCGTCACACACTTTTCCAAGCACAAGCAGCCCCAAAGCCGCCGCAAGGAGAAGGCCATGGCACTCAACATGTAAAAAGAACGAATTCTGAAGAAGCGCCCGCCTGCGGAAAGGCACGCGGTGCCCCCCGACGTGCTCAAATAACCCGCACCACACGCACGCCAAGTTGCGAAGGATGCTTCTTCATGTATTGCCTCAGGGTCATGGGCTCCAGCACCACCTTTTTATGAATGCTCGAAGCATTGAGCAGATGCAAACGGCCTTTCCTCCACACGGCAAAACCCAGATGGGACGTGTCCAGCCCCCGCTTCCGCGTCACAATGGCCAGGATGTCGCCATCGTGAATGGCACCCAGCTCGTCTCTCCCCTTTCCCGTCCAGTCCGCAGGCACATATCTCACCCGCTTTCCGTCGAAACGCTGTTCGTTCGCCCGTATGCGGCGCACGTCTTCAGGTTTCCCCTTCAACATCGGATAAGCCTCCGGATGGGTGGTCATGTAGTTCAGTTCCAACCGCTGCACGCCCACGAAAGGACGGAAACCGTCCTGCGCCTCCCCGCAGATTTCCCGCACCAACCCTTGCCGCCCGTTGCTCTCAATCCATTCGCTAAAATAGTGGTTGCGTGACGGATAACCATCCAGCCTCCCCTCGCGGTAGCGCAGTTTTTCCAGATTCCGGCAAAAAACGGCGAACGAAGGGGAAGCATCGCGCAACGTGAGCGCCAGGGCCACCACGTTTTCGACCAATGTCGTGCAGTCCACTTGCCGCAGATTGACCACAAGCTCCTCTTCCCCGTTCACCTCCAACGTAGAAGCCACATAAGGCGTCCCGATGAACTTTTCCGCGAAAAAGAGCGTCCAATCCGTGTCCTTCGGCCTGCGTGCCGCTTCAGACAACCAAGCCATGACCTTCACAGAATCTTCCGGCGCATAAGTCAAGGCCAGAAGGCGCACCGGGCAACACATCGCCGCAATGACGCAAACTTTCATTATCCAGACATTTCGTCCCATCATCCATAAGCATTTGAGTGGTTACTTCCTTTCTTTTCCTCCCGCAGCAACCGCCTTGAAACGATTGAACCACGCCCGCCCCCAAAGGTTGCGGCCACAAGCTCCGACCGCCAGGCTGAAAACACGTGGAAAAATATAAAAAAAGGCACAATCCCGCAAGGAAAAGAACGGAAACATTCGCCAACGCAGAAACAAAAGCCGGTAAAAGCTGACTTTTCCACATTCTGAAAGCAATAAATCCAAGTTTATGTCGCTTCGTCCCAATCTTTTTTCGTACTTTTGCGGGCAAACAGACCGGCCACGGCCGGCATCCTCCCCGGGATGAACGTTGCCTTGGTTGCCCCCGCATGCCATTGTGCTGCACATGGGCGGGGGACGTTGAAGAATACCTTTGAACACGAAAAACGGGAAATGGACGTTAAAAAAATCTATTTTGAGGACTTGCAGATAGCCCAAGCCCTGATCCACAGGGACGAAAGGGTTACGCGCAACTATTTCTACCGGAAGTGTTATCCCCTGTTCAAGTCCATTTACAACAGCTATTACACCGATTGTGCCGGCTGCAAGGAGTTTATGGATGAAATTTACATCATAGTATTAGCACCAGACAGGAAGACCGGCAAATGCCAGATGGAAAACTTCAGAGGAGAAAGCACGTTGGCCAGTTGGCTGAAAACGGCTTGCCTGTATTATTGCTACAGGAAATACGAATTGAAAAACCGCATGCCGAGATATGAACGTCTGATCCCCGGCAACGACCGGGAAAAAGAAAATGACAGAGACCGGGACGAAGAAAAATACGGCTCCGTCGAAATAAACTTCAACCACCTCAACCGTGAAGACGCCTTGGTGATCCTGAAACAAATGCCCAACAAACGTTACAGCGAAATCATCCGTCTCAGGTATCTGGAACTCCTCACCCACGAAGAAACGGCAAAAGCCCTTGGCATGACCATGGAAAATTACTACAACAAACACAAACTTGCGAAAGCCCAATATGTTCGCATTCACGGAAAGGAGGAACAACGATGACATTTGACAATCTCGACTTCATGCACGACGGTTCCGGTTTTCCGGTGAGCATCGAAGAATTGGCCGCCTATCTTGACGGAAACCTGGCAGAAGATGAAAGGCGGCGCGTGGCATCCGTGATAGAAAAGGACGACACGATGCAGGACATTATGGACGGGATGGAGCAAGCGGAAGAAGAACTCGCGGCGTGTGCCCCAGAGGACATGCAGCTGCCCGGCGAATTGGCCGGAGCGGACTTTGACCTGCCCGACCTTGACCGCCACGGCGCTTACAGGGGCAACCGCTTCGGACCGTTCCTGGCGGCGGCATGTTTTGCGGTGCCGACAGGACTATTCGAAGAAGCCTTCGACCCATGTGAAGCCCCGGGAGGACGGGTTTCCACCCCAATAGATGCCGCCGGCCCAACCACCGCAGGCGACCTGCCAGCCGATGAGGCCGAGGATGCCGGGTCCCTTCCGTCAGAAGACGACGAACAGCCTTTGAACGATCCACAAGACGAAATGCTCAAATAGAAGGGATCATGGCATGACGGAAAGAGCGTGGGCACCATCGTGGAAGCCATTTGCAAAAGGATATAAAAAGAAATCAAGACACTTAAATATAGCCCTTAGGGGGACATCGAAAGAAATATCCGGTCAAGAACCGGAAAAGGAGAGCCGGCCGGACTGGCAATCCGCCCACTGGAACCATCAAAGAAAGCCTGATTTTGGCCTTCCATTTCTTTTTTCTTCGGATTTATCTCCTTATTTTTGCAGCATGAGAACAATGATTTTACTGCTCTGCCTGCTGGGCAGCATGGCCGGCATGCATGCGCAACGGCATGAAATCCTGGACGAACGCCTGCACACGTTGCAAGTGGTCGTGAACGACGACCCGCTTCTCCCCCCCATAATGAACCTGGGAGGAAGGAACCATGTGGAAATCAGTTTCGATGAATTCTCACACGAATATCATCGCTATATCTACAAGGTGGAACATTGCAATGCAGACTGGACACCCTCTACCGAAATCTTCGAATCCGACTATCTGAACGGATTTAACGGCGAGACCATCGAGGACTACGAGAAAAGTTTCAACACGACTGTACTCTACACCCATTACGCCTTGCGAATCCCCAACGAATATGTCTCGCTCAAGCTCTCGGGAAACTACAAAGTGACGGTCTACAACGACGAAGGGGAAGAGCCTGTGCCCGTGCTGACGGCATGCTTCTGCCTGGTCGAACCGGGCGTGAGCATCGGGGTCACCGTGAGCACCAACACCGACATAGACTTCAACGCCTCGCACCAACAACTTGATTTCACCGTCAATTACGGACTCCTGAAGGTGGTCGACCCGCACCGTGAACTGCAAACCGTAGTGATGCAAAACCGAAGATGGGACAACTGCGTGGTCAATCCGGAACCGGACATCCAAGCCGCCGGAAAAATCGAATTCACCCACAACCGCCAACTGATTTTCCCGGCAGGCAACGAATACCACAAATTTGAAATTCTCGACCTCCACGTGCCCACACTCAATGTAGACCGCATGGAATGGTTCGATCCTTATTACCACGCCACACTGCTGCCCAGCCGCACCGCGCGGAATTACCTCTATGACGAAGACCAGAACGGCGCCTTCATCATCCGCAACAGCGAGGATTACGACGTGGAAACCACATGCGACTACGTGTTCACCCACTTCACCCTCCACAGCCCCCAACTTCCCGGAGGGGAAGTCTATCTGAACGGAGCCTGGACGTGTAACCGTTTCACACCAGAGTTCCGCATGACTTACAACCGGGACAGGCAGGCCTATGAAGCCACTGTCCTGCTGAAGCAAGGATATTATAATTACAATTATCTGTTCGTGCACGAGGGCAGCAATCATGGCGACAGCGGCCCGACCGACGGAAATTTCCATGAGACCGAAAACGAATACATCATCCTGGTCTACTACCGGCCCAACGGCGGACGATATGACAAGCTCGTGGGCTACCGGAGAATGAACTTCAAAATCAACAAAAGATAAGAGGAAGAAAAATGAAAATCATCGTATTAGACGGTTACGGGCTGAATCCGGGCGACTTGTCGTGGGAAGGCATCGAGGAGATGGGGGACCTGACCGTGTATCCACGCACCAGCGACGAGGAATTTTACGACCATGCCGCCGGAGCGGACATTCTGCTGACCAACAAGCCCCCCATTACGAAAGAACGACTCTGCCGCCTGCCCGACCTGAAATACATCGGCGTGCTGGCCACCGGCTATAACGTGGTAGACACGGAGGCAGCACGGCAGCACGGCATTCCCGTATGCAACATCCCGGCATACAGCACGGCATCGGTGGCGCAAATGGCATTCGCCTTGATTTTGTCCATCACCAACAGGGCTGAACATTATGCGGAAGAAAACCGCCAAGGCAAATGGAGCCGGAATCCCGACTTCTGTTATTGGGACACCCCGCTCGTCGAACTGGCCGGAAAGAAAATGGGCATCGTGGGATTGGGACACACCGGGATGGCCACGGCACACATCGCCTTGGCTTTCGGCATGGAAGTGCATGCCTTCACGTCCAAAAGCCAGGCGCAACTCGGCACAGCCATTCACAAGGAACCGACCTTGGAAACCCTGCTTGCCACATGCGATGTGGTGAGTCTGCACTGCCCCCTCACACCCGCCACCCAACATCTCATCAACCGGAAAACACTAAACCAGATGAAACCCGGTTGCATCCTGATCAACACGGCCCGCGGCCCGCTGGTGAACGAAAACGACGTGGCAGAAGCCCTTTGCGCCCGCACTCTCGCGGCATACGGAGCCGATGTCATGGACAGGGAACCGCCCTCGGCCGAAAGCCCCTTGTGGAAAGCCCCCAATGCCTATCTCACGCCACACATCGCATGGGCCACGCGCGAAGCACGCCAGCGCCTGATGGACATCTGCGCGGACAACTTGCATGCCTTTCTCGACGGAAAACCGCAAAACATAGTGAATCCATGACCGGCCAACTGCTGCACATCTTGCAAGCCATGGGCGAAACATTGCGCATCCCGGCTTCGTTCGTCGTCATCGAATTTGTCGGCACAATGGCTTTCGCCATTTCGGGCATCCGGCTGGCTTCTGCCAAACGTTTTGACTGGTTCGGCGCATATATCGTGGGCATGGCTACAGCCATCGGCGGCGGAACCTTGCGCGATGTCATGCTGGGCATACCTCCTTTCTGGATGACAAATTCCATCTACGTCATCTGTTGCGGCCTTGCCTTATTATGGGTGATTCTGTTCGGAAAGAAAATCATCCGCCAGCAAAGCACGTGGTTTATTTTCGACACCGTGGGGCTGGCTCTTTTCAATATCATCGGTCTGGAAAAGACTCTCAACATGGGATATCCCCTGTGGATGGCCGTCATCATGGGATGCATCACGGGGGCTGCAGGAGGCATCCTGCGAGACATTCTTATCAATGAAGTGCCGCTCATATTCCGGCAAGACATCTACGCCATGGCCTGCATCGCCGGTGGAATGGTTTATATTGCCGGTTATTCCGGCGGGCTTCCGGCCGAAGTCAATGCCGTATTGTCAGCCATCGTGGTTATCTCCATCCGGCTGCTGGCTGTGAGGTTCCATTGGCATCTGCCCATTCTGAAAGGCAATGGGGAAAAGGAAGAAAAGTAAAAAGCAGGGGGAAATCCCCAAAAACGAATCAAGGCTTCCCCCTGAGTTGCCCGCGCAACTTTCGGGGAAACCTTTGTATCACTTCGTCATAAGAATGGTCAATCAGGTGGCGTATCAACGAATCGGGCACATCGCCATGCGTAATCGCAATCTGGTTCCAATAGCGTTTGTTCCAATGCCAGGCTCCGGTGATTCCCCGGTAATGATCGCGCAACTCGATGGCATAATCAGGTGCGCACTTCAGGCAAAACCAATCCACGTTGTTCAAGTCTATGCACGCAAAAATCTTGTGCATCACCCGGAACACCAAAATCGTCTCGCCAAAAGGAAAATCTTCTGTGGCAGCAGGTTTCGCAAGGCAATAAGCCCTGATTTCCTCCACATCCATCCCGACGCACGGCCTTTTACACCAACAAACCGATCTCACGCCATGTGAGAAGCACATGTTCCACATCCTTACGGGCCGTATCGGCATCCACGTCATAAGCGGCTAACAAGGCTTCCGTAAGAAGCTGTTCGTCAAATTCCTTTCCGACAGCTTCTTTCCAAAGGAAAGCGGCCGTTTCATTCAGAGAGATGATTTTACTGAAATCAATGTTTTCCATACCCTGCGACAAAACCACATTCTCGCCGCAAATCTCCCGCAGTTCAAATCCGTCTTTGATTCTCATTCCCTTTAAATATTTGAAAGTTTCAATTTAATCTTATATATGAATAAAAGGTAACGGCGTATCGGAAGCAATTTTCTCCAAGCCCTCACCCTGCGGCGTAGCCTCTCATCGGAAGCCGCTATCGTGCGCCCAAAATGACAATAATGTGTGACGATCCCCACCACATCGGACTTCCGGCAATGCTCCGTGCCGCAAATGTTCCCGTCTCCCATCAACGTGACACGATCGCCTTCAAGCGCGATGATGCGATGCAACACATACACGCCCTTTGAAATTTCGGCCAACACGGCATCACCGACTTGCAGATTGCCGGCTTGCGCCAATTGCACCTTGTCCCGGCAATGCTCAAGGAAAGGCCGCATGCTGTAACCTTTCACGTTAATGGTTGCCGTGTGTCCAGTCCGCAAGGCTTCTTTCACTTGCCCCAATAAAACGGCATTGGGCACTTCCATTTTGCGAATTGCCATTCCGGCTTCTCTTGCTTTTGCTTTCATTTTCCCGTCAACGTCTGGTAACTCAAGCGTGCCGCCGCTTCGTCTGGCAGGCACCCCAAATGGAATAACGGCACCTTGCGGATAAGGTCTGAAATCGTGTCGCAGTGGGCTGTATAAATCCGGCGGTCCCATTTCATGGTGGAAATGGAAGGAAGCAACGAAGCGAAACTGCCCAACACATTCTCCCGGCGGATGGAATTCTCCGGACATTGTTGCAGTTGCACAAAGCCACCTACCGGTGCCGCGACGTTGCGGTAACAAGGTGTTTTCCCACTCCAAGGCGACCCGTACACACGGGCTTCCCCGTCCTCAATTCTCACAACAGGATTGTCGTCATTCATCAAGTCAGACCCGGGAATGTGTTGGAGCCACAAGCGGGTGTGCGTGCTTTTCCCGGTGCCGCTCTTGCCCAAAAACAAATACCCCACGCCGGCGTTACGCACGACAGAGGCATGCATCAACAAAGTGGCATAAGGGGCAGAGGCAAAAGCATAAGCCAGCATCAGCGCATTGTTCAAGCCAAAATCACGGTCGGACGCATGAGGGCGCTGCAAACTCACGACACAATCCGAAAAGTCCGGATTGGCTTGCATCAACGCGCACAATTGCATCCGCTCATTACAGATTTCAAACTGATAGCCTCCATCGCGCACACGATAAACGCCAAAATTATTACCTCCGCAATCAAACTGCCCCACTTCATCCCCCTGCATTTCCCATGAAAAAGCATCGTCCACGACGAGGCGGAACAAAAGCCCGCCTTCACCGGCTGTCTCAAAAGGAGCAAAAGAAGCAATCAGACTGGCATCATCACCCGCATTGCGGAACACGATTTCACACAAATGGCCGGCAATTTTGTATCTATAGGTTTTCATTCGTCAGTTCTTTTCTGATGAGTCCCTTTTTCCTTCCACTGAGGCTTCCGCAGCTTTTTCCCGCTCCTTGGGCTTTTTTTCCTCTGCCCCAGAAGGGATATAAGAAGGAGCCTGGAATTTGAATTGTCCGCCTGGCAAATCCTTCAGCACGATGCCGCTTTCTTTTTCATAATGCTTGCGGAGCTCATTGTATTCCTCCACCAGCTTACTTTTCTTTGTGTTGAAAAAAACCGCGCAAGTGCAATCCGGCATCAAGTTTGCGGTTTCCACAAAAGTCTGCAACTGGTCGCTATACACTACGCGGTCCAGCAGGAAATCGGTTTTCGTGTCAATATAGGCACTATCTATCTGCTGGATGTCTGTAATGTAGGCAAGGGAATCCGTGAAAGAAGCCGAGAAGCCAAACATGTAAACGGTTGTTCGTTCCACTTTGGCAAACAAAACGGCCCCCATGCAGAATAACATGCAAACCAATCCGCCTAAACGCTTTAATGTCATGTCCATATTTGTCTTGTTTTACTAATGCAAAGATAAGTATTTATAAGACATAAGAAAAGCATTTTCAAAAAAAAAGGAGAAGAGGCGTTTGGGTTGGTCCGGAAAGGACTGTCTCCAAACGCCAAGTCCCTCTGCCCCCTTCAAGGGCAGAGATTTAGTCCGTTAATGATTGAGCGGTCCAACTCTCCGTAAGAAGGCAACCGCGCATCATACCCCCCGAAGATTCAAATCGCCCCGGCATTTCAGACCGCATAGAAACATAGAACGCCCCACATGGCGACAGCATGGTCGTTCGCCCCATGGGATCGCACACACCGAAGCACCCTGTTTTTCTCAAGCGATTCACATTTTTTTCTCAAGCCTAAAAAATGTGAATCGCTTGAAGAAAATTTCCGTTCCTCTTGAAGGCAATTTTGTCCTATCCCGCCACACGTTTTTTCCTTTCACGAGGCAATGGAAACGTCTCCCGCATCAACTCTGCAAACTTTTAGACTATCCCACTAAATTTCTATCCTCCCGGAATTCCCGTGCAGTATAAAAAACAAATCCCCGCTAAAATTCTACTGTCCCCCATATCGGCATAAAAACATATAAACGGGTACAGAAAAGGAGCTACATTTTTATGTAACTCCTTGGTTTTCAACTGTCGGGGTGAAAGGATTCGAACCTTCGACCCCCTGCTCCCAAAGCAGGTGCGCTAACCGGACTGCGCTACACCCCGAAACCCTTCTCCCTATTGTAAGAGGACTTCTCAAAATCGGTGCAAAGGTACGCCTTTTCAGTGTCTTTTCCAAATGGAAACGAAAAAAAGTGGCATGCATGCATGCCACTTTAACATAAACCATGACTTTATTCCTGTTTAGAACTTGAACGGAGTGTCTTTCACATAAATCTTATATGATTTAATGCTTTCCGGAGCACCTTGTTCCACACGAGGAAGATACTGGAAGCCACCCAAGTGTTGTACCGCGCCTAAATCCAACACGATATAATGCGGGAATTTCACGCCCTGATTGGTGCTCCAATAAGTCGATTCCTGCAAGTCAAAAATTTTGTCGGCCGTTTTATTGCCACTTGTAATGTCTTCATCATCTGCATATTTTACGGTCCATGGTTCACGGCTGATGCGCTGTCCCTTGTCGTCCAGCATATACCATTCGGCAATGCAGGCATATTCACGGTTGTTGTGTGAATTCAGGGCTTCAATGCAAACATAACGTCCACTGACAGGATGGTCGAACTTTATTTCTTGCCAACCGTTCCCGGGCGCGAATTCCCCGGATTTGCATGGTTGCTCTCCCGTCAGGTCCAGATTTTGCCCTTCTTTGCGGTGGACGTTCGGTGCGGCCACGTTCAACCTGTCTATGACCGGTTTGTCCAATCCCTCCACGACTGTTTTTTCCGGCCCTACAATATCCTGCACAATAATCTCATTCTCACCTTTCTTCAGCCAGCATCCAGGCATGTAAAGAGTCTGTTGCGGGCCGATTTTCCAGAATCTGCCGATGGCATGTCCGTTCACGTAAACTTGTCCTTTGCCCCAGGTTTCCATGTTGATAAAGGTGTCACCCGTCTTTTTCAGATTAAAAGTAGCCCGGTAACATCCCGGCACTTTTTGGTCGGTCAACGGTACATATTTCATGTCCTTTTGGGTCTGATAATTATCGTCCAGATTATAGATTTGCCAGTTTTTCAGATTGATGGTCACTTGACTGCCATTGTTCATCGTGTAGCTCAATTCCACTTTTTCCGTGATTCCCTTGAAATCTTTGATGGCCCGTCCGAAATTGATACGTCCCATCGCTTCTACCAGAATGTCCAATTGGTCGCCTTCTTTCATGGGAGGAAGCAACAAGGTCTTTTCGTGATTGCGGCGGTCTATGGAACCAATGAGCGTGCCGTTGATGAACACTTGCGTGAAATCATGCCCGTCGGTTACGGTGAGCACGCTCTGTGCGGGCACAGCCGGTGCTTTGGTGCGATAAAGGATGCTCCCCCAGCCTTGCCCCAAGGCTTCCATGGTCTGGATGTCCATGGAATTCTTTGCCGCCGGCAGGTTTTCGAACAACGGCGCGACTTCCGTAAACTTCACTTCCGGAATCGTGATCACCGGAAAGGCCTTGGGGATCGCGGGCAGTTTCTTGTCGCTGTATTCCGCCAACATTTCTCTCAACTCCATATACTTCGGAGTAACCTGCCCCGCTTCGTTGATGGGCGCATCATAATCATAAGAAGTCACGTCGGGCGAGAATCCGGGGCTGTTGGCACCGGCCCAATGCCCCCAGCTTGTGCCCCCGTGGGTCATGTAGAGCGAAAAAGAGATGCCATTGTCCAGCATTTCCTTCAATCCGCCCACCATCTCCTTGCTGCCGCGCGTTTCATGGCGTCCGCCCCACTTGTCGAACCAGCCGCTCCAGAATTCGGAACACATCAAGGGGGATTCCGGGCGCAGCTCTTTCAGTTTCTTGAACTCATTCTCGATGTTGGCGCCCGTGCCGAAATTCATGGTCCACACCAAGTCGTCCAATCCGTTTTTCGTGAAGTTCGAGCTCCAATCACATTGGAAAAGCGTAACCTTGTCAAATCCTGACTCGCGGATGATGTCGCGGATGGCAGACACGTAAGGTTTGTCTTCCCCATAAGAGCCATATTCATTTTCCACCTGCACCATGATGATCGGCCCGCCTTTGTCTATGGTCAGATCACTGATCTGCTCGCCCAGTTTCTTGGCGAAAATGCGGTAACGCTCCATAAAATAAGGGTCTTGCTCACGCAGCCGGATGTCCTTCTTCTTCAATAACCACCAAGGCAGCCCGCCCATTTCCCATTCTGCACACACATAAGGCCCCGGGCGCACAATGACATACAAACCGTTTTTCTGTGCCAGGCGGATAAATTCAGCCACGTCGTTATTTCCCGTAAAGTCGAATTTTCCTTCTTCTTGTTCATGAATGTTCCAGAACACATAGAGGCAAAGGGTGTTCATGCCCAAAGCCTTGCACATTTTGATCCGTTGTTCCCAATAAGGACGAGGAATACGCGGGTAATGCACTTCGGCAGCCTTTACGATAAAGGGTTTGTCGTTTAACAAGAAGGTTTTGTTTCCCACTTCGAAAGTCTCTGTCTGAGACTGGATGTCGCCAGGAGCCCCCAACAGCAGTCCTGCCGCAAGCAAGGAGGTCTTTAGCACATGGCCAATACTTTTGTTCATCATAGAAAAATAAGTTAATTTGATTTTAGTTCCTCATTTTAAGAATTCAAAAATACGACACTTATTTCTTATATACAAATTTTTTAAGTGAAAAGGATGGGGAAAGAAGTGAAAACTTCTGTTGGGCATTGAATAGTTCATAAAAAAAGGATAACTTTGCACGTTGAATCCGTAATAAGCAGATAAATTATGTATAGGACAAATACTTGTGGCGAATTGAGACTTTCCGATGCAGGAAAGGACGTAATGTTGGCTGGCTGGGTGCAACGTGTGCGCAAAATGGGCGGAATGGCGTTCGTGGATTTGCGCGACCGTTACGGAATCACCCAATTGGTGTTTAATGAAGAAATAAACCATGCGCTTTGCGAGCAAGCCAACAATCTGGGGCGCGAGGATGTCATTCAGGTAAAAGGCAAGGTGAACGAGAGGGAATGCAAGAATCAGCATCTTCCGACAGGCGAAATCGAAATTGTCGTGAACGAGCTGAACGTGTTGAATTCCTCGGAAGTCCCTCCTTTCACCATAGAAGACCACACGGACGGAGGAGACGACCTTCGCATGAAATACCGTTATCTGGACTTGCGGCGCGGTTGTGTGCGGAAAAACCTCGAATTGCGCCACCAAATGACAATGGAGGTGCGCCGTTACCTCGACAGCAAAGGTTTTCTGGAAATAGAGACTCCCATGCTCATTGGCTCCACGCCGGAAGGGGCACGGGATTTCGTGGTGCCTTCACGCATGAACCCTGGACAATTTTATGCATTGCCACAAAGCCCGCAGACGCTGAAACAGTTGCTGATGGTGGCGGGCATGGACCGATATTTCCAGATTGTCAAATGCTTCCGCGATGAAGACTTGCGCGCCGACCGTCAACCAGAATTCACACAAATTGACTGCGAAATGAGTTTCGTGGAACAGGATGACGTGATCGAACTCTTTGAAGGCATGGCCAAGCACTTGTTCAAGACTATCCGTGGCGTGGAACTCACCGAACCCTTTCCCCGCATGCCATGGAGCGAGGCCATGCGCCTGTATGGCAGTGACAAGCCCGACACCCGTTTCGGGATGGAATTTGTGGAATTGATGGACGTGTTGCAAGGCACTGGCGAATTCTCCGTGTTCAACGATGCCCGTTACATCGGCGGAATTTGTGCTCCAGGCTGTGCGACTTATACCCGCAAACAAATCGACCAGCTGACCGATTTTGTAAAACGGAGCCAGATCGGCGCGAAAGGTTTGGTCTACGCGAGGGTGCAAGAGGATGGCAGCGTAAAGTCAAGCGTAGACAAATTTTACACACAAGAAGTCCTGCAACGCCTCAAAGAAACCATGCAGGCTCATGCCGGCGACCTGATACTCATCATGAGTGGCGATGACGCGATGAAAACCCGCAAGCAACTCTGTGAACTACGCTTGGAGATGGGCAACAGATTAGGCCTGCGCGACAAGAACAAGTTCTCGTTGTTATGGGTGGTAGACTTTCCCATGTTTGAATGGAGCGAGGAAGAAGGCCGCCTGATGGCCATGCACCATCCTTTCACACACCCCAAAGACGAAGACATTCCTTTGCTCGACACACATCCGGAACAAGTGAGGGCAGACGCCTATGACATGGTGTGCAACGGAGTGGAAGTCGGTGGAGGCTCCATCCGAATCCACGATCCTGAACTTCAGGATAAAATGTTCAAGATCCTTGGCTTCACTGAAGAACGGGCACAGGAACAATTCGGTTTCCTAATGAACGCCTTCAAATATGGCGCACCGCCTCATGGGGGCTTGGCCTATGGACTTGACCGTTGGGTGAGCCTGTTTGCCGGCCTCGACAGCATTCGCGACTGCATTGCTTTCCCGAAAAACAACAAAGGCCGCGATGTGATGTTGGACGCGCCGGCAGCCTTGGATCAAAAACAGCTGGACGAACTGAACTTGTCCATTGACATAAAAGAATAAATGAAGAATGAATGAGGAGGTGTCCCGCATGCGAGGCATCCCCTCATTCATTTCAACTTGGCTGTTTGCCTGTTTTTTACAGTTCCTTTTTGGAAAAACGGATCCTTTCTTGTCTGGGATTTTGACGTACACCGTTTCCCGGTTTCAACGCCGATGCGGAGCCATCTGTCGCGGGGCACCTTGCGGACGCATCATCCGGGCATTGAAAGCCGGACGTTCATAAATTTGTTCAACCTGACGCATGGTCAAGACCCCTTTGAACTTTTCATAATAATCTTTTTGTACCTCCAAACGCTTTTCCTGAGCGGAAAAATGTGCTTGAATCCGACTGTCGATAGCTTCATCCGATTCATCATTCTTTCCATTGCCGTCTTTCTTCGGCACCCTGCATTCAGCCAACTTCTGCATATATTCCTGATAAAGCGGAATAAACTTTGCCGAAGTCTCGTCGTCCAGCATCAATCTTTCAGCCGTCCGCTTGGCCACCTGCTCCGGATTCCATCTTTCACGCGGCATTTTTCCGGGATTTTGTGCCGACAACGTGCCTCCGGCCAACAAGGCAAAACATACGGCCATTGCTAATTTTCTCATACTCTAATACTCTTTTGTTAAACTGTTTTCTGTCGTTTCACATAAGATAAGACCCGCCATCTTTCAAAAGGTTTACCGGTTTCTTCTACACAAACATCGGAAAAAACATGATTTAACACAAAAGAACCTTCTGAAACGCCATTGAAAGCCCAATGAAGAATAGAGAGCCAACTTTCTATTTCTTATGACAAGCAGCGCACAATGTTATTGGGTACCGGCTAAAAACAAAGAGAAAAAGCGGAATGGAAAGCGAATGTACATCATGAAAAACACATAACAAACTATTTATCAATAAAATAATCCATTTCGATTGTACATCAAAAAAGCATCGCCAGCTTATGAAAAGCCATTAAATTTGCACCGAAAACAAAAATGAACTGCATGAGCAACTATAAATTCATATTCCGAATCATGACGCCGATGTGGCTCGCAGCCAGCCTTGGCATCCTTTCGTGCGCGGATGAATGGAACGAAGCATCCACGGGCGAAGAACAGATTTTCTTCGACGCACACATTCAGAATTCATGGATAACGCCTATGAGAACCATTCGCGGCACAAAGACATGGGGCGGCGCAATGGCCATGCAATCGGACAACCCCATGCCCGTCTACTTGCACACCATATATACAGATAGTATAGTGCAGCCTGAAAAAGACGCAATAAACGACGCGCCCGCGAAAAGAGCCATCCCCGTGGGACAGGACAACATGTATGCCACCTTCGGCGTGTCGGCCTACGCCACGGCCGGCGACTGGAGCAATGCCACGCCCACGACTTACATGTACGATGTAGCCGTCAACTTCTCCGGCTCCGCCTGGCTATCCGCCGAGTCTCATTATTGGCCCGGCAATGCCCATCGGATGAAATTTTTCGCCTATGCGCCAAAAGGAAACGACGCCTACCGCCTCTCCGGACCGGCGGCTTGCCCCCCTGACATCTTCTGCCTGATCCCCAGCGACGTCGCGGATCAGAAAGACTTGTTAGTGGCCGCTTCCGGAGAGGTCGGCGGTGCGTTGAACTCCGCCGTTCCCCTCACATTCCGGCATGCCCTGACGGCCGTGCGCTTCGTCTGTGGCGACGACATGCGTCCCGGGCAACTCAAAAGCGTAGCCCTAAAAGGTGTGTACTCCAGCGGAACCTACGACATGGAAGCCCAAAAATGGAGTGCCGTGGGCACGCCCAAAAACTTCAGCCAGACATTGAACCTGACCGTGGAAGGACGGACGGGCGAAACCATCACCACCGCACCGCAGACTTTCATGATGGTGCCGCAGACGCTACCCGACGGTGCCACTGTGGAAGTCGTATGGAACGACGGGAGCAGCGACTTCGTGCTCACCGCCGACATCGCACAGAGCACATGGGGCATGGGCAAGACCGTCACTTACAAGCTATCCAGTTCTTCCATTAATTGGGAATACACGCTCGTCGTGGCTCCCCCAAACGACTTCGGCTATACTGGAGGGGCGGACACATGCCAAGTAACCAGCTACCGCACGAACGGACTGGGCCAATCGGAGCCTGTGGCATGGACTGCAGAATTCTCCACCGACAAGGGTGCCACCTGGAGCACGAACCGCCCGGCATGGCTGACCGCTTTTGCCAACACCGGCAACGGAGGCACCGCCGCCGACGTGTTCCGCGCCTCCGTGTCGCCGCAAGCCGGCATCACCGACAACCCACACACCCGTGAACTCCGCCAAAGGGCAGCGAAAGGTTCTGCGGCCCTACCTTATAATCTATCCAATGCGACCGGAGGACCGAAAGTGGAGAACACGGCCAACTGCTACGTGGCAGACGCACCGGGCGTCTACTCGCTCCCATTGGTCTACGGAAACGCCATCTGCGGCGGCGCGCCCAACCCGTCGGCCTACACCTCCACCACCACAGGCTCTGCCATTCTCGCTGCGTTCGTCAACCATCGTGGCGAGCCTATCACCACCCCCTACATTGCGCTCAATGCCGGATGCACTCCCTCCAAGGCCGAGCTGATATGGCAGGACGCTCCTGCCCTTCTCTCAGCCATCAAATACCATAACGCCACCGACGGGGGCTACATTTCCTTCCACGTGAGTGACAAGACCATCCGGCAAGGCAATGCCTTGGTGGCCATCAAGGATGCGCAGGGCAACATCCTTTGGTCGTGGCACATTTGGGTGACAGACCGGAACATCGCCCAGACCGTGGAAGTCTCCAATTTCAAACAGAAGAAATACGACTTCATGCCCTTCACCTTGGGGTGGTGTGACAACGATGACACCCGCTATGCCGAACGAACGTGCCTGGTGCGCTTCACCGCCGGCAGGCTCACCCGGGAAATCACCATCAGGCAGAAGGCAGAGACCCTCGCCAGCCCGGGCAACCATCCCTACTACCAATGGGGGCGCAAAGACCCACTCACGCCCTCGACCGGCACGGGCTCCGCCAACAAGCCCCTCTACGACGGAGACGGCATCGCCATCGCCGGAAGCGAACCGTTGCAGGACATGGGCGCAGGCATCGCCTGCATCCGCTCCTGCATCCTGAACCCCGGTACGATGAACAGCGGATATGACATGGACAGCCGTTACAACAACTTGTGGAGCGCGAACGACGCGGGCAACGGGACGGTGCCCGTGGTCAAAACCGTCTACGATCCCTCTCCCGCCGGTTTCAGGCTTCCTCCGACCGATGCCTTCACGGGATTCACCCGCACCGGGCAGGTGGTGAACAGCGCGGGACTCGTCAACGGGATGTGGGATGACCACCGCAAAGGATGGCTCTTCTATACTGATGCCTCGAAGGCGCAGACCATCTTTTTCTCCGCCTCGGGATGGCGCTATTATACCAATGGCAGCATCGACCCGCGAAACTTCAGCGGCTTCTACTGGACTGCCTCCGTTCAGGCGGCCGACAAGATGGGGCTGACGCTCAGCTTCAACCCCTCGCGCGTGAACCCGCTCATCAACTACAACCGGAGCCACGGCTTCGGCGTGCGCCCCGTGCGGGAATGAACGCTTCCGGAACAGGACTCCATACTCTAAATCATTTCATGGCTTAAAATGCGGAAAGTAATAATAAAAATAGGATTGTCCGGCACGTTGGCTATTTGTTGCAATGCGGCTTTGGCCGACGGTGCGCCCACCACCGACACGCTCTCCGTGGAGGTGTTCTACCGCCAAGGCGGCCACCGCCCCGATTCGACCTACAAGGCAGGATCCAAACGGCTGGATAGCCTGCTCGCGACGCTCCATGCGTTGTCCGCCGACACGTCGTTCCGGCTCGACCGGTTCAGCGTGGTGTCCGGCGCGTCGCCCGAAGGAAGCAGCTCTTTCAACAAAGCACTCTCGAAGAAGCGCACAGGCTACGTCGGCAACTACCTGCGCACGCATCTCCCCGCTCCCTGGACGGTGACGCTCACGGAAGAGCATCTCGGAGTGGATTGGGAAGGGCTACGGATAAAGGTGAAGCAATCTGCCATGCCCTACAAGGAGGAAGTGCTGCACATTTTGGAGCACCCCCCCGAATGGATCGTGCGGGGCGGTGTCGTGGTCGACGGGCGCAAGCGGCAGTTGATGAACCTGCACCGCGGAGAATGCTGGCGCTACATGGCGCGCGAATTCTTCCCGGAACTGCGGCACTCGGTCGTCACGGTGGAATATTCCTTGACACATCGCCCGTCCGAAGCGGAAAAGAAGTCCGACACCGCGTATAGTCTGAAAAGCGATACCCTCGTGTGTGACCGGACAGAAGACACCCCCAAAATGGACACCATCGTGTTGACGGTGCAGCCCGAACCGTTGCCCCCGACACGCATCGCGGTCAAGACCAACATGCTCTATGATGCCCTCCTCGTCCCCAACATAGGACTGGAATTCTATTTGGGCAAAGGCTTCTCCATCGGCGGCAACTGGATGTATGCCTGGTGGAAGACTGACCGCCACCACCGTTACTGGCGCGTCTATGGCGGCGAGCTGGATATAAGGAAGTATTTCGGCCGGGCAATCGGCAACAACCCGATGAGCGGACACCACCTGGGGCTCTACGGCCAGATATTCACCTACGACTTTGAAACGGGCGGACGGGGGTATATCGGCGGCAAACCGGGCTGCACGCTTTGGGAAAGGATGAACTACGCCGCAGGAGTGGAATATGGCTACTCGCTGCCCGTCGCCCGGCGGATCAACCTGGACTTCACCATAGGTGCCGGCTATTGGGGAGGAGACTATTATGAATACGAACCTGCGGACAACCACTACGTGTGGCGGCAAACGAAGCGGCGCCATTGGTTCGGCCCCACAAAGGCCGAAGTGTCGCTCATATGGCTCATCGGCCGCGGGAACCATAATGAAAGGAAAGGGGGCAAGCCATGAAGCGGTTCCAACTCCTGGCCATCGGCCTGTTGGCCTGCCTGCTGGCCGCCTGCGAGCAGAAAGAACTCTGCTACGACCATTCGCACACGGCCGACCTGGAAGTGGTATTCGACTGGCGGAACGCCCCCGGCGCGCAACCGGCGAGCATGCGCCTCTATCTTTTCCCCGATGAAGGAGGCCATCCGCTCCTCTACGAATTTGCAGGGCGCGAGGGGGGCACCATCACCGTCCCTGCTGGTTCCTACCATGCCATCTGCATGAATAACGACACAGAGTTCATCCTTTTCCGCCACCAAGAGCACTACGAACAGTTCGAGGCCGCGCTGACCGGAGGAACTTTCGCACGACCCGTGCCACGCGCCGAAGGCACTGCCACACAAGAAGTGCGCTCCACGCCCGACCGCCTCTGGAGCGACCACGCAGACGAGGTGGAAGTCAAGGCTCCGGCTCAGGGACAGCAGCTGGTCCTCTATCCCAGCCTATCCGTATGCCGCTACACCGTGGAAATAAGAAACGTGGCCAATCTGAAGTACCTGAAAAGGGGGGAAATCTTCGGCGCACTCACCGGCATGGCGGGCGGACTGGTGATGAGCACGGGACGGACAGCCGGCGAAATGGTGACCCTGCCCTTCGACATGGAATCCGACAGGACATCACACCTCTACGCGGAATTCTACACGTTCGGCTGCCCTGCGGACTCGGCTGCGCCACAATACCTGATGGGCTACGCCATATTGGATGACGGGAAGAAATACAGCTTTACCTACGACGTGACGGCACAAATCCACGAAGCACCCGACCCGATGGACGTACACATCGTGCTCGACGGGCTCCCGCTGCCTAAACCGATAGACAACGGCGGAGGATTCACCCCGACCGTAGACGACTGGAATACAGAGGAGGTGGAAATCTCCATGTAATAAACCCCAAAACATTTATTTTATTCACAAAACTACATTTAATTATGAGAGAAAAAATGATCTTAGGCTTAGCCATAGCCTCTGCCGTGTTTGCAGCGTGCTCCAACGACGAGACAGTGGACGTGAGCACAGGGAATGCCATCGGCTTCCGCACCTCGCTCGACCGGGCTACCCGGAGCAATATCGAAACGACAGCCTCGCTGGACACTTTCAAAGTAACAGCCGTCGGCAGCAACGGCCTCAACTACTTCACAGACCTGGGAGTGACAAAGCAGGGAACCACCTGGACCACCGCCAGCACCTACTACTGGCCTACCTTCGAGCTGGAATTTTACGCCTACGCCAACGGCCCCGCCACAGGCAAAGGCACCGTCACCATCAACAAGGACGGACAGCACATCGCCGGTTACGTCCCGGCCGCCAAGGCGGCAGACCAGAAAGACCTCTTGGTGGCCTACAACAAAGGGACGAGGGCAACGTACAACAACGGCAACACGGCCGTTCCCTTGACATTCAAGCACGCCTTGTCGCAAATCGGGATCAAAGCCAAATGCTCGAATCCGGCCACGAAAATTGAAGTGGTTGGCGTGAAGCTGGTGAACATGGCCACGAAGGCCGACCTCGCCTTCCCCGACAGCGTGTTGGCTACCGCCCTGACGCCCCTGGCTTCCTACTGGGGCAACTGGACGGGCTTGAACGACCCGGCCAAGGCATACTACATCAACGGCCAGACACCCGTGACATTGACCGACTCGGCACAGTCCATCATGTTCGGCGAAAACAACTTCATGGTCATCCCGCAACAGTTGGCCGCATGGAACGGGAAATTGAACAATCCCGCTGCGGAAGTAAACAAGCAGGGGGCTTATCTGGCCGTGCTCTGCCGCGTGTCGAACCTGAGCAACGGCAGCGAGACGCTGATTTACCCCCAGCCGACAGCCACCGACAACAAAGCCGGCAAGTATGCCTACTCGGCCGTAGCCCTCAACACGCTGTGGCTTCCGGGCAAGAAATACGTCTACACCCTGAACTTCTGCGGTACCGACGGCGGAGCCGGAAAGATTGATCCCAATCCGGTGAACCCCGACACGAACGACACCATCACGGACGAGACCCCGGGCACTGGTGGCGAAGACATTCTGGGCGGCCCCATCACGTTCACCGTCACCGTGGACGACTGGACGAACGAAGAAGTGCCCATCAACATGTAAACCCAACCTGGATTGTGCCTGCGGCTACCGGGCCTCAAAGTAGTAGGAGCGGCCCGGAAACAGCCCGGCAGTCCTGTGAACGATCGAAAGGCAAAGGGCGAAACGCGCTCTTTGCCTTTCACCGTTTAACAGTGTCTCTAATTTACAGAAACAACAGCAACCGTGCGGAAATAAGCCCCGTCCACGGGGATTCCAGCCCGTCCGGCAATTTTATACCGGAAAAACGCATGGATTCCATAAAAAATCCGTATATTTAAAAAACGAAGATGCGACACCGCATGCCTTCCCCCACCGGCATGCCCAAAAGAAAGTACAAAAACAGAAAATGAGAAAACAGTTGTTAGCCCTTGTATTGCTGGCCGGCTTGCTTTCATGCTCGGACCGGGAAGCCACCCCCTACAGCCCCGCGCTGCTGGCATTGGAACGCGCCCTGGACCAGGATCCTGAAACAGCCGCAGCCGAAGTGGAACGGACCGATACGCTCACCATGGACGAGGCCGACAAGGCACTCCGCCGTTTCCTGCAGATAAAAGCCCGCGCGCTGGCTCCAGGGACTCTGCCGGCCCAACGCACCGAGCCGGAACCGCCCGAAGCCCACTTCGAAGCGCTCAAGGATTCGGCACGGCTCTGCCGGCTCTATTTCTACATGGGACGGATCCATGCGGGAAACTATGCCTTCTTCAGAGCCAACAACAGCTACCGCCAAGCTGAAAAGTTCGCCGGAAGCGACATTCGTATGCTATCGGCCATCAAGATTGGCGAAGCCCACATTTACCGTTTCAAGATGATGCACGACGATGAGGAAAAATGCTTGCAGGAGGCTTACGCACTGGCCCGCCGGCTAAACGACTCTACCCTCATGGCCGACGCCATGCACGAGCTCGCCGAAGTACACATCGCGGAGGGAAACTTCCCGTTGGCGGAAGAGAAACTGCACCGGGCACTGGCCCTGTTGCCGCACGACCCCGGGCGGAGAGCCGAATGCCACAAGGACCTGGGGAGGACGAACATGGCCATGAACCGCCTGGAAGAAGCCCTGCGCTTCCTCGACCTGGCCCAGGAAGAGGCAGGGGACGAAACCATGGAACGGTCGTGCAACACCATCAGAGGGTATGTGTACCTGAAAATGCACCGCTTGGAGGAGGCCGGGCGCTGCTTCATGAAAGACGTGCAGAAGCTCCCGTTGCTGGAACGCCACAAAGTGTTCTTCCAAATGGCGCGGCTCAAAAGAGAAGAAGGCGACCTGCAGGCCGCATGGGACTATGCCGAGAGAAGCGTGGCCAGCCGGGACTCCATGGCCGAAAACAGCAAGACGGGCTACATCAGCAACCTGAACGCCTTCCAGGAACACGAAAGGCAACAAAAGAAAATAGAACTGATGAACGCCGAACTGGCACGGATGGAGCTGACTTTCTACCGGCTGGCCACGGCTCTGTCGCTGGTGCTGGTGGTCTCCATCTCGCTCTTCTTCCACTTCAAACACACCCAAAAGAAAGTGGAAATGGCACTGAAGGAAAAAGAACTGGACATGGCGCGGCTGCAAAACAGCCGCTGGGAAAGCGAGGTGAAATATCTCAGGGAAAAGCACGAACGGGAAGCCGCCGAGATCGAATCGCTGAACCAGACGCTGGAATACTACAAACGGCTGAACGCCCTGACCGTGCCCATACTGGCGAAAAGCCGCAACTCGCAAGGCGCACTCCACTTGGGCGAGGAGGAGTGGGACATCATCATGCAAAACGCGGACGCTTGCTTCAACCACTTCACCCGCAGACTGAAAGAAGCCTTCCCCGACCTGACGGAAGAGGAAATCCGCTTCATCTGCCTCCTGAAAATGGAATTTCCCATCGCCTCGCTCTCCGAGGTATACCACATTGCCAAAGGAAGCATCTCGCGCAAAAAGATGCGGCTCAAAGAAAAAATGCACATCGAGGACACCACGCTGGACGATTTCATCTGCCAGTTCTGAGCCGCGGCGAAACGTGCCATGCCCACCCATAGGGCACCACAAAGGAAAGACACCTCCCTGGCATGGCGGTAGTACCCGCCAGGCGGCAGTTCCTTTCGGATTGCGGCACGGGTGCAACCGGGGCAGGAACGGAAGCGTTTTTCCGGCCTTGTGGCAGAGAAAAGGCGCACGGCGGAATAGGACAAAATCGCCCTCAAGAGGAACGAAAAATTCCCTCAAGCGATTCACACTTTTTTCTCAAGCAAAAAAAACGTGAATCGCTTGAGAAAAATCCGGGTCCTTTCAATACATTCCTATCCTGCTGGTTCTTAGAGGAGTAGGCATCTATTCAAAAAAAATGGGGCAATATGGCTTTGTGGCAGGAGCATACGGAAGGAAGAAGAGGTGGCAAAGGTAAGGCCGCACCGGGTTCCAGTGGAAACCATAGCCGGCATGAAGCCCTGCTGTTTAAAGATTCCTGCTGCGCCTGCCTGTCAATACCGGTGAGGTTCCCCACCCTGTCGATGCCGGCGAAATTGTCCGGCTTCAAAAAAAACGAAGGTGTGCCGTCGTAGCACACCTTCTCTGTTCATTTTCATAGTTCCATCTGCATTTCTTCAGGCTACGAGCTTTTATGCGTCATGATCTCGAGCACCTTGCGGTCGGTCTCATTCATGGCTTCCGCCCCGATACTCGTCAGGTTATGGATGCTTTGGTCCACATCGTCGTCAATGATGCCTTCCACACTGCTCACGCATTTCTGTTGCATGGCCAGCATGGCAGAAAGCACAGCCGTAGACACTCCGCTGGTCAGTTTCAGCGCGCAGCTGGGCTTTGCCCCATCGCAAATCATTCCCGTCAGGTTGGCAATCATATTCTTCACCGCATAGGAAACTTGTTCATACTTGCCTCCCATCAGGTAGGTGATGCCGCAGCTCGACCCCGTGGAAGCTACCACGCAACCACACAATGCAGACAACACGCCCAGGCTCTGCTTGATATAAATGGCCGTCAGGTGGCTCAACATGAGCGCACGGATCAGCTCCTCGTCCGTGTTATGGTTTTCTTCCGCAAAAATCACCACCGGCATAGTGGCGCATATGCCCTGATTGCCGCTTCCGGAATTGCTCATCACCGGAATCATGGCACCGGCCATACGTGCGTCGCAAGCACACGACGTGGCCGAAAGGATATGAGAAAAGATATTGTCGCCCATGATTCCACGTCCCAACGGGCGTGACAGGGTTTTTCCCAACTCATGCCCGTAACAGCCTTTCAAGGCTTGGGCCGAAGCCCTTTCATTCAAAGTGCGTGCCTCGCGGATGAACTCAATTTCTTCCAACGGGGCTTCCATGGCAAAATCATACACCTTGCGCAAGTCCAGAACGCATTCTTCCTCCTGGGCCTCGCCCTCCGCCGGTACCCTTTCATCCACCAGCACCTTTCCGTTGCAAGCCACGAAAACGAAATGGGTGTGCTTGCCCGCAATGATGGCAGTAGCCTCGCGCCCTTCCGCTCCTTTCACATTTACTTCCGCATAGAGTTTCTCCGATATGTTTTCTTTCAACGCGATCTTGATCCGGCGTTCCGCAATGTATTGCTTGCCTTTTTCCACGTCGGCCGGTGTGATGTCTTTCAACACCTCCAGCTCATAGGCTGATTTCCCGGCCAGCACTCCCAAAGCCACAGCAATGGGCAGCCCCACCATCCCTGTGCCGGGAATGCCAACCCCCATGGCGTTCTTCAGGATGTTGGCACTCAAGGCCACGCTGACCTTTTCCGGCGTTTCGCCCAATACTTCAGCCGCCCGTGCGGCGCACAAGGCCACACAAATCGGTTCCGTACAACCAATGGCTGGCACCACTTGCTGTTTCACCAGCCTTATGATACGTTCTCTTTCTTCTTTTTCAAATCCCATTTTTACCTCTATCTATAACTAAACACGGCATAAGCCGTTTTGCTGTCAGTCGTCCACCAGATCGTCGTCCACATCCTTGATGTCCGCCTCCGGAGTGTAGCTTTCGTAGAAAGTCTCATCGCTGGCTACCTCGTCGTCCACCTCGTCGTCGTCCACCTTGTCTTCGATGTCCTCGTCTTCGTCGTTCTCGTCGTTCTCGTCGTCCTCATCTTTCACCTTGCGGTTGCCGTTTTCATCATATCCCGCTCCTGACATGAAGCGCAGTTTCTCCATCGGCTCGCGTTTTTTGGCAAAAATGGCCTCAATCCACGTGCCCTTTGTGATTTCAAGCACTTCATAGCCATCGGCCACTTTCCGTTCCAGCGTGCCGCCGGGCGCATGGATGCGCGAGGCCGGCAGCGTCGTGGTGCTGATATCAAAGGCCGACTCGATAATATCCCTAATGGTCAGCGATATGGACTCCCATCCGCCCCCGAAGTTTGCTTCAATCAACGCCAACAACTGCCCGGCCGTCACATGCTTGATATTTTCATATGACAAGTCGGTGATTTGACGGATCACTTTCTTCCGAATGGCTATCGCGTCCTTGCGTTTGCTTGATCCCGGCAAGATCACATATTCTCCCGTGCTGTAACGTTTCACCTCCCGCTCGTCCTTCGGATCAAAATGGAACACATCGAAAGCCAAGCGAATTACGTTCAGCACCTTTTCTTCCGACGAAGCAAAATCCTCTTCCTTGATGTCTTTCTGCCACAAGTCCAAAAGTTCCTGTCCGTCCACGCCCCATACGTTGTTGGAATTCAAATCAAGAACCGAATCCAAATAGTAATTCTTCTTCTGCATAATGTTTCCTTCATTGAAATTTTTCGCAAAAGTAATAAAATAAATACGTTCTGCCACAATGATTCCAAGAAAACGATGGGATGACGCATAAAAAAACGCGGCCAGAATCCGGCTCCGCCCCATCGGAGGAACCACGCGAATCACGCCCATGAAGAAAAATCCCCCATCCGGCGTTTGCCTGCTTGATGGAAAGCGCATGTAACACCCACGTGGTCAAAAGGAAAAGGGGAAAACAATTGAGCGGAAAACCAAGCCGCAACCGGCTCATAACCTTTTGGGAACCAA
Source organism: uncultured Paraprevotella sp. (assembly GCA_944321975.1). Classification (GTDB taxonomy): domain Bacteria; phylum Bacteroidota; class Bacteroidia; order Bacteroidales; family Bacteroidaceae; genus Paraprevotella. Next base: position 25,483 of record CALUNJ010000004.1, read on the forward strand.
TATCATTCATTCCACTCAGTCCCGTCCAGTTTGAACACGATGCGGAACTGGCCGTCCTTGTAACTCGTGCTGGTGATTCTGAAAGTGCCGATCTGCGCCGTGTGTGCCACGTGCGCGCCGATGCAGGCACACACATCGTAATCCCCCACACGCACCAGCCGCAAACAGTCGGTAGCCCCTTCGGGCAATTTGTCAAGCGGCACCCCGCAAGGCACTTCCGCCCGGCTCACATATTCATAAGTCACCGGGCTGTCGGCCACGATGACCTCGTTCACCCGCCGGGCGATTTCCTCGACCTGCGCTTCCGTGGGTGCGGCAGGCAGATCGTAGTTGATTTTACTTTTTTTCCGTTCTACATGCGCGTTTTTCGAGCGTTCGCAACCGAACATCCTCACCATGGTCTGGTTCAAGATGTGCTCACAAGTGTGCATGGGCGGAAACTCAGCCTTGTGATGTTCATTCAAAACGATTTCTTTCTCCATCCCTCTCTTGATTGATTGACATTAGGGCGGGGATATTCCCGGAGCAACCCCAAGAAAGGGTTGCCCCGTACTCCCCCCACACACATTCAGGGCTTCATAGCCTTCCCCGGTCCTCAAGATAAGAATCCTTGAATCCGAGGAAATACAACACCCCGTCCAACCCGATCGTATTGATAGACTGCCGGGCATTGGCCACCACACGAGGTTTGGCATGGAAGGCTATGCCCAGGCCTGCTTCGGAAAGCATCGGCAGGTCATTCGCCCCGTCGCCCACGGCGATGGTCTGCGCCAGGTTCACATGTTCTACCTGGGCGATCAGTTTCAGCAATTCCGCCTTTCGGCGTCCGTCCACGATTTCGCCCACGTAACGGCCTGTAAGTTTTCCGTCTTCTACTTCCAATTCGTTGGCATACACATAGTCAATGTCGTACTTGTTCTTCAGGTAGTTGCCAAAGTAGGTGAATCCCCCCGAAAGGATGGCGATTTTATAACCATATTGCTTCAAGACGAACATCAGGCGGTCTACTCCCTCCGTGATGGGCAAATGATGGGCAATATCTTCCATGACAGACACGTCCAACCCCTTCAGCAAGGCTACCCGTTCGGTGAAACTTTCCCTAAAGTCAATCTCCCCGCGCATGGCCCGCTCCGTGATGGCCCTCACTTGGGAACCCACGCCGGCTCTCTCGGCCAATTCGTCGATGACTTCCGTTTCTATCAATGTGGAATCCATGTCGAAACAAATAAGGCGGCGCATGCGGCGGTACATGTTGTCCTGTTGGAAAGAAAAGTCCATTTCCAGTTCCCCGGACAGCTTCAACAGTTCGGATTGCATGGCCTCGCGGTCGCGCGGAGTGCCTCGCACGGAAAATTCGATGCAGGCGCGTATGTTTTCTTTTCGTTCGTCAAGCGGAATACGTCCCGTGAGGCGTTTGATGGCATCAATGTTCAGCCCCTGTTCGGCCAGCACGGAAGCCACGGCCTCGATCTGCCGCGCGGAAAGCTTGCGGCCCAACAACGTCAGGATGTAGCGGTTCTTGCCCTGCATGTTCACCCAATCTTCATACTCCGGCTTCTTCACCGGATAGAACCGGATGTTCACCCCCAATTCCGTGGCCTTGAACAACAAGTCCTTCATCACATAACCGGCATTTTCCTCCGCCACGCGGATGAGCAGCCCCAACGTCAGCGTGTTGTGAATGTCGGCCTGGCCGATATCCAGAATCGTCACGTCATAGCGCGCCAGCACCCCCATGAGCGAGGCGGTCAGCCCGGGACGGTCTTCGCCCGTGATCCGGATCAATATCAACTCTGCATTCGCATCCATATCCAAATGTTTGGTTAATCTTTGCAAAACTACACAAAAACCGGAAAAGCAAGAAACTTTCCGCCACATTTCCCGCCTCCATATCCCAACTTTCCCGCCCCGCGCACAAATTCCATGAACCGACGGAACGCATTTCAACCATAGAAAAAGGAAACACAAGAAGACCCACTTTCTCAAAAGATGCAAACCGAAATTGCAATCTTTTCTTAAATCCGCCAAATGCTGACATTCATCCGTTGGTCTTCCGATAGCTCCACACGGCAAACACGGCAAACACGCCCATGAAACACAACATCTTGCCCAACTGCGGCCACACGTCGGACAGGCCGCAACCTTTCAGGAAAAGCAAGCGCATGACCTGAATGAAATAAGTCAGCGGGTTGAATGCGGCTATCCACTGCGCCCATTGAGGCATGCTGCGCACCGGTGTGAAAAGACCGCTCATCAAGATGAATACTATGAGAAAGAAAAACATGACGAACATGGCCTGTTGCATCGTGGCGGAATAATTGGAAATAATCAGCCCGAAACCGGATATCGTAAGAATAAAGATGCAGGCAAAAAAATAAATCAGCCCGATGTTTCCCACCGGCACGATGCCATAAAGCAACGCGGACAAAACCATGCCGATGGTGAGCACAACAAGCCCCACCAACCAATAGGGCACCAATTTGCCCAAGATGAACACCGACTTGTTCAGCGGGGTCACATTCAACTGCTCAATCGTGCCCGCCTCCTTCTCGCCCACGATGTTCAGCGACGGGAGGAAACCGCAAATCAGCGTCAGCATCATAATCAACAAAGCCGGCACCATGAAAACCTTGTAATTCAGGTGAGGATTGTAGAGATTCAACACAGAGAGACGGACCGGTGCCATTCCTCCTTGTTCCTGGGACACGAAATCGTTGACCACCGCCGTGAGATAAGAGCTTCCCAGCCCTCCCTTGGTGCCGTTGATGGCATTGGCCGAAACCTGCACCTGCACAGGCTGCCCCGCAACCAAACGCTTCTCGAAATGGAGGGGAATCTCCAATATGATGTCGGCAGTTCCCTCTTCCACACTCTTCAGCGCGCGGTCATAACCGGACGCATTCTCCACCAAGTTGAAATAGTCCGTGGAAGCCACCTTCTCCACCAACCGGCGGGACAATGACGAATGATCCTGATCCACTACGGCCACATTGTTATATTTGATCTCCAAATTGGCCGCCCAAGGCATGAGAATCATCATGAGGCAAGGAAACACCACGATCAGACGGGGAATGACGGGATTCCGCAGCATCTGCTTGAACTCCTTTTCTATCAAATATTTCAATACCATAGCCGTTCTTGTTTTTATTCCAGACGTTCCTTGAAATTTTTCAGGCTCAATGCAATGAGCAATGCCGCCATCGCCGACAGGATTAGAATCTCGCGCCACACGGCCTCAAAGCCCAATCCCTCGATCATGACTTTCTTGACCGCCTGAATATACCATCGGGCCGGGATGATATCCGAAATCCATTGCAAAACAGCCGGCATGCTCTCGACGGGAAAGATCATGCCGGAAAGCAACATCACGGGCATCATCAACCCTATGCCGGACACGATCATGGCTGCGACTTGGTTCTGCACCACACAAGAGATGAGCAGTCCCAGCGACAAAGCCACTACGATCAGGAGCAGGCTCAGGAACGACAACGTCCACAAACTGCCCGCCACAGGCACCTCCAGCACATAGACCGACAGGAGCAATATCGTGGCCAGATTGACACAAGACAAGGCCAGATAGGGCACCGCTTTGGCCAAAATGATGAAAATGGGACGAATGGGCGAGACCAGCAACACTTCCATCGTGCCGGTCTCTTTTTCGCGCACGATGGAAATGGCCGTCATCATGGCGCAAATCAACATCAGTATAAGCCCCATCACGCCGGGAACGAAATTATAGGCACTCTTCATCTGAGGATTGAACAACAGGTGCGTCTGCAGGTCTACGGCCGGCATGCGCCCTTCCTGCAAGACCTGCCCGATGATGCCTTGCACATATCCCGAAGTCATGCTGGCCGTGTTCGGGTCCGTGGCATCCACCACCAATTGTATGCCGGCCTCACCAGTCGACAGGTCTTCATCGAAGTCGGGCGTGAAAGCCACCACGATGTCCGCCTCGTCACGGCGGAACACCCGCTCGATCTCGACCGGCGAAGACAACCTTTCCACCACCGAAAAATAGCGGTTGCCGTCAATCCGCGCCGTAATGCGTGTGGTCACGGCATCAGGCGACGGGTCGAGCACAGCCACACGGCTATGGTTGATTTCAGTGGTGATGGCAAATCCGAACAATATGATTTGCAACACCGGCATGCCCAACAAGATCAACATCGTCCGGCGGTCGCGGAAGATGTGGAAAAACTCTATTCTGACAAAAGCCCAAAACTGTTTCATCTCATTCTGCGTTACGTGTGGCCTCACGGGCCAAACGGTGGAACACTCCGTCCATATCCTTTTCTCCAAACGTGCGTTTCAGGCCTTCCGGCGTGTCCAAGGCGCGAATCTTTCCATCCACCATGATAGACACACGGCTGCAGAACTCAGCCTCATCCATGTAATGTGTCGTGACAAACACCGTGATACCCTGGTCCGCGGCGCGGTAGATCAGTTCCCAGAACTGCCTCCGTGTCTTAGGATCCACCCCTCCGGTCGGCTCGTCCAGGAACACAATGTCCGGACGATGGAACGTGGCCACGGAAAAAGCCAGACGCTGTTTCCAGCCCAAAGGCAATCCCCCCACCAGTTTGCCCCGTTCGGACTCCAGCCCCAACATGCCGAGCACTTCTTCCGTGCGTGTGGCGATCACTTCGTCCGGCAATCCGTAAATGCCAGCAAACAAACGGATGTTTTCCTTCACCGTCAGATCATCGTACAAGGAAAATTTCTGGCTCATATATCCAATGTGCCGCTTGATCTGCTCCTGCTGCGTCCAAATGTCAAAACCGGCCACCCGCCCGGTGCCCGACGTGGGATAGGAAAGCCCGCAAAGCATACGCATGGCCGTCGTCTTGCCTGCCCCGTTGGCTCCCAGGAAACCAAAAATCTCGCCTTTGGCCACACGGAACGACACATGATCCACGGCCGTGAACGTGCCGAACCGCTTCACCAAATCCTTCACCTCAATGACATAGCCCGACTGTGTGCCGCCCGGTTCGCGAGCCAGGCCCGGCGGACACAGGATGTCGGCAAAACGTTGCAACATGACGGCCGGAGTGTCTATCCCCTTCACTTTGCCTTCAAACAGGAAAGCCATGCGGTCGCAACTTCTGATTTCGTCCGGATAAGGCGTAGAGACAATGATGGTGATTCCCTCGCGCTTCAGCCGGCGCAACATTTCCCAAAACTCTTTGCGCGACACCGGATCCACGCCTGTGGTCGGCTCGTCGAGCAACAACACCACGGGCTTATGGATCAAAGCACAGCTCAAGGCCAGTTTTTGCTTCATTCCCCCCGACAAATGTCCGGCCCGACGGGTCTTGAACGGCTCGATCTGACGATAAATATCTTCGATCAAATGATAATTTTCGCGCACAGTCGTGCCAAACAACGTGGCAAAAAAATTCAGATTCTCTTCCACTGTCAAGTCAGGATATAAGGAAAAACGACCCGGCATATATCCGATCCGGGCCCGCAGGCTGCGGTAATCCGCCACCGTGTCTGCCCCGTCTATCACAATACATCCCTGCTCCGGATTAACCAGGGTGGCCATCATGCGGAACAAGGTGCTCTTCCCGGCCCCGTCGGGTCCTATCAGACCGAAGATTTCCCCGCGCCGCACCTCGAACGACACATGGTCCAAGGCTGGCACGCAGCCGTAACACTTTGACACGTCCCTTATGCTTGCCACCACCTCCATCGCACATCAGAATTTTACTTCACCGTACATCCCCAATTTGATCAGACCGTCATTCTCCACGGCAATCTTCACGGCATAAACCAAATTCGCCCTTTCATCGCGCGTCTGTATGGTCTTCGGGGTAAATTCCGCCTGATCGGAAATCCAAGTAATCTTGCCGCCATATTCCCGTTGGCCATCGACGCCATTGTCGGCATAAACTTTCACTTGCTGGCCCAGCTTCAACGTCGAGAGCCGGTCGCCGCTCACATAGGCCCGGAGAAAGACCCGCCGCATGTCCGCCACTTTGAACAAAGGCTTTCCTGCCGCCGTCACTTCCCCGGATTCGGCATATTTGGCCAACACCTTTCCCGCCAAGGGGCAGACAATGCGGCATTTGCCTAATTGGTCATTCAGTTGCATGATTTGTATCACTGTGGCTTCTTCTTCACCTTCCACCCCTTGATTAGCCCTTTCCAGGGTAGAAAGCTGGGCAGCCAACTGCTTTTTCAACACGGCCAGTTGCGATTCCGCGTCGTCAGCCTGTTTCTGCGTCCCGGCATCTTGCCTCAGGAGGTTCAGGCTCCGTGTGCGTTCCCTTTCCGCCTTGGCAATTTGCTCCCGCGTGGCCGCCACCTGCTTGGCAATATCGGCACGCCGGCTTCCCACAGTTTTCAGACTGGCTTCAAGTTGCCTCTTTTTCAAATAAAGCTGCATGGAATCCACATAGCCCACTTGTGCGCCCTGAGCCAGTTCATCGCCCTCCTCCAGGTCCAATACCATGATTCTTCCGTTTGCCTCAGCCGACACCACCACTTCCGTAGACTCGAAAACGCCCGAAGCATCACTCTCCGAGCCACCATTTCCACAAGCCGCCAACAAGCAAGCCATGGCCACGCCGCATGCCCGTCTCCATGCCGGCCGCAAAGCCTTCTCTATTCTTTCGGTCGCAAGGCTGCGGGCTGTCACCCCGCGCCCCCTTCTGTTTCTCTGCTTCATATGTCCATTCTTTTTAATCATTCAACAGGTATTTGAGGTCATATAAGGCCTGCAGGCGTTGAATCTCATGCAAAGCCTTGGCCTGACGCGCTTGATTCTCCGCCGTCACTTCCCGCAACATCTCCGTCACAGTCAGCTCCCCCTCCGCCACTTTGGCTTCAGCGGCCCGCCGGATGTTTACACGCAGCTGTATCAGTTCGTCATCGCGCTTCATCAGCGTGTCCAGCCGTTCCACCGCACGGCGACGCCCCATCGCTTCCATGCGGTTTTCCAATCGGAAGGCCGTTTCCTGCACATGAATATCCTGCCGTCCCGCATCCAGCAGCTGTTTGTCGTTTTTCCGGGTGTAAAGGCTCCCGATGTTCCAGCTTAGCCGCACTCCGGCCACATAATAAGGTTCGAACCCTCCCTTGAGCATATTCAAGCCTGGATCACCATATGCGCCTTGTGCAAAAAGACTCAAACGAGGCATCAGCCGGGAGTCCAAGGTTTTTTCCTGCACGTCCAAGTGCCTGCGTCGCGAGGCATAAAGCGACAATTCCGGACGGCGGAGCTCCCCCGACGGCCTTTCCGCATCGGCCGGACGCGCAAGCCGTTCGCCGTCGGCATATTCCTGGCCTGTGAGCAGCCCCAAAGTCTCCAGATAGGCCTTTCGGCTCACGCTCAATTCCGCTTCCGCCTGTCGGGCGTTCAATTGTTCCACACGCACGGCATCCAAATCCGCGCCGGTTGCCAGCCCCTGTTCCATACAGGCTTCCACTTGGGCGTGGTTCCGGGCCAGCTGTTCCTGCAACAACCCGTTTTGTACCAACTGCGCATCGAGCAACAGGATGCCAAAATAAAGTTGGTTCACCCGCTCTCGAAGCGCATAAAGATTCACCTCGAGCTGTTCCCGTTGCACATCAGCCTGCACGGAGGCTTCCTTCTTCCGTTGGCGGATAGCCCCGCCGTCCCATAACGTCTGATTCAATTCCACGACTGCCTGATACTGATCCTTGTCCAACCCGAATTCTATTCCAGGTATCGTAAAGGGCATCTTCGTCACGTCTGATTGATAAGACACCTTCCCGGAAATGCCCAATTGGGGCAAATAACCTTTTGAGGCGTTGGCCAAAGCAAACTCTCTGCTACGCTCAATCAGGTCGAACTGTTTCACCAAGGGGTAGTTCTCCCTTGCCGCATGCCAACATGCTTCCAAGGTCAGCTGGGCAAACGCGGCCTGCGCGGCACAACATGCCGCGACCCACACCGCCACTCTTCTTATGGTCTTTTTCATTTTCTCAATCGGCTTAATACCACTTCTATGTTTTCCGCCCTTCGCTGGGCCACGAACTGCCGCACGTCCTCATCATCCATGCCAAAAGCCTCCTTGGCAATCGGCAAGCCCACAAATGTCATGACATTTAGCGAGGCGATAGAAAACATCAGGTCCGACGTGCGGAGCGAACGGATCTCCCCCCGCCTCGCAGCCGCTTCCAGTTGTTTTCCCACCTCGCTGATCGTGGCCTGCAAAGGGGCGACCAACAAAGGCAAATACACTTCCCTCCGCTCTTTATTCAGATGTATTTCACGCAAGATAAACATCGGCAAACAGGGATTGGCCGCCACAAAGTCAAAATGTGCGCCCGCCAATGCCGCCACCTGTTCCATAAAAGGACGCCCGCTGTCAAAGGTTGCCGCCAAAGATTCAGCCAAAAGCCTCACCTTCTCCCGGAAAATCCGCTCGAACAATTTTTCCTTCGTGCGGAAATAATAATGCAGCATGGCATGCGTCACGCCGGCCGCCCGGGCTATTTCCGTGGTTTTGGCCAACGCAAATCCCTTTTCCAGAAATTCGGCTTCTGCGGCTTCCAATATGGCTTGTTCCGTATGATCACCTCTCCCCATACAACTTCGTTGTTTAACCGTATTGTTAGTTTTGACAAAGAAAAAAATTATTTTCAAGAAATCCAAATATAATCCTCAAGCCGTATCGCCCTTTAATCTTTTTTATCAGAAAATCATCCTGACGGCCACGGAATCGGGAAAAACGGGCTAAAAATTTGAATAAAAAGCGGCATCCGGGTATTGGAAAATCCAAAAGTTTCTTTAATTTCGCAATATTAACCCACAAAAGGAAGGAGGGAAAAAACAAGAAAGAAACAAAAATGCGCAGGGACGGTTACCCGAAGAAAGGGCATCCCCCACCGAGATTGGACCCAAAGTCGTCAAATCCGAAAAGCGCGTTTCCATCGCATAACTTGAATACAGACATATAGAGAGCTTTTAGCTCTTGTTCTCTCTCATGTGAATACCGCCAATTTTCGCTACACGAGAACAAGTGAGCCGGAAGTTCACGCCACAGGGCGTGAACTATTTCGTTGCTTGCCGTGTAGAAGGTCACTTGGCGGTAACCCACATGAGAGGCAAGTAACGAGAATGGTTGACGCCTTTTTCATAAAGCCAAATGATATGAACTTTCAGATTAGAAAAACATGTAAGATATTGTTTATCCTCGGAACACTACTTTGTATTCCGACAATGGCACATGCCATATATAACATCGTAGAAAAAACCATATATACGACTGTTGGAAGTACATTCATAATAAGCCCGTGGGGTGACGGAAAAGACAAAGCACCTGGTTCCATTTGTGCTTCCACGAATGTATATGAGGTAAGTGATTATTCTGCTATTAGTAGCAACGTGTTCAGGAAAATAACCACACGCTATCCGAGTTTTAACAACCAATATGAAGATGGATATTATTGCACATATAAAGCAGAAGCATTAAAAGCTGGAACCCATATCATTTATACCAACTTCTCCAGTTATAAGAAAGAAGGTAAAACTCTCACTAATTATACTATACAAGTAAATTACCACGTCGTTGTCACCGAAAAGCCGGAAGTAACCTCTATCAGCATTCCCGGCAACCTCACTTTGACGCTTGGAAACAGCTACACTTTTTCACCCGTCATCCTTGAAGAAGGAGCCAGCACCACATTGTCGTGGAGCAGCAACAACCCCTCCTGTGTGTCCGTAACCAGCGGGGGCGGGATCAAGGCATTGTCGGTGGGTTCCGCCGTCATCAAATGCACGGCGAGCAACGGCGTTTCCGCCCAATGCGTCGTGACGGTGAATCCGGTTTTCGCCACCGGAATCTCTTTGACCCCCCGCGAACTCACCCTGGAAAAGGGGGACAAGCAAGTGCTGACGGCCACGGTTACTCCCGCCAACGCCACCATCAGGCAAGTGGCATGGAAAAGTTCCGATTCCAACGTGGCTTTAGTGGGCACGGACGGAACAGTCATGGGCGTCGGAGTCGGCCAAGCCATGGTCACGGCAACGACCACAGACGGAAGCAACCTTTCGGCCACATGCATGATAGAAGTGAAACCCGTAAACGTTCCGGCCACATCCATCAAGCTAAGCCAAACGGAACTTTCGCTCACGAGCGGAGACACGCGGCAACTTTTGGCCACGGTATACCCCTCGGACGTGACAAACGGAAGTGTGGCATGGAGCGCCAGCAACGACTGCGTTTCCGTGGATGAATACGGGAACCTCACGGCACGGAAAGCCGGCACGGCAGTCGTCACGGCCACCACGATGGACGGCACGAACCTGTCGGCCTCATGCCACGTGACCGTCAGCGAAAAGGACGTGTCGGCCTTCGACAACATTGTCTACTTCGAACCGCACACCGTGGTGGCCGGACAGCGCGCCACCCTACCGCTCCTGATGAACAACCAGGCCGACATCACCGCCATACAGTTCGACCTCACACTGCCCCAAGGCGTTGAAATCGCGAAGAAAGCAGACGGCCAAACCTATGATGTCACCTTCAACGAAGCAGGACGCACGGATGAATCCAGCCACAGCATCAGTTGCGCATTGCAAGACAACGGCTCTGTCAGGGTGCTGTGCTATTCCACCGCCCTCGCCGTGTTCGACGGGAACCAAGGCGCAATCCTCGACCTCGCTTTGGATGTGGCGGACCATGCGGAAACCGGAACACACCGCATTTCCATAGACAATATCGTCCTCACGGACAAGAACGAGAACAAATACGCGTTGGCACACTACTCGTCCGTGCTGAAAGTGGTGACCACCACTCCCGGAGATCCCAATGCCGACGGAGTCACAGATGTGGCCGACATCGTGGCCATAGCCCATTACATCTTGGGAAGCCCCACGGACACGTTCGTGCAGGAAGCGGCCGACTTGAACGGGGATGGCGCCATCGACGTGGCCGACATCGTGGCCGTAGCCCACAAGATACTGGGCAGCACCACCCGTCGCCTGATGAAAAGGAGCGCAATGACGCAGGAAACGGCCGCCCCGAATTTCGAAATCACGCCCTTTGCCATGCAGCCCGGAGAAAAATCGAACACGGTCACCCTCGACCTGTACAATCCGGGAAGGGAAATCACGGCTTTCCAGCTTGACCTCGAACTGCCGGAAGGACTGTCCGTAGACTTAAACCGGCGCGGGACCGCATACAACCTGACCTTCAACACCGATGCGAACCGCACGGATGCCAGCTACCACACCCTGAGTTCCGCACTCCTGGACAACGGGGACATCCGCATCTTGTGTTATTCCACCGCACTCGAAATCTTTTGGGGAGAAGAAGGGGCGCTGGTCAACATCCCGCTCACCGCTGACGAAGACATGGCTCCGGGAATCTATGAATTCGGCTTAAAGAACATCGTGCTGACCCAAACCGATGAAACCAAAATCACACCGTGTGACTATCGGGGAACCATCGTCATCGGAAACGGGGGCCGGATCGGAGCCGTCAAGCTGCACGGCACCTACCGGGAAAGCACGCTCAAGGCATTCTCCGAGGCTTTCGCGTCGAACGAGCGCATCACCAGCATCGACCTGACCGAAGCCACGGTCCAAAACGAAACGAAAGAGCGGCTCACCACCGGAAATGCCAACACGCTGCTATACACCAAGGAAGGACAACCGCTGGGGAACAGCCAGAATGTAGTCACGGGCGATTTCTGCGAACACCTGGTACTGGCAGACCTCCTGCCTTTCCACGCCCCGAAATCGTTTGTGGCGGGCGAGGCGAGCTACAACCGCGAGGTCCCGGAGGCCGGATGGTACTCCGTGTGCCTGCCGTTTGCCCCGACACTGGACGCAGGACTGATTCTGGAGAAATTCACAGGAGCGGACCTGGAGGCAAGGACCGTGAGCTTCGACAGGGAAACCGACCCGCAAAGCTACAAGCCATACATCCTCAAGGCCAACGGGAAGGACATTTCACTATATGCCTCAAACGTCGAAATAGCCGCCACGCCCGACCTCATCAGCGACGGGATATTCATCGGGACGCTCAAGGGAATCCAGGCTCCGGAAATAGACGGTTTCTACGCGCTAAGCCCTGACGGCACCGGATTTTCCATAGCCTCAGAAACGGCTTATGCCCCGGCATTCCGCGCCGTGATAAACGCCCAGGGGCACATCCGGCTGTCGATTATCCACCATGGGCAGGCCACCGGCATCGCCCCCGCAACGGTTTCCGGCAATGCCGAAGAAGGAGCCATCTACAACCTGCAAGGCATCCAGATGGAAAAACCCGGAAAAGGCATCTTCATCCGGAACGGGAAAAAATTCATTCAAAAATAAAATATAAATGTACGAGAAAAGATGAAAAGGAAGTATGTGAACCCGCAGACCCTGACCCGGGAAGTGGAAATGAAAAGTTTTTTGGCAAGTTCTTTCGATGTGGGCGAAGACCATCCCATCACCGGCCCGGTCGGCGCTCCTCCCAGACGCTACACCATCTGGGGCGACGGGACAGCCCCTGACTGAACAAGGAGGGGATCCACCCCTCCCCCCCCATCCATGACTTGCGGCCACGCCCCCTCACGGGGATGCGTGGCCGCAACATTTTGACCCGGCTGACAGCCGAAAGGCTTCGGGCTTAATAGGAGCGGGCAATCAGCACGCGGCACTTGGCCGGCTTCCCGCTCACCATGTCCGTGCCCGGAGTCTGTTCGAATTCGAAAGGCACGCAGCGGATCGTGGCCTGCGTGTCTTCTTTGATCTTGGCCTCCGTTTCCGGCGTGCCGTCCCAATGGCAGAGGAAGAAGCCGCCGTCTTTCACGCGCTCCTTGAACTCCTCGTAATGCTCGCATTCGTAGATATGCGCGTCGCGATAGGCCTTGGCCTTGGCATAAATGTTATGCTGCATGTCGTCCAACACGTCCTTCACGTAGGCTTCCACGCCATCGAGCGTGCGGGTTTCCTTCTCCAGGGTGTCGCGGCGCATGAGCTCCACGGTGTTGTTTTCCAAGTCGCGCGCGCCCAACACCAGCCGCACGGGCACTCCCTTCAGTTCATAGTCGGCAAACTTGAAGCCGGGCCGCTTGTTGTCGGCATTGTCATACTTCACGGAGATGCCCAGCTCGCGCAGGCGGGCCACGATGCCGGCCACTTTCCCGTCGATGGCTTTCAGTTGCTCCGCGTTCTTATAGATCGGCACAATGACCACCTGGATCGGCGCCAGACGCGGCGGGAGCACCAGCCCGTTGTCGTCGGAATGGGTCATGATGAGCGCCCCCATCAGTCGGGTGGACACGCCCCACGACGTGGCCCAGGCATATTCCAGTTTGTTCTCCTTGTTGATGAACTGCACGTCGAATGCCTTTCCGAAGTTCTGCCCCAGGAAATGCGACGTGCCGCTCTGGAGCGCCTTCCCGTCCTGCATCATGGCCTCGATGGTGTAAGTGTCCAGCGCGCCGGCAAAACGCTCCGTCTCGCTCTTCACGCCCTGAACGACGGGCACGGCCATGTATTGTTCGGCAAAGTCGGCATACACTTTCAGCATCATCTTGGCACGCTCCTCGGCCTCTTCGCGCGTGGCATGGGCCGTGTGGCCTTCCTGCCACAGGAATTCGGAAGTGCGGAGGAAAAGGCGGGTGCGCATCTCCCAGCGCATCACGTTACACCATTGGTTGCACAACAAGGGCAGGTCGCGATAGCTGTGGATCCAATTCTTGTAGGTGTTCCATATGATGGTCTCCGACGTCGGACGGATGATCAGTTCTTCTTCGAGCCTGGCCGCCGGATCAACCACCACCCCGGTCTTGTCCTCGTTCGTCTTCAGCCGGTAATGGGTCACCACGGCGCACTCCTTGGCAAAGCCTTCCACGTGTTCGGCCTCCTTGCTCAGGAACGACTTGGGGATCAAGAGGGGGAAATAGGCATTCTGCACGCCCGTTTCCTTAAACTTGTCGTCGAGCACCCGCTGCATCTTCTCCCATATCGCGTAGCCATACGGCTTGATCACCATGCATCCTCTCACGTCGGCCTGCTCTGCCAAGTCGGCTTTCACGACCAGTTCATTATACCATTGCGAATAGTTCTCGCTCCGCTTGGTCAAATCTTTAAGTTCTTTAGCCATAATCCAATATCCATAAATCGGATGCAAAATTAGCAAAAAGTTTCCTTTTTATTCGGCAGTTCCACGGAATTTATCTAATTTTGTCCATGATTTTAAAGCTATAATATAAAATATAACTATGAAAGGATTAAAGTTTTATGCGCTCGCACTGAGCGCAGGTATGCTGATGAGCGGTTGCGGCGGTATGAACAATACGGGCAAAGGTTCCCTGATCGGGGCCGGAAGCGGAACCGCGTTGGGTGCTGTGGTCGGCACATTGGTGGCCGGCAATAAAGGCAAGGGCGCAGCCATCGGCGCAGCCGTGGGCGCAGCCGTGGGCACCGGCGTGGGAGCCATCATCGGCAACCGCATGGACAAGGCCAAGGCCGCCGCACAACAGGTAGAGAACGCACAAGTGGAGACCGTGACCGACGTGAACGGGCTGCAGGCCGTGAAAGTCACCTTCGATTCCGGCATCTTGTTCAACACCAGCAGTTCGGCCCTGAGCAGCAATGCCACGGCATCCCTGGCCAAGTTTGCCAGCACGGTGCTGAACCCGAACAAAGACATGAACGTAGACATCAAGGGATACACCGACAACACGGGATGGAAGAACAGCACAGCCGCAGAAAGCGTGCAGAAAAACATCAACCTCTCGCTCGAACGCGCCAACTCCGTGGCCAACTACTTGAAACAATGTGGCGTGGCCAGCACACAGATCGCATCGGTCGAAGGACTGGGAGAAGCCAACCCCGTGGCTGACAACAGCACGGAAGCCGGCCGCGAACAGAACCGCCGCGTGGAAGTCTACCTGACCGCCAGCAAGGCCATGATCGAAGCCGCCCAGGCACAAGCCGGCACGAACTGACCCGCGGATGAAGAAAGTGCAGAAATTTTTGCAATGGATTGTGCTCCTGTTTTTCGGGAGTACAATCTTTTTTGTAGTCCTCTACCGGTTTGTCCCCGTGCCGCTCACCCCGCTCATGATCATCCGTTGCGCGCAACAGGTGAGCCGGGGGGAGGAAATCCGGCTGAAACACCATTGGGTGCCGCTCGAGGAAATGTCGAAATACCTGCCCGTGGCGGTCATGGCCTCCGAGGACCAGCGCTTCCTGCAACACAGAGGCTTCGACATGATTGAAATCCAAAACGCCGTGGAAGAACGGCGGGCCGGCAAACGGCAACGCGGAGGCAGCACCATCAGCCAACAGACGGCCAAAAACGTGTTCCTGTGGCCCAAGTCGTCATGGGTGAGGAAAGGCTTCGAGGCTTATTTCACCGTCTTGATCGAACTTTGCTGGAGCAAGGAACGCATCATGGAAGTCTACCTGAACTCCATCGAGATGGGCGACGGGATTTATGGGGCGGAGGCCGTGGCCCAGCAACACTTCAGCCGTCCGGCCAAAAACCTGTCACGCGCCAACTGTGCCCTGATTGCCGCCACACTGCCCAATCCGTTAAGATACAGTTCGAAAAATCCCTCGCGCTACATGCTGAAACGCCAAACCGCCATCATGCGGCAAATGAAACACATCGACTTGCTCCAATAGCCCCCCGGAATTTGCACACAGAGGAAAAGGAAAACGGCTGATTTGTAAAAAAAATTCCCCTCCAAAAGAATGCCTCCAGAACGCCAAACGCAGGCGGGGCACCGCCGGGAAAGTGGCGGGCCACGTCTCCCACAGGAAAACACAACATCCTCACAGCCAGAAAGATGCACAATTCTTGAAAACTCTAATTTTTTCTCAAGCGGTTCACATTTTTTTTGCTTGAGAAAAAAATGTGAACCGCTTGAAGAAAATTTCCGCTCCCCCTGAGAGCGGTTTCCCCCATGCCGCACGTCGTCTTCCTCCCCCACGAGGGCGTAAAAAACTTTTCCGGCCCAGCCCCACAAACCTTCAGGCGATCCCCGCTAAATTCCGACTGCTCGCATTCCAGAACCCGTCACGCCCCCCGGCCGACAAAATAAACCACCCCCGTTCCTTTCTTTTCAGACGAAATTCGCGGATTTTAAAATTTTGTTTCTTAATTTTGCCGGAAAAATGGAAAATATCATGCCACAGCACATACATGACTTTAGAATGAAAGGGCTATTCCGCCTCGTCCTGCCTTGCCTCGTTGCGTTCACCTGCTGGCAATGCTCGCCCGCAAAAGACGCCATGCCGGCAGAAAGCAGCACCCCGAAGAAAGACCTCCTCCCCGAAGCCCCGGACTATGGATCAGCGGACAATTGGTACAGGGTCGCGCGCGAAGGGGCAAAGGCAGACGTTTTTTACATATTGCCCACCTGCGTATGGGATTGGACCAATGAAACAGGCGACACCATCCATTACGCCGACCCGCGCAACGAAGAGCAGCGCGAAGCCATGCGCCCGTCATTGGAACTGGCCGCCGACATCTTCAGCAACCACGATTTCTATTCGCCCTATTACCGGCAAACCACTTTGGAATCGTGGATGGAAGGCGACAGCGTCATCGAAGCGCGTTTCTCATATGCCATGCCGGACGTGGAGGCGGCTTTTGCCCATTACCTTGCCCACGACAACGCGGGGCGGCCTTTCATCCTGGCCGGATTCAGCCAAGGGGCAAAAGCCGTCGTGGAATTGCTAAAAACATTGCCCGAAGAGGCCAGGCGGCAACTTGTGGCGGCATACGTCATCGGCTACAAGGTCACGGCAGAGGAACTTGCGGCACATCCGGAAATCAAAGCCGCGCGCGACTCCGCCGACACGGGGGTCACCATCTGCTATAATTCCGTGGCCTCGCCCCAAGCCATCTGTCCCGCGCTTTCCCCCAGCCAGATCTGTATCAACCCGGTGAACTGGCACACAGATGCCACACCGGCACAATTGAACGACAGCGTCAGCGTGAGGGTGGACACGACCCACAAGGTGCTCTTGGTGGAAGGCCTGGACGAATCGCAATATTATGCGCCTTCGTTGGGACAGCTTTTCAAACCGGGCAACTACCACCTGCAGGAATTGCTCTTCTATCAGGAACAACTGAGGCATAATTCCGCGTTGCGCACCGAAAGTTTCTTGGAAACAGCCGCAGACTGACACGATGCCGCCGGAACCCTCCCCCGTCCCCGGCGGAAACACGGGCCATGCGGCCTTTCCGGCGCAAGGGCGGGGAACCGCCGTGCGGGGAGAAGAGGAAGTCAATCGTCCGGGGACATATCGGCGGTCTCCGCAGAATCCCCAAATCCCAGGACGTGCCTTTCCTTGATTTTCCGAAGTTCATCGTGTAGCGTTTCCATGAATTTCTCGGCCAGCAACGATTGCCTTTTCCCTTTGAGCGACAAAAGGCTGATGTGCATGTGTTCCGCCCTTTCCTTAATGGGTATGGCCTTCAAGTCCGGGCTGCTGAGGGCCACGTCCTGCGAAAGGATGGAAATCCAATGCCCCGTGCGGATCATTTCAAGCAGCAACGGCGTGCTGTTCACCTCAATTTGGGGCTTCACTTTCACCTTATACTTCATCAGCATGCGCTCGACCACCTTGCGGGTATACAAATCCTTTTCCAGAAAGATCACGGGAAATTCCCTCAAATCCTGCAGCGAAAAACGCTTTCTGACAGCCGCCGGATGATTCTTGTGGGCGATCACGCACAAGGGGAAACGGGCAAACTCCGTTTGTTCCGTCAGCGCCGTCACTTCCTGCGGATTATAGCTCATCGCAAAGTCGAGCTTATTGGAATTGATCAACTCGACCAGTTCAAACACCGAATGGGAATAGACAATGGAAAGTTCGGCCTGGGGAAAAGCCCTCGTAAACTTCAGCACGCAGAGGTTCAACAACGAAAAGAAACTATAAATCACCCCAATCCTCACCTTACCGGAATAAAGATGTTGCATCTCCTGCATGTGCTGCACGCCATATTCCACTTCTTCCAATGCCTTGCGGGCATGGCTCAGAAAGTCCAAGCCCGAATCCGTCAGATAGACTTTCTTCCCCACCCGGTCAAAAAGCGGAGCGCCCAACTCTGCCTCCAGTTGCTTGATGCTCTGCGAAAGGGTGCTTTGCGTGATGAACAACTCACGGGCCGCCTCCGTGAAAGACAATACATCAGCCAGTTTGACGAAGTATCTCAAAGGTGTCAGTTCCATAAGAAAAGCCAATAGATGACATGAATATTATTAATTGCACAAATTTACGAAAAAGGGAAATAAGTCCTAACTTTGAAATACACAAAATGAGGAAGTCCGAAGGTTAAACAATAATAAATGAACCGAAAAAAAGGACGGACGGCATTAAATAGTGTGTAAGAATGTTGAGAAAGCCAAGCGGACGAAGCCTTTCATCAGGAAGAAGTTGCAAAATGGCCATTTTAATAGGAGAAAAGAATACGAAACGAACAAAACGGCATTAAAAAGTAATATATAATAAAAGGTATAACATCATTTATGACACAGGTAATAGGACACATATCACAAATCATCGGCCCGGTGGTGGACGTTCATTTTGAACGAGGCGAGAAAGCAGACTCCACCAACCTGCCAAGCATACACGATGCGTTGAAAATCCGGCGCCCCAATGGAAAAACCCTTATTGTGGAAGTACAGCAACACATCGGAGAAGACACCGTGCGCACCATCGCCATGGATAGCACCGACGGCTTGCAGCGCGGCATGAAAGTGACCTCCACGGGAAAACCCATCACGATGCCCGTCGGCCCGCAAATCCGCGGGCGGGTAATGAACGTGGTGGGCGAAGCCATCGACGGCATGCCGAAGCTGGACGAGACGGACTCGCTCCCCATCCATCGCGAACCGCCGAAGTTCGAGGACCTGGCCACGACCCAGGAAGTGCTTTTCACGGGCATCAAGGTCATCGACCTGCTGGAACCCTACCTGAAAGGCGGAAAGATCGGCCTGTTCGGGGGCGCTGGCGTGGGCAAGACCGTGCTTATCAAGGAACTGATTAACAATATCGCCAAGAAGCACAATGGTTTCTCCGTGTTCGCCGGCGTAGGCGAGCGTACCCGCGAAGGAAACGACCTGCTGCGGGAGATGATTGAATCTGGGGTCATCAAGTATGGCGATGAATTCCAGAAAAACATGGAGGCCGGGAAATGGGACCTCTCAAAAGTAGATCCCCAAGAAGTGGAAAAATCCCAAGTGGCCATGGTCTTCGGCCAAATGAACGAACCGCCCGGGGCGCGTTCGTCTGTGGCCTTGTCGGGACTGACACTGGCCGAATCCTTCCGCGACAGCCGGAAGGGGGACGGGCCGCGCGACATCCTGTTCTTCATTGACAACATTTTCCGCTTCACGCAGGCCGGATCCGAAGTCTCCGCCTTGTTGGGCCGCATGCCCTCGGCCGTAGGCTACCAACCGACATTGGCATCCGAGATGGGACAGATGCAGGAACGCATCACCTCCACCAAAAACGGCTCCATCACCTCCGTGCAAGCCGTATATGTGCCGGCCGACGACCTGACCGACCCCGCACCGGCCACCACCTTCACCCATTTGGACGCCACCACGGTGCTGAGCCGGAAAATCGCAGAACTGGGAATCTACCCGGCCGTCGACCCGCTGGAATCCACATCGCGCATCCTTGACCCTCTCATCGTGGGCGAAGAACACTACGAAACCGCACAGCGCGTGAAGCAAATCCTCCAGCGTAACAAGGAACTGCAAGACATCATCTCCATCCTCGGCATGGACGAACTTTCGGACGAAGACCGCCTGACGGTAAACCGTGCCCGCCGGGTGCAACGTTTCCTGTCGCAGCCATTCGCCGTGGCCGAACAGTTCACGGGCGTGCCGGGCGTTATGGTGAATATCGAAGACACCATCAAAGGCTTCAAAATGATCCTGGACGGCGAAGTGGACGACCTGCCCGAACAGGCATTCCTCAACGTGGGCACCATTGAAGATGCCATTGCCAAAGGAAAGAAACTGCTCAACGCGGCGCAAAATTAAAAGAACATGGAAAATGACAATGACAATATCCATCTGGTCATCGTGTCGCCGGAAAAAACATTGTTCGACGGAATGGTGAAATACGTGCGGCTTCCTGGAAGCGGCGGGCTATTCGCGGTGTACCACAACCACGCGCCGCTGATTTCCACCTTAGACAAAGGAGAAGTCACCTACCGCCACGGAGAAGCCAAGGAGCGCATCACCATCGAAAACGGCTTCGTGGAAGTGAACCGCAACGAGGTGTCGGTCTGTGTGACCATCCCCGCCGCCCCCTGACCGCGCATGAGAACTGAAAAAGCATTTAAGACATGAAAACAATAAGACATCTGCTCGTCGCCTGCTTCTGCCTGTTGCTCGCCCCGCAACCCGCACGGGCCGCAGAAGGCGGAATCGACGTGGCCGAGATCGTGTTCGGGCATATCGAAGATGCCTACGAATGGCACATCACAGACATCGGGAAAACATCAGTAAGCATCCCCCTTCCGGTCATCGTGAAAAGTTCCACGGGATGGCATGTGTTCTCCTCCAAACGGCTGAGCGAAGGGGCAGAATATGAAGGGCTATACATTGCCCGGGAAGGAGACCACGCCAAGCAGATTGTGGAACGCAATGCGGCTGGAGAAGAAGTGCGCCCGCTCGACATTTCAATCACCAAGAACGTGCTGGCACTGTTCATCAACAGCGCAATCCTGGTGGCCATCATGCTGGGCTGTGCCCGGTGGTACAAACGGCACGAAGTGAGCGAAGGAGCCCCGAAAGGCGGCGTGGGCATGATTGAGGCCACGGTGCTCTACATCCACGACGACGTGATCAAAGCCTGCGTGGGGCCACAATACCGGCGCTACGCCCCCTACCTGCTCACCGCCTTCTTTTTCATCCTGGTAAACAACCTGATGGGACTTGTGCCGTTTTTCCCCGGTGGCGCGAACGTGACAGGCAACATCGCCATCACTATCGTGCTCGCACTTTTCACCTTCGTGCTGACCAACGTCAGCGGCTCGAAAGAATACTGGAAAGACATTTTCTGGCCCGACGTGCCCACGTGGCTGAAAGTGCCGGTGCCGTTGATGCCGCTGATTGAGTTCATCGGCGTGTTCACCAAACCTTTCACCCTGGCCATGCGATTGTTTGCCAACCTCATGGCAGGACACGCCGGCATCCTGAGCATCGTGTGCGTCATCTTCATCACGGCGCAGCTGGGCGCAGGCATCTGCGCTTCCATGAGCCTCATTGCCGTCATCTTCGGCATCTTCCTGAACGCCCTCGAAGTGTTGGTGGCCTTCATCCAGGCCTATGTGTTCACGCTCTTGTCGGCCATCTTCATCGGCATGGCCCATCCTGAAACAGATTTAAAGAAGAATTAAAGACAAATAGAGTATTAATCATTTAAAACAGAAAAGTTATGTTACTTACAGTGTTATTACAAGCTCTTGCAGGAAGTGGACTGGTCAAATTAGGCGCAGCTATCGGAGCCGGTATTGCCGCCATCGGCGCCGGCATCGGCATCGGCAAGATCGGCGGTTCGGCCATGGACTCCATCGCCCGCCAGCCGTCCTCTACCAACGACATCCGTACAAACATGATTCTTGCCGCCGCCTTGATCGAAGGTGTAGCACTGATCGCCATCGTCGTCTGCATTTTGGCATTGTTCGTATAATCCAGATCGTCTATGGGACTGCTAACACCTAATCCGGGTCTGCTGTTCTGGATGGTGATTTGCTTCGGAACCGTATTCTACGTGTTGGCAAGATTCGCCTTTCCGGCCATCATCGGCGCAGTGGACAAACGGAAAAAGTATATAGACAGTTCGCTGGAGGCGGCCCGCCAAGCCAACGAGCGACTGCAGCAGGTCAAATCTGAAGCAGAAGCCTTGATGGCACAAGCACGGCAACAACAAACCGCCATGCTGAAAGAGGCTGCGGCCACGCGCGACCGCATCATAGCGGATGCGCGCGGACGTGCCCGCGAAGAGGCGCAAAAAGCATTGGACGAGACGCGCCACCAAATTGCGGCAGAAAAAGAAAGTGCCATCAGCGACATCCGGCGCCAAGTGGCTGTCTTGTCGGTCGACGTGGCCGAGAAAATCCTGCGCAAGGAACTGTCTAAAGACCAAGAGCAATTGGATTTCGTCAACCGCATGATTGCGGAAGTGGAATCAAACAACAAGATTGAATAAATGGACATAGGAATCATTTCAAGACGTTACGCGCGCGCCTTGCTGGCTTATGCCAGCGAACACGCGAGCGAATCCACGGTTTACGGACAGGTGGAACTGTTCCTGAAGCAGTACGCGCAAATCCCGGACATCCGCCAGGCGGTGGAAAGCCCCATGGTGGATCCCGCGGAAAAGATCAGGCTCCTGCAGAATGCCACTGCCGGAGAAAAGACTTGCGAAGAACTGACGAGGTTCTTCGGCCTGCTGCTCGACAACAAACGCGAGAAAATGATGGTCTTCATCTTGCATTCCTATTTGTACCTCTACCGGAAGAAGAAACGAATACGCCAAGGCTTGCTGGTCACAGCCGTACCGCTTCCCGACGACACCCTGGAACAACTGAAGAAAATCATTCTGCATTTCTACCGCGGACGCGAAGTGGAGTTTGAAACCAAGGTCGACCCGGAAATCATCGGAGGAGGCATCCTCAGTATGGGATATTGGCGGGTGGACGCCAGCATTGCCGGACAGTTGAAAAAGGTGAAAAGACAATTCGTCGAACAAAACAGAAGAATCGTATAAATTGGAAAGGAAACAAGCATATGTCAGATAAGATAAGACCCAGCGAGGTTTCAGACGTGTTGCTCCGGCAACTCCAAGGAATCAATGCCAACATCCAATTCGAAGAAGTGGGCACCGTGTTGCAGGTGAGCGACGGCGTGGCGCGCATCTATGGATTGTTGCACGCAGAAGCCAACGAACTCTTGGAATTTGAAAACGGGGTGATGGGCGTGGTCATGAACTTGGAGGAAGACAACGTGGGAGCCGTCCTCCTGGGAACCACCGACCTCATCAAAGAAGGCATGAGCGTGAAGCGCACCGGGCGCATCGCCTCCATCCGCGTGAGCGAGAACATGCTGGGGCGGGTCATAGACCCGCTCGGCGTCCCGCTCGACGGGCGGGGAAACATCGGCGGGGAAACATTCGAAATGCCCCTGGAACGCAAAGCCCCCGGGGTCATCTTCCGCCAGCCGGTTTCGGAACCGCTGCAGACCGGCATCAAGGCCATCGACGCCATGATCCCCATCGGGCGCGGGCAACGCGAACTGATCATCGGCGACCGCCAGACCGGGAAAACAGCCATCGCCATCGACACCATCATCAACCAACGTGCCGCCTACCAGGCCGGGAAACCCGTGTATTGCATCTATGTGGCCATCGGGCAAAAGGGTTCCACCGTGGCCAACATCGTCAACACGCTCCGCGAAAAAGGAGCCATGGACTACACCATCGTCGTGGCTGCCACGGCCGCAGACCCCGCAGCGTTGCAATACTTCGCCCCATTCGCCGGCGCGGCCATCGGGGAATATTTCCGCGACACGGGCCGCCACGCCCTGGTCGTGTACGACGACCTGTCGAAACAGGCCGTGGCCTATCGCGAAGTGTCCCTCATCCTCCGCCGCCCCTCCGGGCGCGAAGCCTACCCGGGCGACATTTTCTACCTCCACTCCCGCTTGCTGGAGCGCGCGGCCAAGATCATCAACCAGCAGGAAGTGGCCGAGCAGATGAACGACCTCCCCGAAAGCCTCAAGGGGAAAGTGAAGTGCGGAGGGTCGCTCACGGCGCTTCCCATCATCGAGACGCAGGCGGGCGACGTGTCGGCCTACATCCCGACCAACGTGATTTCCATCACGGACGGGCAGATTTTCCTGGAGACCGACTTGTTCAACCAAGGTTTCCGCCCGGCCATCAACGTGGGCATCTCGGTGTCCCGCGTGGGCGGCAGCGCACAAATCAAGAGCATGAAAAAAGTGGCCGGCACGCTGAAAATCGACCAGGCGCAATACCGCGAGCTGGAGGCTTTCTCCAAGTTCAGCAGCGACATGGACCCCGTGACGGTCATGACCATCGACCGCGGACGCAAAAACAACGAGTTGCTGGTGCAACCGCAATATTCCCCGATGCCGGTGGGCGAACAGGTGGCCATACTCTACTGCGGCACCCACGGGCTCATGCATGACATCCGCATCGACCAGGTGCGCCAGTTCCAGCATGAGTTCCTGGAAACCTTGCGCGCCTCCCATCGCCAGGACGTGTTAGACATCCTGGAATCGGGCACCATCAACGGCGAAGTCGCCGCCATCATCGAGGAGGTAGCCAAATCCACACTTTTATTGTTCAAAAACTGATTAAGACATGGCATCACTCAAAGAAGTAAAGAGCAGGATCCTGTCGGCCAACAACACGCTGAAGATCACGTCGGCCATGAAAATGGTGGCCTCGGCCAAGTTGCACAAGGCACAGGAAATCATCGAAGGCATGCTGCCCTACGAACAAAGGTTGGCGGCCATCATGACCCACTTCCTGCAATCCGGAGTCACCATGCAGTCGCCTTACGCCCAGGCACGCGAGGCACGGAAGATCGCCCTCGTGGTGTTCTCGTCCAACAACAGCCTTTGCGGCGGCTTCAATTCCAACGTCATCCGCCTCTACCACCGCTGGCTCAACGAGCACGCCCGGATCGCCAAGGAAAACCTCATTGTGTATCCCGTGGGGCGGAAAATAGCCGATGCCGTCAGGAAGTCGGGCGTCAGGATGGGCGGCGGCGACTACACCCACATGGCCGGCAAGCCCAATTATGCGGAGGCCGCAGGATTGGCGGAAGAGTTATGCCAGCACTTTGTCAGCGGCGAGATAGACCGCGTGGAAATTCTCTACCACCACTTCAAATCAGCCGGCGTGCAGAAACTGACCCACTCCGTCTATCTGCCCGTGGACTTGTCGGAACTGGCTGCGGAAAACGAGGCAGCCCCCACCAGGCCCGACTACCTGATCGAACCGTCGGAGGGCGCATTGCTCGAAAGGCTGGTGCCCGAAGTGCTGAAACTGAAAATCTACACGGCACTTCTGGATTCCAACGCCTCGGAGCATGCGGCACGGAGCATGGCCATGCAAGTCGCCACGGACAATGCCAACAACCTGATACAAGATCTCACGGTCGTGTACAACAAGGGACGGCAACAAGCCATCACCAACGAACTGCTCGACATCATGGGCGGCACGATGGCCTGAGGGCGGGGCTTGGATTTGTCGTGCGACGGTTGGGAAGCACACACGAAAACGGGCGCATCAAGCGAAGAAAAACTTTTTTGTGGAAACTCAAAACCGTTTCGGACCGCCCCCTCTCAAACAGGAAGCACACAGCGTCCCGCCCCCACGGCGGGACGCTACGCTTTTCCCACCCGCCCCCCTTCCCTGGAACATGGGGGCATTGTCCCAGGTTGAAACGAAATCTTATTTAGCTAATAACCAAAGTGCCATGCACGGTCTTGAAAGGCTTGGATTTTTCTCAAGCGATTCACATTTTTTTCTCAAGCAAAAAAAATGTGAATCGCTTGAAGGAAATTTGCATTCCTCCTGAGGCCGGTTCTGCCCTGTTCCTCTGCATGTTTTTCCCCTCACGAGGCAGCAGGAATGTCTGCCGCCTCTGCACCGCAAGCTTTTAGACAATCCCTGCCCAAATTCCCCTTTCCCGTCATTCTGTCCGCCATATCCAAAAAAACTCTCTTCCGACTCACGTCGGAAGAGAGTACAACACAAACACAAAATAAAACACGACAAAACTATCATGC
>CALUNJ010000005.1 GCA_944321975.1 uncultured Paraprevotella sp.
GCTGATTTGCGACGAAATCCAATGCGGCTATGGGCGTTCTGGCAAGTTTTTTGCTCACCAATATTTAGGGGTGAAACCCGACCTGATCACCGTGGCCAAGGGAATCGGCAACGGTTTCCCGATGGGGGCGGTGTTGATCTCGCCCAAGTTCAAGCCTGTCTACGGGCAGCTGGGCACCACGTTCGGCGGCAACCATCTGGCCTGCGCCGCCGCATTGGCCGTGTTGGACATCATGGAAAAGGAAAACCTGGTCGAAAACGCGGCAAAAGTGGGCGACTTCCTGCTCAAAGGCATCCGGGATTTGCATCTTCCCCACGTGGTCGACGTGCGGGGCAAGGGTTTGATGATCGGCGTGGAACTGGACATCCCCTACAAGGAAATCCGCAGCAAGCTGCTCTTCGACGAACATTGTTTCACCGGATGCAGCGGGACAAACGTGTTGCGGCTGTTGCCCCCACTATGCCTTACAGAAGACGAAGCCGCAGACTTCCTGAAACGATTGGAGCGCGTAGCCAAAGCATAAAAAACAATTAATGAATAATCGAGTGAGACAAGCCGGTCGCAGGCAGATGCCGGTGGCCGGCTTGCTTCTTTAAAGAACAGAGGAGGAACAAAACTATGAAATTTGCCATCATCGGTGCCGGAAACATGGGAGGAGCCTTGGCGCGTGGCTTAGCCAAAGGCACATTGGTCCACACGGCAGACCTCATCGTGTCCGACCCATCAAATGAAAGGACAGAAGCCCTGCGCCGCGAATTTCCCGAAATAAGGATAGCCGCCTGCAACAAGTCGGCGGTGCGCGAGGCAGACGTGGTGCTCTTTGCCGTAAAGCCTTGGTTGCTGGAAGGCGTAATCCAGGAAGTAAAAGAGGAAATGGATTATGACAGACAGGTCGTCATCTCCATTGCCGGCGGCATCGGGACCAAGCAAATCTGCCAGTACCTTGACCGCGGCGATGCCGATTATCCCGCAGTCTACTACCTGATCCCCAACACGGCCGTCGACGCGATGGCCGGCATGACCTTCATGACATCCGTGTTCTCCACCGCAGAAACGGACGCACAACTCCTGGCCATCTTCAAAGAACTGGGCGACGCCATGCTGGTCGAAGAACGGCTGATGAATGCAGGCATGGCGCTCTCATCCTGTGGCATCGCCTATGTGATGCGCTATGTCCGCGCGGCCATGGAAGGGGGCGTGGAACTCGGTTTCTATCCCAAAGACGCCCAGCGCATCATCATGCAGACCATGAAAGGCGCCGTGGAACTGCTGGAAAAAGGCGGCGCGCATCCCGAAGCCGAAATCGACAAAGTGACCACCCCCGGCGGGCTGACCATCCGCGGGCTGAACGCGATGGAGGAAGCCGGCTTCACCCAAAGTGTCATCAAAGGGCTGCGGGCTTCCATGAAACCTTAAAAGGAAGTCTCTTTATGGCGCAAAAATATAAACGCATAGCTGTAAAAATCGGCAGCAACGTATTGACCCGGAAAGACGGCACTTTGGACATCACCCGCATGTCTTCCCTGGTAGACCAGGTGGCAGACTTGCGGCATGCCGGGGTGGAAGTGATTCTGATTTCATCCGGAGCCGTAGCCAGCGGACGCGGAGAGCTGAAAGACATGGCGGTGCGCAAGATGGACAGCGTGGCCCAAAGGCAGCTTTTCTCCGCCGTAGGCCAAGCCAAACTCATCAACCGCTACTATGAACTTTTCCGCGAGCACCACCTGCCCGTGGGACAAGTGCTCACCATGAAAGAGAATTTCGGCACCCGCCGCCATTACCTGAACCAACGGAACTGCATGATCGTCATGCTCGAAAACGGAGTCATCCCGGTCGTGAACGAAAACGACACGGTCAGCGTGACGGAACTGATGTTCACAGACAATGACGAACTCTCCGGACTGATAGCCACGATGATGGACGTACAGGCCTTGGTCATCCTGAGCAACGTGGACGGCATCTACAACGGCATGCCGGGCACACCGGGCGTGGAAGTGATCCGCGAAGTGGAACCGGACAAAGACCTGCAGGAATACATCTGCACGGAAAAGTCGGGATTCGGGCGCGGCGGCATGATGACCAAATGCGGCGTGGCCCGCAAAGTGGCAGACGAAGGCATCGAAGTGATCATCGCCAACGGACGGCGCGAAAACGTGCTGACCGACCTCGTGTTGCACCCCGGGAGCGTGGTGCACACGCGATTCGCGCCCCGGGCCGGCAGCGTGTCGAGCGTGAAAAAGTGGATCGCCCACAGCACAGGATTCACCAAAGGGAAAATCTACCTGAACGCCAAGGCCGTGGAGGCCGTTTGCGGAGACAAGGCCGTGAGCATCCTTCCCGTGGGCGTGACCCGCATCGAAGGCGATTTCGAGAAAGACGACTTGGTGAACATCCTGTCGCCGGAAGGACGGCACATCGGATTGGGGCGCGCGGCCTACGGATGCACCGAGGCGCGCGGCATGATGGGGCAACATGATTGCAAGCCGTTGGTACACTACGACTACTTATATTTAGAATAAAAAGCAGAAAACAGACATGGAACTGACAACTTTATATGCAGACGCAAAGAAGGCCGGGCGCGAATTGTTGCAGTGGCCTGCGGAACGAGTAAACGAACTACTGCTGGCCGTGGCCGACGAGATCGGGACGCAATCGGAATACATCCTGGCTGAAAACGCCCGCGACCTGGCACGCATGTCGCCCGACAATCCTTTGCATGACCGGCTGAAACTCACGCCGGAACGGCTGCAGGGCATTGCAGCCGACACACGGCACGTGGCAGCCCTGCCTTCGCCGTTGGGACGGGTACTGAAACACACCGTACTGCCCAACGGACTCGACCTGACCCGGGTGAGTGTCCCCTTCGGGGTCATCGGGGTCATCTACGAGGCACGCCCCAACGTGACGTTCGACGTATTCTCACTTTGCCTGAAAGCCGGAAGCGCTTGCGTCCTGAAAGGGGGAAGCGACGCCGACTTTTCCAACCGCGCCATCGCAAAAGTCATCCACGGCGTATTGAAACGTTTCGGGATGCATCCGGCCACCCTGACGCTGCTGCCTGCCGACCGGGCGGCCACAGCCTCCCTGCTGCAAGCCCGCGGCTACGTGGACTTGCTCATCCCGCGCGGCGGGCGTGCGCTGATCGATTATGTGCGTGAGCATGCACGCATACCCATCATCGAAACGGGCGCCGGAGTGTGCCACGCCTATTTCGATGCGGCCGGCGACCTGCAGAAAGGAACAGCCATCGTGAACAACGCCAAGACGCGCCGTGTCAGCGTGTGCAACACCTTGGACAGCCTGCTGGTGCATGCCGGCCGGCTGCCCGACCTCCCGGCCTTGTGTGCGCCGTTGGCCGAGAGCCATGTGCGCCTGTATGCCGACGCACCGGCATTGGCAGCCTTGCGCGGACAATATCCCGGCGAATGGCTGGAAGAAGCCACGGAAGACACCTACGGCACTGAATTCATGGATTACAAAATGGCCGTGAAGACCGTGGCCTCGCTCGACGAGGCTTTGGGCCACATCGCCCGCTTCGGCTCCGGGCACAGCGAAAGCATCATCACCGAGGACGAAGCGGCCGCCGCAAGGTTCCAGCAAGAGGTCGATGCCGCCTGCGTGTATGTCAATGCGCCCACCTCTTTCACCGACGGGGCACAATTCGGGCTGGGGGCGGAAATCGGCATCAGCACGCAAAAGCTCCACGCCCGCGGCCCCATGGCCCTGGAAGAAATGACCACCTACAAATGGCTCATCAAGGGCAACGGGCAAGTGCGCCCGAAATGAGCATCAGCCTGTTTTTGCACCATAAATGATTATAGAGTTATGAGAGTATTTCAGAATGTAGAAGACTTGGGAAATCTGAAACTGGCCTTGGAAGAAGCGGCCGCCATCAAGAAAGACCGCTTCCAGTTTCAGCATCTGGGACGCCACAAGACGGCCCTGCTTATTTTTTTCAACAACAGCCTGCGCACGCGCTTGAGCACCCAAAAGGCAGCCATGAACCTGGGCATGAACGTCATTGTGCTCGACGTGAACCAAGGTGCATGGAAACTGGAAACGGAACGCGGCGTCATCATGGACGGCGACAAAAGCGAACACTTGCTCGAAGCCATTCCGGTGATGGGCTGCTACTGCGACTTGATCGGCGTGCGTTCCTTTGCCACGTTCGAAAACCGCGAAAACGACTACGAGGAGAAAATCCTGAACCAGTTCATCAAATATTCCGGCCGGCCTGTGTTCTTCATGGAAAGCGCCACGGTGCACCCCTTGCAGGCCTTTGCCGACCTGATCACCATCGAAGAGTACAAACGGACAGCGCGTCCGAAAGTCGTGCTTTCCTGGGCTCCCCACCCCAAGGCACTGCCACAAGCCGTGCCAAACAGCTTCGCCCAATGGATGAATGCAGCCGACGTGGACTTCGTCGTGACCCATCCAGAAGGCTACGAGCTTGACCCGAAATTCGTGGGCGGCGCCCGGGTGGAGTATGACCAGATGAAAGCCTTCGAGGGAGCCGACTTCATCTATGCCAAGAATTGGAGCTGCCCTGGCGTGACCCGTCCGGAAGACTACGGGAAAGTGCTGAGCAAAGACATGGGCTGGACGGTAGACGCAGCCCACATGGCCGTGACGAACAACGCCTATTTCATGCATTGCCTGCCCGTGCGCCGCAACATGATCGTGACAGACGACGTGATCGAAAGCCCGCAGTCGCTGGTGATTCCCGAAGCTGCCAACCGGGAGATTTCAGCGACCGTCGTGCTGAAGCGCATGTTGGAATCGTTATAAGACGCGCGGCGTGCCGGCCAACCAAAAATCAGGGGTCCCTGCGCATTTGAAATATGCGCGAGGACACCCCTGAAACTTTTTCTTTCCCTTTTCCTTTCCCGGTATTTTCCGGAGCGGTAGGAAACATAGCGGGAAGCGTTTCCCGCATTCACCACCAAGGGGAATGCCCCGTTTCACTTTTTTCACACGACAGGCCGTCGTGACCACCGTGCCGGATTTCTCCGGCATGGGAAGGCAATAGCCCTCATCGGGCTCCCATGCGAACCCGCCCTCTTCCCGTCCTTTTCCCTTCCGTAGGCTCCATTCCCAAGTCTATATCGTCCTATTTTAAGGAAAATCCTTATTTTGTTAATAATCAACAAAATAAATACATCTTGAAGCACTCGGGTTTTTCTCAGGCGATTCACTTTTTTTTCTCAAGCAAAAAAAATGTGAATCGCTTGGAGGAAATTTGCATTCCTCTTGAGAACGATTTTGTCCTATTCCGCCAAGCATCTTTTCCTTCACGAGGCAGTGGAAACGTCTTCCGCTTCGGCACTGCAAACTTTTAGCTCCCGACACCAAAGATCTACTGGCCCTACCCCCCGCAGACTGCACAAAAAGGAGGGAACTGCCCCGTGCCCATGGAAATCCGGCCGGCACAGAAGGAAAAAGACGGAAAAGAGCAGCAATGGGGGGATGTGCAGCATTTCAAAATGCCACGCTGCGGAAAATCAAATCAGTGGCACCCGCGTTTTTCGCGATATACTGGCCCGCGATGCGCCCCCGCTCCCGAAGGAAAGCCTCGTCCGACAGCAAACGGTCCATCACCTGCCCATAGGCATCGGCATCCGCCACCTCCAGACATCCTCCTTCGCGCAACAGATCCTGCGCCTCGCGGAATTTCTCATTGTTAGGGCCAATGAGCACCGGGACACCATACACGGCAGCCTCTGGCACGTTGTGGATGCCCACGCCGAAACCGCCTCCCACATAGGCCACCTCGCCATAACGGTAAACCGACGACAGCAAACCATAGCAGTCTATGATCAGGCAGTCGGCATCCGCCACGCGCTCCGGCGTGGCCTGCGTGTAACGCACGAACGGGCGCGACAACCGGCCTTCAATCTCCCGCAAATGTTCCTCGCTCACCACATGCGGGGCCAAGACCAGCTTCAGCCCCGGACGGGCGTTGAAATAAGACAGAAGCAGGTCTTCGTCGGGCGGCCACGTGCTCCCGGCCACCTGCACCACAGACTGTCCCTTGAAAGCCTGCACCAAGGGCAGGACTTTCGCCTGGCGGCAAACATCAAGCACACGGTCGAAGCGGGTGTCGCCCGCCACGGTCACATTCGTAATCCCCTTGCGGGCCAACAACTCGCGGGAGTCTTCGTTTTGCACGAAAAAATGGGTCACACAATGCAACACGTCGCTATAGCAACGCCCATACCACCGGAAGAAAACCTGCCCCTCGCGGAATATGCTGCTCACGCTATACACCGGAATGCCCCGGCGGCGGCAGGCATGCAAATAGTTGTTCCAAAACTCATACTTAATGAAAAAAGCCATGCAAGGATGCGCCAGACGCAAAAAGCTACGCACGTTGCCCGGCGTGTCGAACGGGAGATAACACACCACGTCCGCCCCCTCGTAGTGCTTGCGCACCTCATAGCCAGAGGGAGAAAAGAAAGTAAGCAAGATCTTATATTCCGGATGCTCACGCCGCAAGCGTTCCATGAGCGGACGCCCTTGCTCAAACTCACCCAACGACGCGGCATGGAACCACACATACCGCTCCCCCCGCCTGATGTCTTTGCGGAGCGTGCGGAAGGTGTTCCATTGCCCTTTCACCATCAGGCGCGCCTTGGAGTGGAAAAGCGAAGCCAGAATGACTGCGAAGGCATATAAATAAAGCACACAAGAATACATCAGCCCAAGATTTCCACCGCCTTACGCATCCGTCGCAATGTTTCTTCCTTCCCCAAGAAAGCAGCCAGTTCATACATGTCCGGCCCCTTCCCGGTGCCCACCAAGGCCACACGCCAAGGATTCCACGGCTTTTTGCCCTGCGTCTCTGCCCAATGGTCCACTGCGCTTTTCAGTGCCTCCACCGAGAAGTCGTCCAAGCTTTCCAACAAGGCGGCCAGTTCCGTCAGGTCTGCCGCAGTGGACTCCGTCCAATTCTTGCGGACGAACTTGTCTTCACGGCTATACGTCTCCGGGGCGATGAAAAAGAAATCGCACAACGGCCACAGTTCCTTAATGAAATTGATTTTCTTCATCTTCATCATCCCCACCACGGCTTCCACCCGCTCCATCGGGGCTTCTATGCCATTCTCACGCAACACTTTGTCAAACACAGGAGCCAGCTCGCCATTGTCTGTCATTTGGATGTATTCCCGGTTGAACCACAGTCCTTTCACATAATCAAACTTGGCACCTGCCTTGCTGCACTTGGCAATGTCAAAAAGCCTCACCATCTCGTCCAGCGACATGATTTCCTGGTCGGTTCCCGGGTTCCAGCCCAGCAAAGCCAGGAAGTTGAGCACGGCTGCGGGCAAATAACC
The DNA here is from genome assembly GCA_944321975.1 of uncultured Paraprevotella sp. GTDB lineage: Bacteria > Bacteroidota > Bacteroidia > Bacteroidales > Bacteroidaceae > Paraprevotella. The sequence goes on from CALUNJ010000005.1 coordinate 7,335, forward strand.
GCTCTCACGGTAGCCCGAAGAAACCTCACCCGTCTTGGGATCATGCCACTCGAGCGGAAAGACCGGGAAGCCCAGCCGGTCGCCGTCGCGCTTGCTCAGCTTGCCTTTCCCGTCCGGCTTGAGCAACAAAGGGAGGTGGGCAAAACGGGGCATCGTGTCTTCCCAACCGAAAGCACGGTAGAGCAACACGTGGAGCGGGGCGGAAGGCAACCACTCCTCGCCGCGGATCACGTGGGTGACCTCCATCAAATGATCGTCTACGATGTTGGCCAAATGATAAGTCGGCAATTCGTCTGAACTTTTATAAAGCACCTTGTCGTCCAGGATGGAGGAATTGATGACGACATCCCCCCGTATCAGGTCGTGTACATGCACGTCCTCGCCCGGTTCCACCTTGAAACGCACCACATACTGCGCGCCCTCCTCCCGCAGTTTTTCCACCTCGTCAGCCGGCAGCGACAGCGAATTGCGCATCATGCCCCGCGTAGAGGCATCGTATTGGAAGTTGGGGATTTCCTTGCGCTTGGCCTCCAACTCCTCAGGCGTGTCGAAAGCAAGGTAGGCTTTCCCGCTATCCAGCAAACGGCCTACATATTCCTTGTAAATCGCCCTGCGTTCCGATTGGCGGTAGGGGCCATGGGAACCGCCAAAGCCCACCCCTTCATCAAAGGGAATGCCCAGCCAACGGAAGGATTCCAAGATATACTCCTCAGCCCCGGGCACGAAACGGTTCGAATCGGTGTCTTCAATACGGAAAATGAACTCGCCGCCATGCTGGCGTGCAAACAAGTAGTTATATAACGCCGTGCGCACGCCGCCGATATGCAACGGCCCCGTAGGACTCGGGGCGAAACGCACCCTGACTTTTCTCTCTGACATAGCCTAATTTGTGAATTTTGCGCAAAAATACTACTTTTTATCTAAATGCCCCGTATTTTTTTCGTATTTTCGCCTTGCATAAAAAAAGAAAGACAGAGATGAACAGACACAATCAGGAATACAAGTTGAAGGGGAAAGCCGCCCTCTACCGGATCATCATCACCATCGCCACCCTATTCACCGTGTGCTGGTATATGCCACGCGACAGCCGGTCCGCCTTCCAGTTCGACATCGGCAAGCCTTGGCGGTATGGGCAGATCATTGCCACGCACGACTTTCCCATCTACAAAAGCAACGAAGCCATACGGAAAGAGCAAGACAGCATCCTGCAAGAATACAAGCCTTATTTCGCCATCAACCCCGCCACCGGGCAAGAACAGATCGAACGCTTCAAAAGCGACATCGGGAGCCAACAACCTGCCGTCATTCCGGCCAACTACCTGGCTTACGTGCAAAAGAAGCTGGAGCACATCTATTCCTGCGGCGTAATGAACACCCATGACTTCGACCAGATGCACGCCGAGCACGTGAAAGCCATCCGAGTCTTTGCACAGAACGAAGCCACGGAAACCACGATGGATAAAGTTTTCTCGCACAAGACCGCCTATGAATACCTTATCGACACGGGAGAAGACAGCATCCACTACGACCGCAACCTGCTCCGCAAATGCGACCTGAACGACTACATCACCGCCAACCTTACCCTGGACCAGACCAAGTCCGAGGAATCTCGGAAGGACCTCCTCGCGTCTATTTCTTACTCTTCCGGCATGGTGATCAGCGGGCAAAAGATCATCGACCGGGGCGACATCGTGGACGAGAACACCTACGACATATTACTGTCGCTGGAAAAAGAATATGCCAAACGCCACACGTCGAATATGCAGTCACACATTGTCCTGCTGGGGCAATTATGCTACGTGGGCATCATCATCGTCTGCATGTCGCTCTACTTCAACCTCTTCCGCCGCGACTACCTCTCCAACACGCGCAACTTGCTATTCATCGCCTCGATGCCGGTGATTTTCACGCTCATCACGTCATTCCTTGTCAAGCACAATCTTTTCAACGTCTATATCATCCCGTTTGCCATGGGACCCATCTTCATACGGGTGTTCATGGACTCACGGACCGCGTTCGGCATCCACGTGGCCACCGTGCTTATCTGTGCCGGGATGCTGAAATACCCGTATGAGTTCATCGTCACGCAAACCGTGGCGGGCATGGTGGCCATCTACAGCCTTCGCGAGCTGTCACAACGCTCTCAACTCATCCGGACGGCATTCTACGTGACCCTCGTGTCGCTCCTCACCTATGCCAGCATGGAACTGATCCACGAAAAGGACTTCAGCCGCATGGAATACATCATGTACATCTACATTTTCATCAACGGCATCCTCCTGCTTTTCGCCTATCCTGTGCTGTTTCTCTGCGAGAAGTTGTTCGGCTTCACGTCCAATGTCACCCTGGTGGAACTGTCCAACACAAACAATGAACTGCTGCGCAAGCTGACCGAGCTGGCGCCGGGCACCTTCCAACACTCGATGCAGGTGGCCAACCTCGCCACAGAAGTGGCCAACAAAATCGGCGCCAAGGCGCTGCTGGTGCGCACGGGAGCACTATACCACGACATCGGGAAGATGAACAACCCGGTTTACTTCACCGAGAACCAGAACAACTTCAACCCACACAGCCGGCTAAGCTACGAACAAAGCGCGGCCATCGTCATCAACCACGTGAAAGAAGGACTGAAGCTGGCCGACAAGTACAACCTTCCGCAAATCATCAAGGACTTCATCACCACGCACCACGGACGGGGAAAGACCAAATACTTTTTCATCTCCTACAAGAACCAAAACCCCGACACGCCGGTGGACGAAAGCCTGTTCACTTACCCCGGCCCCAACCCCTTCACGCTCGAACAAGCCATCCTGATGATGGCCGACTCGGTGGAAGCCGCCTCGAGAAGCCTGAACGAATATACGGAAGAGAGCATCAGCTCGCTGGTCGACAAGATCATCGACGCCCAAATGGCCGAAGGGTTCTTCAAAGACTGCCCCGTCACGTTCCACGACATCGCATTGGCCAAGGAAGTGTTCAAGGAAAAACTGAAAACCATCTACCACACCCGCATCAGCTACCCGGAACTGAAAAAGAAATCCGAAGAAACAGCCCAAAAGGCTCAAACGGGATCGACATCGAAATAGACCTGCGCGCTGCGGAAATCAGGCTGCGACACCACCGACTGACGAACGCGGAGCAACTCCCGGCGCACGGCGGAAAGAGAAACGCGGGGTTCTATCTTCACCACAATCTTGCGGATGTAGAGCAACTGGATGCGTGACACAGGCGGCACGTCGGGCCCCAGCACGCGGCCGCCCAACACGGCACGGAGCCGGCGGCCCGTCTCGGCCGCCAGGCGGTCGAGCACATCGGCCTGGCGGTGCTTCATGTAGACATAAACCAAGCGGCAGAACGGAGGAAAACCGAACGTCTGCCGCTCTTCCATTTCCCCGGCATACAATCCGGCGTAGTCATTGGCCACCACCTGGCGGACGACGGGCAGGTCGGGGTTTTTGGTCTGCAAGATGACCAACCCGCGGCGGCTGCGCCGTCCCGCACGCCCCGCCACTTGCGCCATGAGCTGGAAGGCCCGCTCGAAGCTCCTGAAATCGGGCACGTTGAGCATGGCGTCGGCATCCAAGATGCCCACCACGCTCACCCGGTCGAAATCCAGCCCTTTCGTCACCATTTGCGTCCCGATAAGGATGTCCGTCTTCCCGGTCTCGAAATCATTCAGGATGTGCTCATAAGCCGACCGCGCGCGCGTGGTGTCAAGGTCCATTCTCGCCACCGCCGCATCCGGAAACAAGCCACGCACCGCGTCTTCCACCTTTTCCGTCCCGAAACCGCGTTGCACCAGCTCTGCCTCCCCGCAAGCGGGACAACGCGGGGGCACGCCGCACGTGTAGCCACAATAATGGCACGTGAGCTTGTTCAGCCCCTTATGATAAGTAAGGCTGACATCGCAATTCTGGCACTTGGGCACCCAGCCACACGTGTGACACTCAATGACAGGCGCATATCCGCGCCGGTTCTGGAACAAGATGATTTGCTCCCTGCGCTCCAAGGCCGCACGCATCTCAGCCAACAGGCGGGGCGAGAACAGCCCCGTCATGCGGCGTTTGCGGCGCAGTTCCTTGATGTCCACCACCTCCACTTCGGGCAACTGCACCTGCCCGAAACGCTCGGTCAGTTCCGCCATGCCGTACTTCCCCGTGCGGGCATTATAATAAGTTTCCAGCGAAGGCGTGGCCGAACCGAGCAAGGTGCGGGCGCCATACGACCGCGCCAGCACGATGGCCGCATTACGGGCATGATAGCGCGGAGCCGGGTCCTGCTGCTTGTAGGACGGCTCGTGCTCCTCGTCGACAATGACCAGCCCCAGCCGGCGGAAAGGCAAGAACACGGAAGAACGCACGCCGAGAACAAGTTCATAGGGCACATCGGACATCTGCTTTTGCCAGATCTCAACCCGCTCCGCATCGGGAAACTTGGAATGGTAGACCCCCATCCGCGTGCCGAACACCCGGAAAAGCCGTTCGGTGAGCTGCGTGGTGAGCGCGATTTCAGGCACGAGGTAAAGCACTTGCCGGCCTTGAGCCAATGCCTCCTGAATCAGGTGGATGTAGATTTCCGTCTTCCCGCTCGAAGTGACGCCATGAAGCAAACACACCGGATGGCGTGCAAACCCGGCCTCGATTTGCGACAAAGCCCGCGACTGCGCCTCGCTCAAAGGCGGCAGCCCGATGGTGTCAGCCACTTCGGTGCGGGGCAAGCGTCCCGTCTCGTAGGCATAAGTCTCCAATATGCCCTTTTCGACCAAAGCGGCGCAAACGGCCGGCGCGACCCCCGCCGCCTCCACCAGGCGTTTCCGCCCCACTTCCGCCAGCAACCGCGGGTTCTTCAGCCGCAAGGCGGCCGCCACGTCGGCCATTTCCAAATATTTCAGCAAAAGAACCTGCTGTTTCACAGCCCGCCTCAGATCGTCCAGCGCGGCATGCAGCCGGGCTTCGTCAAAATAAGCCTCCGCCAGCCGCACATGCACTTCCGTGCGGGGCTTGTAGCTGCGTTTCACCTCTTCCTTCATCAGCAGGACTTCCTTGTCCAGCAGGCTCTTCACGACCCTCAACACCTTGAAATCCCCACAAGCCTTTTGCAACTGGGCCAACGTCTGTCCCGGCCTGCCCGACAACGCGCCGACCACGGCCTGTTCACGCGCCGACAATCCCACCGCCCCTTCATAGTCTTCGTTCAGCACCACCCGGCTCTCGCTCTCCAGTTTCATGCCCGAAGGCAAAGCCGCCTTGTAGACATCGCCCAAAGCACAAAGGTAATAATCGGAAATCCAGCGCCAGAAATCCAACTGCTCCGGCAACAGCAAAGGCCGCCGGTCGAGCAGTTCCAATATCGGCTTGACTTCGTAACCCTCAGGACAACGGTCATGCACCTCACAGACGATGGCCGTATAAATCTTCTTCGCCCCGAAAGGCACCACGACCCGGCTGCCCACACACACGACAGACTGCAGTCCGGGCGGCAAAGCATAGGTGAACACCGAGGACAAAGGAAGCGGAAGCACTACGTCTATGAAATTCATACCCTTCTCATTTTACCTATGCAAAAATACGGAGAATCACCGGAACGGACGAACAAAAACCGGAAACTTCTTTCCGATGCCGCACGCTTCTCCATCAAAATCCCAGACATTACCCCCACAAAGCAGCTTCCTGCAAGCCATCCGCGAGGAACGTTCCGTATGCGTCCTGCCCCTCCGTGAGGCTACCCGCCAGATTGGCTGAAGAGCACGCGGGAAATATCGCTTGAGAAAAAAATGTGAATCACTTGAGAAAAAAATGTGAATCGCCTGAGAAAAGCAGAGACACGACAAGCCTTTGGCCTTCAACTGCTTAGAAAAGCCCATTCACCACAATCCTGCTTGCCGGACAAAACCAGGCGGAGACACCCCCACCCTGCGCCAGGCCAGTTGAGAAAGAAATGAAAAAAAAGGACCATCGCAGCCTGGCTGCCAATGGTCCCTCTCATTAAAAAAATCCACGCATGCCGGCTCCCGGCCCGATGGCTTAGAACAGATAAGCCAGACGGACCTGCCACGTGTTGTTCTTCATGTCAAAGGCACGGGCCGCGTCGACCACGTCGCGGATCTGCCCTGTTTCGCCCATGGCGATGTTATAGGTCACCCCCAATTGCAAATGGCCGAGCAAATTGACACCAGCCCCCACGTTCCAGCTGAACGTGGAACGCTCCAAATTGCCGATGTTGTAGCCGTCGAAAGTCAGCCCACGGCCTCCCAGGTACCAGTTATACTGCGGCCCCGTGGCCACATACACGCCCACCAGGCTGCTAAAGCCATAGTTATAACGCAAGTTGATGGGGATCTCCAGATAAGGCATGGACTTGTTGGGGGCAGATTCCCCTTCAGCCTCCAGTTTCATGTACTTCTGCGAATAAAGGATGGCACCGTCGATCCCCAAGCCGATAACCGGCATGACCACTTGAGCCTTGGGGCCCACGAACCAGCCCGTGCGGTTGGAGGAGTCAAACAGCCCCTCGTCGCCGCTCACGCGCACCTTACTCATATTCACACCGGCTTCCAATCCCCACTTGAACTGCGCACTCGCCGGTGCCGTCCACAACCACGCGGCCAAACAAGCCAACACAATACCTATCTTCTTCATAGAAATATGCTTTTAATTGATTTCAGCCGACAAAGATAATAACTGTTTTCCGTATTTTCAACTTTTCCCCGCTTTATCGTCTCCTTTTCATGTTTTTATCTACGCTGGCGGCGAACGGTAACCCTCGGCGTGGCCGAACCGGAATTGCCAGACTCCCGGCGGCTCCTGGACACTTTCGGCTTGTCGTTTTCTTCTTTTTCGGACCTGCGGGACGAAGCCCTGCGGGAGGAGGCGCCCGAAGCCCGGGAAGCCTTCTTGCCCTTCTCTTCTTCCACGGCCTGTGCTGTGGAATCAGCCGCCACGGAATCTGTGGAATGCCCCCACACGTGCTGCTCGAAGTCGGACAACTGTTTTTCTATCCGCTTCTGCTCGTGGGCCATCGCGCTGTCCGTCTTGCAATAATTGGCCAGCACCCGTCCCTGCATGTTGTTCGTCTTGTAAATCTTACCTTCATAAAGGTTCATCGAAAAATAATCCGCAGCCGTCATGTTCGTCACATTGTTATAATTGCTCGACATCATCGTGTGGCGGGCAAGATAGGTGCCGATATCATCATATTTAAGCCAAAACAACGGATAGGGAGTGGCCTCGCCGCCAAAATCATCACTGCGCATCAGCACCGGGCAAAGCGCCACCACCTTGGTGCGGAACGTGGAAGTGCGCTGGTCAAAATAAGCGCTTTCCTTGATGTAATACCTGGAAACCTCGGCCGAAGGTATGTCGCTGGCATTCACACGGGGGTTGCCGTTCTGCATTTCATAATAAATATGGTGGCGGTCCATCAGTTCTTTCACGTCCACCTTGTCCTTGGCCGTAAACGATTCGTTGCCATCCAGCTTATACTCATAAGCCGTAATCTTTCCCGTGAGCAACAAGTCAAAAAGATAAGTGAACAGGTTGATTTTCCCGGCAGAAGGCTCCACGGGATAATACAAGGGGGCATTCTTGTCCAGCGTCAAGTCCAACTGACGGTAAATGTCGCGCTTCCACACCACATCTTCCGGCATTTCCATCGCCGCCGGAAACTGCAGGCTGGCCCGGTCTATCGTCTTTTCCTTTTCAGCCGCCGTTGCCGCCGCCCTGCGGCGGGGGGGCTGGGCCTCGGTCTGCGCCCATATCATGACACCCAGCAAAACGAACCACAAACGTTTCATCCCTATCTTGCTTTTATTCTTATTCTTCATGTCCATCTCTTTTTTAATTGACTATGACTTCCATTGAACCATCCAGCGTCCGCTCGATGCCATCCGGCCCCACGGCGCGTATACGAGAAATATAGAAACGCTTCCCGCGTCCTAAAGAACGAAACAGGCTGCGTTGCTGTTCCGTGAAATCAGCCGTGCCGGAAACCGCCGGCACGGCATTTCCCATATTGTCGAAGAACACCGTCTCGAAACCCAGCACGCGGAACTCAATGTTCAACAATCCGTCGTCGATGGCCGCCCCGATGCCTTTCGTCCCCATCAAGACCTGTTTGGACAGACGACCGCCACGGAAGCGGTTCTCCCCGCCTTCCGCCGCATAAGCGATATAAGCCGTAGGATCCGGCAACTTACGCACCCGGAAGGTGTATTGCCCCATCTGCTGCATGCGCCCTTCCATGTTGGCATTGACCGTGATGACGGCATCCTTGCCCACTTCCGACGGGCGGGCGATGTATTTTCCCGCCCCGGAGGGCTGCAACACCCCTCCGCTCATCGAAGCCACCACCTTGTTGGCCGGAATGCCCGGCACGGAAACACTGATAGGATTCTCATATCCGGCATAAAGCACATTCATCAAGTCGGCCGAGACCGTGGCCGAAGGAGCCACCACCGTATAGGGCTGCGAGAAATCGCGCCGCACCTTCTGCCCCTGCCCGTCCATCATCTCGATATAACCTTCCAGCGAAAAGTCTCCGGTCCGCCCGCAAACCATCTCATACACGCCATCCGGCGAAGCCACCTGCCGCCCTCCCACGTAAATGGCCGGACGTTTGGTCGTGTCGACCGCCGCCATGATAATCTGCGCACTCAGCTTGCCTCCCTGCACGATGGTGCGGGAATTGGGAATCACATAGGCATTCAGTTCGTTCACACGCAAGTCCTTGATGTCGATGTTCGCCACCAGGGAGTGCAGCACTTCGCCTTCGGCATAACGCACATCGCTCTGCAGTTTCGACAACAAAGTGACAGCCGCCGCCACCGGCATGTTCTCGAACATGTATTCCTGCCAATTCTTGCCCAGCGTTCCGGGCTTCCTGGGCACCTCCGTACTCAAGTTGTCGGCGATGATTTTCTTCTGCGCCTCGTCCGTCAACATCCCCACGATGCTTTCACGGAAGCGGTTGATAGACTCATACAAATGCTTGCCTTCTCCCCTTCTCGGCGCCAACATCACGGCAGAAGCCGCCTCAAGGTCTTCCTTGTTCTCCACGTTGGTCACATCGCCGTCTTCCCCGTCGGCCTGTTTCACGATGCGGACCTTCAGCTCTTCGGCATAATTATAAAGCGAGTCGGAAATCCTCTTCACATATTGAGCCTTGTCGAACCATTCCTTCACCTTCGCCGGATTGTCCTCCATCTGTTCCTGCAAATCCTTGTATAGCGTTTCATTCGTGGCGGAAGCGTTCGCCGTGGTCCGCAACAAGCTGTCTTCCACCAACGAGAACCCGTTCAACACATCAGACGACACATTCAGGGCCAACATGGCCATCAACACCACATACATGAGGTTGATCATCTTCTGACGCGGCGACATTCTGTTTTTCTGTTGAGATGCCATTTCGTGCTCCTTTTAATTACACCTCTTATCCCACGACAGGGCCTCCGCCCGGAGCCTGCCTCATGTTGACCGTGAGCGCCTGGATCATGCGGTTGTAGATGGCGTTCAATTCTTCGATCTGGCGGGCCATCTTGCGCGTCTGTTCGTTGATCTGATCAATGGTGCCCACCTGAGTGCTGATGCTCTTCAACTGCATTTCGTAGATGGTGTTAATGCCGGTCAGCGTGCGGTTCAGGCTGTCCATCTCCTTCGAGTCACGGGTCATGCACTCGGCCTGTTCCGACACCCGAGCCAGCGTCTGCGTCAGATTCTTCAGTTCTTCCACGTAGGCCTCGGCCACCTCTTTCATTTCAGGCGCACAAGCATCGCGGGCCGACTCCAGGAAATCCGCCATCGAAGCATTCACCATATCGGCCAACAGCTTCACGTCGAAAGGCTGCTGCACGGCCTCTGCCACCGGCTGTGCCGCCCCGGCCGGACCGTTCCCGCCCACGGGCACAGGCTGCGGCTGCGTTGCGGCCGACACTTGTGTGGAAGAAGGAACCGGACCGCCGATGATCACCGTGCCGCCTCCGCCCACGGCCGCCTGCGCGACAGGTTGCCCGCCTTCGCCGGTCGTGGCGGCCGCCTCCGTCTCTTCGGCCATGGGAGCCGTCAAAGCCTCCTCACGGTCTTCCTCTTCAGCCAGTCTCGCCAGTTCCTCTTCTTCCTGTTTCAAAGCCACAGGCCGGTCAAACCCAGAAATGAAGAAGACCAGCACTTCGGTTCCCATGCCGATAAACAACATCGCATTCGCCCCCGGGATATGTGTCAACTTAAACAGTGCGCCCAATATCACGACCGCAGCTCCCCAGCTATATGCATAGTTCAAAAAAGTCTGCCCCGACACGGACTCGATCCAATCCTGAATGCGCAGGATCAAGTTTTTTTTATTATTAGCCATATCTTATATCTTTTTTATTTACGTCTGTTTGTGGTTCCCGACACCGAACGCACGCAACGGAAGCCGATGTACGAACGCGGCTGGTTCTGATACTCATACGAACGCCATACGGAACGGATCATAGACTCGGGATCTTTCCACGACCCGCCTCTCACGGATTTCTTTTTCAAACGGTAAGGATCTTCTTTCGCGGCATTATACTTCAGTTCCGGATTCATGTCGCTCATTCCGTCCACGCCCGACTCCGTGTAAACCGTGCTGGTCCACTCCGCCACATTCCCGGCCATGTCGAACAATCCGTTCGAATTGGCCGAATAGGAACCGCACTTGGACGTGATCAGGCTGCCGTCTTCCGTGTAATCCCCCCTGTCGGGCTTAAAGTTCGCGAAATAGCACTCTTTCTCGCTCTTTACATCGGGGGTCTCCCACGGGAACAAGGCTCCCTCGGGGCCACGCGCGGCGAACTCCCATTCCACTTCCGTGGGCAACCGGTAGGGCTGCACTTGGCTTGCCGCAGCTCCCAGCCCGCGTTTCAAGAATTCCGTGCGCCAATGGCAAAAAGCATTGGCCTGCTCCCACGTTACTCCGACCACGGGATAGTCATCGTAAGCCGGATTGGAAAAATACTGCAACATGTAGCGCTCGTTCTCCGCATTGGCGAAATCATTCACCCAACACGTCGTGTCCGGATAGACATTCACGATATAAGTGTTCAGGAAGTCATGCAATCCCGACAAGGGGCGGGTCACGGTCTCGCACACGATGCGCCCTTCGTCATCGACATAAGCCGTGTCTTTCGAAATCATCACCACTTCATTTTCATCCACCGCCACATCCGTGTTCAGGTTACGCTCTTCAGGGCGCAAGCGGTTTTTACGCAGAGCCGCCGCCGTGTAATCGAACACTTCGAAGCGATAGTTCATCTGGCTGGCATCCAGCATGCGCTCGCCCGTCACCGGGTGGGTGACATAAACACTTTCTATCGCGCGCAACTCATCCTCATTGGGCCTTTTCCAGGGGATCGGCTTCTTCCAGTTCAGATAGGGCCTCACAGGATTGCCCAATTCATCCTCTTCTATCTTATAGGTCTCGTCACCGGCATAAGCAGGGTCTGCCAACCGTTCGCGGATAATGGAATCGCGCACCCAAAGGACAAACTGCCTGTACTTCGCATTCGACACCTCCTGGGCATCCATCCAAAAACCGTCCACTGAAATTTCCCGCGTGGGGATATTCGTCCCCCACAGCGTGTCGGTCTCTTCCGTACCCACTTTCAAAGATCCCCGTTTCACGAGCACCATGCCATAAGGAGTAGGCTCGCTGTACGATTGCCTATTGATGCCTGTGACTTCACCGCCCGTCGCCGAAGAAGCTGAACGAGGCCCCAGGCAGGACGCCAACGCCATCCCTGCCATCACACACAGCACCACTCCAAAACACTTCCTATTCATTATTATATTATAATATTCTTACGCTTTTATGTCTATTCTTCCCTCTCTTAAACAGGTCCAGTTCCGTCTTATAGCCGATCAATATTTCATGGCTCCCGTTCAACGCCCCAATGCCGGCCGTATACATCTCATAAGCATAGCCTAAGTTGATGCCATGGAAATCAAATCCGAACAGCAGGCTGACCGAGTTCATCGGACTATACGACACGCCGCCATAAAGTTCGTGCCTGCTCCCATGGTAAGCGATCCGTCCCGTGAGATCAGAGCGGAACCCCACACCATCATAGCGCAGCATGGCAGCAGTATGTATAGTGTATAACGGACTTTTAAGCCGGATATTGTACCCGCCTGTCAAATAGTATGAAGGGGAAACCTTGAATTCATTCACTTTCTCATCCCCCAAGGTGACCGTGGGCGAAAGGCAATGCATCATCGAAAATCCCGCGAACCAAGATTTCCGGGCATATTGCAGCCCGAAATTCATGTCGAAGGCAGCCCCGTTGGCTTCCGACGTGGGAAAAGCCGGGTCGCCCGTCTCGCCCAGATCCAGCCCGCTCCCGTCAAACGTCTCGCTCAGCATGGCCAGATGGATGCCGCCGCTCAGGCGCCCGCCCCACAAAGGCTGGTGGTAGGCATATTGGAGATAAAACTTCTGATGCTTGAACAAACCGATCTGGTCGTTCATGAACCCCACGCCCGCCCCGTGGCGGTCGCTAATGAAAAACAAAGGCAGGTCCACATGGGCCAGCATCACCGCGGGAGCATTCTCAAACCCCGTCATCTGCATGCTGTATGCCCCCTGGACGTTCAGCAGGGCGTCCTGCCCCGTCGCCGCCGGATTATAGAAAGAGGTCAAGGCCCAATAATTGACAAAAGAAGGGTCGTATTGGGCTTTCACCCACAAAGGGAGAAGACCCAAACACAACACGAACCCTATGACTTTCTTCTTCAACTTCACGCCCTTTTCATCCGGACACATTCATTAAACAGCCAAAAAGCGGTTTTATTGCCCGCGCCTCCTGAAAAATCACTCCAGACAAAACAACGGAGCGAATGCACATGTCCACACCCGCTCCGCCGCATCTTATATCTTTTCGAGCTTTCCCTCCCCGTTTCCGGAAACGCCTCAATACTCGTCCTCGTTGAAGAGAAAATCTTCCTTCGTAGGGTAATCCGGCCAAACATCTTCTATCGTTTCATATATCTCGCCTTCATCCTCTATCTCTTGCAAGTTCTCTATCACCTCCATGGGTGCGCCCGAACGCATCGCATAATCAATCAGTTCATCCTTGGTGGCCGGCCATGGCGCATCTTCCAATTTTGAAGCCAATTCCAATGTCCAATACATAACATAAATGTTTAAAACAACTTCATTTTCCTATTTTGGCGCAAAAATAATAATATTTTTAATACCATCAACATTTCTTCCAAATAATTTCTTCACGCCCCTCATTAAATAACATTTTGCGGGACAGGACGAACAGATAATCCGATAAGCGATTGACGTAAGCGCACACTTCCGGGCGCACTTCTGCCCGCTTGGCCAACTCCAGGATGCGGCGTTCGGCACGCCGGCACACCGTCCGGCACACATGACACCATGCGGCTCCCGGGCTTCCGCCCGGCAAGACGAAGCCCTTCCATGCGGGAAGCCCCGCCTCGGCCTCGTCGATGGCCTGTTCCAAGCGCGCCACATCGGCCGCCGCCACTGCGGTCATGTGCCGCTCCTCCGCCCGCCCGGATTCCGTGGCCAAATAAGCCCCGATGCCAAACAGGTCGCCCTGCACGTCTATCAGCCGCCGGCGGTCTTCCTCCTCGCCCAGATAGGCGACCAGCACCCCGATATGCGCGTTCAATTCATCCACCGTGCCATAGGCCTCCACCCGCACGTCGGTCTTCGACACCCGCGTGCCACCGTTCAGGCTCGTCGTCCCGTCGTCTCCCGTCCGGGTATATACGCTGCTCTTTTTCATCCTTTCCCTTTCTTTAGAATTTCACAATATAATGTTGACGCTGTTTCGACCGGTCATAAAAGACCAAGCCATAGTCGTACAGGTCAAAAGTCACCACCGCTTCCGGCAAGCTCCTCACCGCCTCCCATTGGCGCCGCGCCTCGGCCGAAGCATGGATCCCGGCCAGCACACACACGGAGCGTCCTTCCGCTATGCTTCCCGCAATGTCCTTCCAACAAGCCACCGGCACATCCGCGCCCACCACGTCGAGCACCACTTCGCCGGCCTCCGCGCCCGGACGCCTACCGCCCGCCCGGCAAGGAGACATGTACGGACACACGCGGGCCGAGACACAGCCGGCAGAGAGAAACGCCACCTCGGCTTCCGGCCAACAGCCATAAAGACGAATGGCTCCGGGATGTACATAATTGGCCAGACGGAACAAAAACCTGCGGCATTTCAACACATGCCTCCGGAACAGCCGGGCAGGAAAACGCCCGTCCAAATCCGAATAAGCATAATATACTCCCCGCTCATACACCACATTCGTCAGGAAATCAAAAGCGAAAGGGGAATGCACGCCATAACCGCGGCAATGCCCGAAACGCGCCACGCCGGCCCACCATTTGCCCCATATGCCTGTCTCCATCCTCATCCTTCTTCTCTTTTTGGAGGACAAATATACGATAAAAAGCCACATGGTTATTGATATAAATCAAGAAAAAACCGCTTTTTCCGACAAACCAAGCCCCAAGCCTTGCAAAAAACGCCCAAAGCCCATACCTTTGCATCGTGTTTTTCATAGTATTAGATTTAAGGTTAACAAAGGTTGGGTCAGAGCGCTGACCCTTTTTTTATGCCCGGACGTTTTTAAATGATGCCCCGCAAACGGCTCCGATAAGATTTCCCGGAAGCCCCGGGCCAGGCACATGCACACAGATTTGCGGAGCAGCAGGAATTTCGCGGGGAACGGTTTTCCGCTTCCTTCCCAAGAGGGAAGCGCACTCCTTTTCATTTCTTTTCGCGCACGGTCGCCAAGCCCCCCGCCCCCTCGGCGAGATGCCCCGCCAACACGGCGGCCATCAGCGTCATCGCGGAGCCAACCCTTTAACCCACAGGACTTCATGCCGGTAATCCCCCCTGCCGCCCCCATGTGGCCTTGCCCTCGTCGCAAGCCCCTTTTCCCTTCCGGTAAACCCCATTCCCCTGTCCATATCATCCCATTTTGAGGGAAAATTTCATTTTGCTAATAATCAGCAAAATAAGTAATCCCTTGAAACATGCTGATTTTTCTCAAGCGATTCACATTTTTTTGGCTTGAGAAAAAAATGTGAACCGCTTGAAGCAGACTCGCGCTTCTCTTGAGGGCGATTTTGTCCTATCCCGCCACTCGTGTCCTTTTCTCCCATCACGGGCTGTAGAAAATACGTCCGTCACCATCGCCAAAATTCGGGAGCATCCCACAAGAACCTTCTACACGCCCTTCACAAACCCAAACAGGCACTAATCTTCCACACTCCCATTCATCTCACTGCCAATAAGTAAACGCAATATTTTCTGCCCGGTCCAAGAGATTACCTTCATCATCCCTTATCACAATATCAAAGGAAAATGCGCCAAACCCATGTCCAAACAGATATAAACCGCCCTGAGGGATATGAATTGTGAAATCTTCAAAGATACTTGACGCATACCGGACTTTGCCATTGGCACTGTAAACCAATCTATTCCCAAATGGATCCAGGAGAGGAGTCCTATTGTCCGCATAATAGAACTCCGCCGCGACCTTACAATCCCGGCCTTCCAGTCCTTCCGTGGTGAATCTCACATGTATCATCATGCCGTTCATCATCAACGGTTCCGTCCAAACCCGCTCAATGAGGGCTTCCGGAGCTCTCTTGGGATCTTGGCTGATGTTTATCCGGACAGATTTCCCCGCAGCCCGCACTTCCATGTAATCATTCCGCCTCAAATCTTCCGGATTGCTTTCGCACACCAAGGTGAAACTCGAAGAAGTCCTTTCCTCGACCCTGCACCACGAAGGCACCCCATAAAGCTCATAAGCACCTGCACTCGTTTCCACAAAATAGGTTTCACGCTTGCCTTCTTCCGGAACCTCCATGGAAATAGCCGAGGCCTTTCCATCCACAGTCAAAAAGGCTTTCTGCGGCGTGTAGTCGAAGGTGCGGAAACCTTTGTCCGCATAGACCGTCTTACCCGTGTGGTCCTTCACATAAACTTGGAGGCCCAAGGTTCGGTCTGACTCACCAGGCAAATGGAACTGTTCGTTCGGAATTGAAACCTCGAGGGCTGAAACATCTTCATTCCCTGAATTCAGCTCGAAGTCTTCGTAGGCCGCCACATTTGAAACCTCGCCGGTCGTTCCATAGCGATGGTCTGTGTCAACCAAGTCTTTCCCGTCCTCATCAGAAAAATAGAGTATCACACGGCCGCGCGTCCCTTTGAAATTCCTGACCTTAAAAGAAACAAAGAACTTCATTCCCAGCCCGCCCTGCAATTCCACATTGTTCCGATAAGTAACACGCTCAATCTCCGCCGTCGGCCCAAGGACTTCCACGGCAGGAACCGGCACCCGCACCGCATCGGAATAGGCACCCTTGATCCACTGGGGATTCTGCGTTTCTCCGGCATACTTGTCCGCATACTTCTGGGTTTTCAAAGCCACATCATCCAGAAACGTGTCCCATGAAATGGTTTCCCTCCGTTCGTCAATGGCATCCCGGAAGGCTGTGGCGAAATAGCTTAACCCTCCCAAAGGCGACCATGACTTCTGCCCCTGCTTGGAACTGGACATCAGATAATCCCCCCGGGACACACAAAACAAATTATAAAAATTGTCATTATTCCCCTCGAAGACATCGTAACTGGACACGCGATTGCCTTTTACCCCCCGCGAAGCATAAACCGCATTGCAGGCCTCAGCCATCACAACCAACAGCTTATGCGGTCTTTTCCGCAAAGCCTCGTACACCTCCACCACCGGCTTCTTCCTCTTTTCCAGATCATCTCCGCGCAGCCCCAAAGTCATCAGGGGAAACTGGCTCGAACCATCATTATAACCATGTCCCGAATAATAGAAAAAGATCACATCGTCGTTTCTGCTGGGAAGAAACTTAATGGCCGCATCCAGAAAATCCCGGTTGAAACGTCCGCCCGTAAACACATGTTCCACCACTTCCAGCCCGGTACTTTGTTTCAGTTGCGGAATGAAGTTGTTCAGGAAGTAACGGTTCGCTTCCTCCGAACTTCTGCCAATCTCTGAATCGTTGGTGTCTGAGAAATAAATGAAATGGAACTTTTGGGCGCGCGACATCTGCACCGCACACAAAAGCACCAGCAATAAGGTAAAACCACGTTTGTTCATGAGACGTCCAAAAGTTTGTCATTCGAAAGGGTCGCTGCTTTGCGTCACATTGTATTGCGGGATCTGAAGCTCCGGCGCACGCCTCATCGTCTGAGCCTTCGCCTTTTCCATCACCATGTCCCAAGTAGCCTCCTCATACGCTACATTCCGGACAGCCTGCCGGAAACTCATTCCGAAAATGGCTCCCTGCTCCTGGTCGCTCCAAGAGTATTGCCCCTGTTTGCTTGCTGAGATTATAATGGTTTTCTTTCCTTTAAAACCGGTGAACAGCTTTTTCACCGCAGACTCGTCCGTCTCATACGAATAAGCCACGCTGGACGTATTCCTGCTCCGAAACGGTTTGTTGCAGCAATCCGCGATGCACAACGTAAGTTTGGCCTTGGCATTCACCTTTTTCAATCTTTTCAGGATTTCAATTTCCTGAATCCCCGCGTCATTCAACGTCAAAGTGGGCCACACATTGGTTTCATCATTATAGCCATGCCCGCTATAATAAAACACAACGATGTCATTCGCCCCCACGTTTAGAGCGGAAATGGAGTTCCTGATTCCTTCTGCCGTGAAGTCGTGGCCGCTGTGTCTTGAACATTGATAGTCATAACCGATAGCCCCGGCTATTTCCTGCCAGAAGGCATCCATCTGTTTCATGTCTTCCCGCCGGTCTTTCTCTCGCTCCGGCTCCTGTTCGTTCACGAACAAAATGGCGCGTAGCGTTTGGGCTTCTAAAATGCCGGACCAAGAGGAGACACAAAAGCATATTGCAAAAAATAAAAAAATCCGTTTCATGGTCTATAACGCTTTAAGTAACGGTCTTCCGGAAAACAAGCAATGGCACATTCCAGCACCTCGTGCATTTTGGGTGAGAACTTGAGAAAAAACTCCTTTTCCCCGCAAGCCACCATCATTTTCCCGCAATAAAAAGAAACCAGCACTTCCGTCCGCCGCCCATCGCGCACAAACGTCCAGGCGATGTCCGGCAAGAATGTGCAATTGTCCGCCAGTCCGCTGTCGTCATAGGTGGTTTCCGATGCCAGCAAGCCTTTCACTCTCTCTTCCAAAGGCTTTGAAACGGCCAGCGACGTGTCGATGACCGCGAAGGAACGGACCACGGCACCGCCGTTCTCTTTCATCGGATCCAGCAAATAGGCGGCCTCCAACTTCATTCTGCGAAGTCCTGTCATGAACTCACCTTGTCCGTGACGGCCGTTCGCTGGAACCTCCTCTGTTCCCGTCTGTCCGGGGTGAAGTTCCCCCAGCATCCGGGCTATTCCGGCATGCCCGTCCAAATCCAAGATGCGCGTTTCCAAGACTTTCTTCCCCCTGTGTTCCACAATGTGGAACTGCCCGGCCCCGAAGTCTGCAAACACCGAATAAATCCTCCGGCCTGCCTCGGGAAGCGTGTCTCGGGAATCCCATCCCCCTTCATAAAGGCTGACACGCAAATCCGGTTCATAATCCCACCGCATAAGATTACCAAGCCCTGTGCCTACACGGCTGGTCTCATGCTGGAGCAAGCACGCTTCCACCTCCCGCAACAACTCTTCCGCCAAAGAATCGGCCACAAAATTCATCCTTCCCCCGACTACCTCATACTTCCACTCTTCCTGGTCGATAGCCGAGACATAGACGCGCCTGCAGAGTTCGGAAGCCATGCCCGAAACCTCTCGTCCCCCCGGGGCTGGCTGTTTTCCGTAACAAGCCGACACCAATCCTGCGGTCAGCACGAAGAAGACCCACTTGCGTATAAGATTCATGTTTTTCATCTCCAATCGCTTGTTTTCAAATTAGAACTTTACCCATCACACCGTCCTTCCCCTCACGATGGCAGCGGTTCGAAATCCCGGAGGCGCGCAGACCCGCGCCTCCGGGAAAACTACACCGGAACCGTTTCCCTTACGCGATTATTCCACGATTTCTATCGCATTTTCATACGTGTCGGCATGGTTATCTGCGGAAGAAGCATTGGCAGCGGTGAATCCCACATTATACAGTCCGGCGGATTTCCCGTTCACCATATACTCCACCTTATAGGGCTTCCCCGTTGAAACCATCTGTTCGCCACAAACGGTATATGTCACCGTGTAAGTCAACGAGTCTGCCAGCGACAGGCATTGCAGGCTCAGTATATCTCCATTGCGCGCCGTCAGCCGCTCAGTCCCGACTGATCCTTCCAACCGCAGCGTGTCATGAGTGGTTTCATTCACCACTTCCAGCGAAGATTCCTTATTGTCACCAATGGATAGTCCAATATTTTGGGCTATTATTATAGAATCATCCTCGATTATAGAATAATCCTCGCCACAACCCATCAAAAAGCACGCAGCCATAATTGTCACAGGACACAAAAACTCCTTTTTCATTTCCATTTTCGCTTATTATGATTAAATACTATAATTAACGCCCACAGCGATTTGGACTCTCGGCTTATACTCAAGTCTCAGTTTTTGCTGGAATGAGGTCGCTCCCAAGTCAGAAGAAACATCATAAAGCAAATTACAATTTATGATTGATTTAAGATCGAAACATCCCCCAAAATTAATCTCCATTTTTTCCAACGGACGGTAGGCTATGCCAAGGGAAAAACGGTGGTCATGAACCGGAAGGATGGGGTTAACATTATAGTCCGGCACAGACCGTTCCATATGTCCATAGGTGTAGCCCCCGCTCACCAGCCATTTCTCCGTGAAATCGTAGGTGCAACTCGCAGACAAGTCATAGGCATTGGAAGTGTTATTCTCAGAACCTATGCTATTGTACGATTCAAACACGACATTGCTTCCTGCCGCCACTTTCAGGCTTGGCAATGCCTGCCAACTCATGCCGGCCGAAAAAACAGCAGGCACATTGAAATGCCCGGCACCTTTAGCCTTGATATGGCTGGCGAACTCATACTTCGCGCCAAAATTGAAGTTCTTGCACTTATAGTCCAATCCTATGATAGGAGCAAATCCCCAACCGTCAATCTTATCGTCAGAAGAAAATCCTGTTTCTCCCAAAGCTGACAAATCATCAATACTTTCTTCCATCTGCTCCCTCGAAGCCTCATCAATGCCATCCATTTGATCCAACACCTGACGCCATGACTGGGCATAATCGGAATAGCTCCAGTGTTCTCCCGTGGAAGGACGATAAACATATGAAGCAATCGACATGTCTGCGTTTGAATATACATAGTTGGCCTTCAGCCCCACATATGCGGAAAAATTCCGGGTGATTTCAAACGAGCCTCCCAAACGGATGGTCCAGTTATACAATGACGTATTCAGACTCTTGGTGGAAAACCCCACTTGATCGTCTGCCTGTATGTCTAAGCCCGATGCCCCGTGAAGAAACCCATTGAGCAACATTGAAGCATTCAAATTTTGGAAAGACTCATTAAATTCATCCATCAAGCCGTTTGAATTCATCCATCCATCAACAAACGCACTGCCGTCGCCTTCCCGTTTCCCGAATCCTCCTTCAGAAGCGAATGACGCGGAAACCGCCCACCGGTTTCTCTTGTAAGCCAACTGCACGGCTGGCAAAAACCGCTTTTCATCTGTTTGCCAAGAAGAAAAAGGTGTCTCGCGATCTTTCACATCAACATCTCGAAATGCGAACATCCCATTCAGGGAAAAATGAAACCCATCCTCCAAAAAAGCCGTACCCGCGGGATTCGTCAGCACGGCATCAATTTCCGTGGATGCCTGACGGGCAGGGTCGCGTGACAACACGGCATTCACTCCGGTCATGTCCGACAAATAGCCTTGTGCAAACAAAGGGGCGGAACCAGTCATGCCAGCCCCCAAAAACGCCGTAAACAAAATCGCTTTCAAACCTTTCATAAAGTTTTTCCTTTTCTGTTTTTCATGCCTTTAGAAGCCCTAAAAAAGGCAAAACTCCAATCAAGGTAAAGGAAGCGTGGGCCTCCTTACTGTTGCCCGTCCCACGAACTGAGGCTCTCGCATTGCCCATTGTAGTTGAACGAGCAACGCGAAAACCCACGCCGATATGATTAATAAGCCAGAAGTCCTGCCGCTTACAAAGCGGCAGGATACAATCCCGGCTGTACAGAAATCATACCCGGGTCATCTACCGTTGCCAAGCCTTGACTACAATTGGGATTTTTGCGAGATTCCAGTTCGCCAAAGACAAAGCGCCAAGTAAACGCCTCCATTATGTCGCACCGTCATATCCCACCCATCCGCTCCTCTACACAGGAAGCCCGGCGTGGATGCAAGATGCGAATACCGGCAAAACACCTTTGTTAACTCAATGAAAGCCAATTTCAGCATTACAACCGATACCAAAGGCAAAGATATAAAATTATTTTAAAATGCAAGAAGGTACAATCAAATATTTTTAATATTCCCTTTTCCGGGCAAGTCCTGTGTTTTCATACGGCCGAATTCTCAGGCATAAAACAAATTGAAACGATGACTTCCTCCCACAATATGGAAAACTGATGTCAGCTTGAGAAATCCCAAGCCCCCTCACTCCAGCACCACACGTTCGGCTTCCACACGGTGGCGGAGGAAGATGGAAGCGGAGTCCATGAAACGCTCCGGACTTTCCGTGGTCAGGAACCGGCAGGTGCCGCCCTGGGTGCAGGCAGAAGCAATCTCCGGATGGCGCCCAAGGTAGTCCTTCAGGCTGTAAGCCACATATTCGCCTTGCGGCACGATGCGGACGCTGCGGGGAGTGTATTTCAGGATCTTGTTCAGCAAAAGGGGATAATGCGTGCATCCCAAAATGATAGTGTCGATTTGAGGATCCTTCCGGAGCAGGTTGCCGATGCGCTTCTGCACGAAGTAGTCTGCCCCGGGAGAATCATACTCGTAGTTCTCCACCAAAGGCACCCACATGGGACAGGCCTCGCCGCTCACCACGATGTCGGGATAGAGCTTATGAATCTCCAAAGGGTAGGAGCCGGAACTGATCGTGCCGGAAGTGGCCAGCACTCCCACGTGGCGCGTGTGCGTGATTTGCCCGATGCATTCGGCTGTGGGGCGGATGACCCCCAGCACACGGCGCGTGTCATCTCCCAAAGGAGGCAGATCGCGTTGCTGGATGCTCCGCAAAGCCTTGGCCGAAGCGGTATTGCAAGCCAGGATCACCAAATGGCACCCCATGGAAAACAGCTTGCGCACGGCTTCCCACGTGAATTCATACACCACTTCAAACGAACGGGGTCCGTAAGGCGTGCGGGCGTTGTCGCCCAGATAGAGATAGTCATATTGGGGCATGAGCTGCCTCATCTGGTGAAGAATCGTAAGGCCGCCATAGCCAGAGTCGAAGACCCCGATGGGGCCGGGAAGGGAAGGAAGCATTTCATTCATGGTTCTGGAGCGACACTGATCGGCAATTGGAGTTTTTCCTTCACGAGGTTGGTCACGTCATCGCCCATCGCGGGATTGATGAACGGGCAAGTATTGCCGTCGGTATTCAAGATGCAGGCATATCCCCGCTCCACGCCTACGGCACGGATAGCCTCATTGAGCAAGTAAGTCATGTCTGCCTGCAAGTCTTTTTCCGCCTGCCGGAGCAGTTTCCGTGCTTCTTCCTTGAACTCAATGCTTCTCGTCAGCAAGTCCTGCAACTCGTGTTGCCGTTTCAACAGGATGTTTTGCGGAAAGTCCTTCTGCCCTTGAAGGAATTCCGCGAATTTGCGTTGAAACTCCTCTTCCCCACGCTGTGCCTCCCGGTCGTACTTGGCTTTCAGTTCCGACAATTTCTTCTGGGAAGCGGCATATTCCGGCATGACCTGGAAAATCGCATTATAACTAAGATAGCCGAACTTGGGCTGTACGGTCGTCTGTGCCCCCGCCCAAAAAGGCAGCCCGGCAAGCACCAAAGCCCACGCCAATATATGCACCCGTTTCATCATTGTTTCCATTTACAAATTGAACAAAAAAGCCCGGGGAGACGAGCAAGCATCCTCCGGGCCGTTATGGCATTTACCAAAAAATGGATCTGTCTGCAGTTATTTCAAGCCCAGTTTCTGCTTGATTTCAGCGGTAACGTCAGTGCTCAAGGTAGTGCTGATGTAAGGAATGCCAGCGGAAACATCCATGATATACACATATCCGCCGTCCTGGCCGATTTGTTTGATCACGCCCAGCATTTTCTCGGAAATGGCCTGCATTTTCTGCTGTGAAGTCTCCTGCAAAGACCTTTGGTTGTCCTGGTAACTTTGCTGAATGCGGGTATACAAATCCTGCAACTCGGCTTCGCGGCGCTGGCGCACATTGTCCAGCAAGTTGGCCTTTTCCTTTTCATACTCCTCTGTTTTCTTCTGCAACTCGTCCTGCATGCGTTTCAGATCGTTTTCATACTGCGTCTGAAGCTGCTGGATTTCCGTCTGCGCCGTGCTGTATTCCGGCATAAGCTGGATTATGGCACTTGAATCGAAATGGCCGAACTTCTGCGCAAAGATGCTCATCGGCACGAGCAGCAATGCCATCAAAATCACTTTCTTCATCTTATTTCTCATATATTTTTAAATATTTGCTTTGTTTCTATGGCTTCCCATACAAGTTGCAAATGTACGAATGTTAATTGGAATATCCTAATTTTGTAAGGACTTCATTGCTAATATCAATCTTCGGAGAAGCAAAAATAATGCCTGTGTCCGAAGCACGGTCCAGAATCAGGGAATAGCCCTTGCTGTCCGCGATGTCCTTCACGGCATTGTAGATTTCGTCTTGTATGGGAGCCATCAGGCTTTCGCGCTTTTTAAAAAGCTCGCCTTCCGGGCCGAAATAAGTTTTCTTCAGTTCGGCAGCCTCTTTCTCCTTGGCCACGATTTCCTCCTCTTTCTTTGTTTTCTGCTCCGCGCTCAGGAAAACCGCCTCGCCCTGATAGTTCTTATACAAGGTCTGTGCTTCTTCCGTGAGGGCGTCCACCTCGGCCTGCCATTTCTTGGACACTTGGTTCAATTGCTCGTTGGCACGCTCATAGGCCGGAATATTCTTCAAGATATACTCCATATCTACCAGCGCGAATTTTTGCGCCATGGACGGTGCGCCTGCAACCAGGAGCACGCACAACAATGTGAATAGCTTTTTCATTTTTCGTTTCCTCCGTTTTTTTTATGTTAGAACTCCTGCCCCAGGATGAAGTGGAACTGGCTGCCGCCATACTGCTTGGTGCCAAAGACATCATCGAATCCATAAGCCCAGTCTATGCCCAACAAGCCGACCATCGGCAAGAAGATGCGCACACCCACTCCGGCAGAACGCTTCATGTCAAAGGGGTTGAAGTCTTTCACGCTCGTCCACGCATTACCTCCCTCCAGAAAGGCCAGTGCATAGATGTTCGTGGAGCCTTGCAACATCAGCGGGTAGCGCAACTCCAGCGTGAAGCGGTCGTAGGCATACCCCGTGTAGCCGCTCGGGGTCAGCGCGCCATTGTCATAGCCGCGCAACCCGATGGTCTCCGTGGCATAGGTGGTGGAATACCCCGACATGCCGTCGCCCCCCACGTAATAGGTTTCAAAGGGCGACTTCTTATATTTGTTATAAGCGCCCAAGAGGCCGAATTCCACGCGCGTCATCAACACCGGGCATTTCACCGCGCGGCTCAAAGCCGTGTAGGTGCGGAGTTTGAATTTCCACTTATGGTATTCTATCCATTTATATTTCTCCTGCATCTCACGGTCGTAACTTGCACTCTGGTAGTTGTTGGCCAAGTTCTTATAGTCCTTGTCGTCAAACAGAGAATAAGGCGGGGTCAAGCCCACGGAGAGCTGGAATTCGGAACCGCTACGGGGATAGATCGGGTTGTCCGTGGAACTGCGCGACAAGGTCAGGTTCAACGCGATATTGTTGCACGATCCGTTCGAGATAAGGAAGTAATTCCAGTCTTTCAGGATGTAACGCTGGTAGGAGAGGTCGGCCGTCAGTTGGAAATAATCGTCCGGCCAGCGCAGGCGCTTGCCCCACCCCAACGACACGCCGAACAACTTCACGTAGGAATCCGGGTCGAGGAAGTTCTCGTAATAATTGTTATAACTGTTCCCGTAGCCATACAGATAATTATAATAGCTGTTGTAGTAGGCCGAGTTATAATAATTGTCGCTCACGTCGGTCTGTTTGGAGAAGAAAGCCGAGAAAGACAGGGCGTTCGGACGCTTGCCGCCAAACCACGGATTCAAGTAACTGATGCTATACGACTGGTAATACTGTCCGTTGGTCTGTCCGCTGATGCTGAACGTCTCGCCATTGCCCTGAGGGAGAATGCCCCTCCGCAAGCCTTCTTTGGAAAAGAGATTGGCCAGACAGAAGTTGGAGAACTTCAGGCCGATTTTCCCGATGACGCCGGTCTGCCCGTACCCCAACGAGAACTCAATCTGGTCGTTCGACTTGGAGACCAGCCCCCAATTGATGTCCACCGTCCCGTCAGCCAAGGAAGGCTGCACCTGCGGGTCGATCTGCTCCGGATCGAAATGCCCCATCGAGGCGATTTCGCGGAAAGAACGCATCAGTGCCTCGCGGTTGAACAAATCGCCCGGCTTGGTCCGCAGTTCCCTGCGCACCACGCTCTCATACACGCGGTCGTTGCCGCTGATGGCGATGTGCCGTATCGTGGCCTGGGGGCCTTCCGTCAGCCGCATTTCCAAATCGACGGAATCACCGTCGATATTGACTTCCACCGGCACCAGTTTATAGAACACATACCCATTGTTGTAATAAAGGTTGCCCACGGCGTCTTCGTCGTTCACCGTACGGTCCTCCAGCTTCTTCTGGTTATAGACATCGCCTTTCTTCATCCGCAAGAACATGTTCAGGCGGTCCGTGGAATAGACCGTGTTGCCCACCCACTCTATGTTGCGCAGGTAATACTTCTGCCCTTCTTCCACTTTCACGTAGATGTCCACCGTCTTCTCGTCGTGCGGCGTCACGCTGTCGGCCAGGATCACGGCGTCGCGATAGCCCAATTCATTGTATTTCTTGATCAGGTTGTCCTTGTCTTCCTTGTATTTTTCCTCAACATACTTCTTGGTGCGGAACCAGCTTCCGGGGCGTCCTTTTTCGTTCGTCTTCTTAAACACTCCCGGAATGAACATCGACCCTTTGATTTTCTTGGTGCTCAGCGCATGGTTGCCTTCTATCGTGATAGAGTGGATTTTCACCTTCTCCTTTTTATCGATCCGGATGTCCACAATGGTCTTGTCGGGAGCCGTCACGTCGTCGCGCTGCACGATCTCGATCTCGGCATTCTTATAGCCTTTCTCGTCAAAATACTTTTTAGCCAGGATTTTGGCGCGGTCGACCATGTTCGGGGTCAGCTGATTGTCTTTCAGCAATCCGATCCTGTTTTCCAAATCTTCCCGCTCGCCTTTCTTCACGCCATAATAGTTGATCCGGGACACCCGCGGGCGTTGCGCCAGCTTGATGCGCAGGTAGGCCCTGTCGTCCACCGTGCTGTCCAACTCGATCGCCACATTGGAGAACAGCCCATTGCGCCAGAAGTTTTTCACGGCATTGGTGATTTCCTCTCCCGGGATGTCCACCCGCTGTCCCACGGTCAGTCCCGACAGCCCGATCAACATGTAGTCATCATAATTCTTCGCCCCCTCGACAGTGATGCCCCCGATGGTGTAAGTGCGGGGGATCCGGGTATATTCCACTGCGGGCTTCACTTTTTTCTCGCCCACGGTCTGGGCCGGCAAGGCTGTACCCATAGAAGCGGCCAATAATGTAAAACAGAAATATCCTACTATTCTTTTCATATGTCGATGCTGCTCATTTGGTAGTCACTTGCTCGCTGGTCTTTCCGAACCTGCGCTCCCGCGACTGATACTCCACGATGGCTTTCCGGAAGGCTTCCGCATGGAAATCGGGCCAGTAAGTGTCGCAAAAATAAAACTCCGTGTAAGCACACTGCCACAAGAGGTAGTTACTGATGCGGAACTCGCCCCCGGTGCGGATCAGCAGGTCCGGATCGGGCATGAAAGCCGTCGCGAGGTGCGCCTGGACGGTTTCTTCCGTGATCAGCTCCGGGCGCAAAGCTCCCTCCTGCACTTCTGCGGCCATTTTGCGCATGGCTTCCACCAGTTCCCAACGCGAAGAGTAGCTCAAGGCAATGACCATCGTCATGGCGTCGTTCCCCGCCGTGCGCTGCATGCACTCGTCCAAACGCTTGCGCACGATCTCCGGAATGCGCGACAGGTCGCCGATTACCCGGAAACGTACATTGTTCTTCATGAAGATGGCGTCTTCCAGATGGTCCAGGATCAGCCCCATCAGCGCGGCGATTTCCGGCTGCGGGCGGTTCCAGTTTTCCGTGGAAAAAGTATATAAAGTCAGGTATTTCACTCCCAGGCGGACAGCTTCCTCCGTGATTTCCTTCACGATCTCCACCCCCTGCTGATGTCCCGCCGTGCGCGGAAGCCCTTGGGCTTTTGCCCAACGCCCGTTACCGTCCATGATGATGGCCACGTGGCGCGGAACGCGCTCGATGTCTATTTCACTGTTAGAAGACATATTTTATATTATTACAATTTATACATTTAGGCCACAAGTCGTAAGTGAGCGTCAGCATCGTGAACGAATAGCAGTCTTTGTTCTTGAAACCGCTGCTGCCCACCCCATAAGGGTCGCTGAGTATCACCCCTTCCGCGTTGGACACATCCAACCGGTCTGTGGTCGTAAAACGCATGCTCCATTCGAATCCGATGTTTAGCCGGCGTTTCACCTTAAATTTCACCCCCACGCCCAAGGGGATGTTAAATCCCGCGTCGGCCTGCACTCCGCCCGTGGCCAAGGTCAATCCGGCCCCCATTAATATATAAGGTGTAATCCGGCTATATCCTTCATATCCGCGCCCGATGCCATATCCCCAGAAATTCAGTTCGAACTGCGCCCCGAAGTCGATCACGTTGCGTTCGAAATGCGCAGTGCCGCGCCGGCCCCCTTCGGCCGTCCCGCTCCACGCATCTGCGGGGAAAAACATCGTGTCCGTGTTGCCGGACAGGCGGGCCACAGCCAGATTGCCCTTGACGGCCATGTGGGGATTGAAGATGTAGCGTGCCACCACACTTCCCACAGGCCCCATATGGGCAAAGGGCTTGCGATTGGCATCGCCCACATAAAAGGCGCCTCCGATGCCGCCGCCCAGTTCCATCCGATAGATTTCATCCTGCGCCCGTCCGGCCGACGGAAGGACGGCAAGCAAACCCACCACTATGAACGGCACAAGTCTCATCGGGAAAACAAGTTCGCGAAAGGTTCATTCACTCAACGCGCCCGGCAAAGCCCAAACTGTTCAACTGTCCACGCCAGACTTGTCCGCCCGCCACGAGCCACAGGCGCGAGCCGGAATCCGCCACGCCCGACACGGGAGCTTCCAGTCCGCGCAACGCATCCGGCAGGACGTAAACCCCATCGTTTTTCCACGTCACCCCGTTGTCCTCGCTCACGTAGAAGGCTTCGAGGGCTTCGTGCGAGACCCCGCCCAGCGGCTTGCCGCCAAAAGCGAGCAACACTTCGCCATAGCGCACCAGATTCAACCCGCTCAGCCGCGGGCAGGCATATGCATTGTCCGGCGCCACGTTGAAATAAGCCCAATGGGAAGCCCCGCCAGGCACTTCCGTGCTCCGGCTCCACAACATGGCCCACGGGTCTTCCGGGTAAGCATCCGCCGGACGGTTTCCCGCCAGCAGGATCCGCCTCACCCCGTTCTCCTGCACGTAGGCCACCGACGCGAAGTCCTGCGACGGCAACCAGTCCGGACTTTCGTCCAGCGGCTCGGCCACCCATTCCTGCCCGTCCACGGAACGCCATATGCCCCCGTCCGACCAGGCGTACAAGGCCGTCTCGTCAGCGGCCAACAATTCCAAAGGCCTGTCGGCAGCCACCACGTCCCATGTCAAGGCGTCGCCCGAAGAGAGCAGGACGCCGTCCGCACGGCTCATATACAAACAGCCCTTCCAGGCCGCCAATGTCGTCACCTGTGCCGCCGCGCAGCCCGCCAGCGGCTGCTCTTTCCACGTGGTTCCGTCCGGCAAGGAAGCCGAAAACGCGCGCACCTGCCCGTCCGTGCTGGCAAACACCCACAGGCCGCCGTCCCAGGCCACAGCTTTCAGGCTGTCGGCTCCGTCCCACAGGCCCGGTTCGCCCGCCTTCCGCCACGTAAACTCGTCGCCCTCCTGCTGGTGCACGTTGACCCTCACCGTATAGTCACGCCAACCCACATAGTCGGCAGAATAGACCCTGAAGACCAACGGGGTTGTAAAGTCTATGGAGTCCGAAGAGGAATAGCTGTGCCATTCGCCCTCCGCCTCGTCGGCTTTGCGATAGACCACCGTGCCCTGCGCCTCCACCGTGGCCAGCACCGCGTTCACGCGGCTGTTCACCGGGAGGGAGTCTTCGTTGGCAATCGTCCCCGCCAGCTGGTCCACCGTCATGGGATAATAAGAGGCATTAAACGTGACATCATAGGTGGTGTCACGTCCCTCGACCGTCGTAGTAACCTGCCGTTTCACGTTACCCAAGCTGAAACTATGGATATAGCAATCGGTGCTCACCACCGTTTCGTTCTCTTCCGTGCAGGCACAAACCAGCCACGACAAGCACAGGACAAGGGGCCACAGCCCAAGGGTTTTCTTCATAAATCTCAATACCATATTATCTATCAAGGTACAAAAGTACGCACATTTTTTACTTTGGCGAAACATCAAGCGTTGAATTATGCAAAAAATAGATAAATCCGGTCTTTTTCACGACCTGAGCCGTTCCCAAAGGGGCATCCGCCCGCCGGGGAAAATGTGGCACACCGTGTGCCCGTCCGCCGACTCCACCGTCTGTCGTCCGCCGGGTTTGCCCGGGGCGCGGACACCGCCTCGCAGGCACACCGGCGACTGCTCCACGATGACTTCATCAAACCATCCGCCTGCCATGAAACTTTCCAGCAGGCGCCGCCCGCCTTCCACCAGGAGCGACTGCACCGACAGGGCGTGAAGGCGGGCCAGGATTTCCTCCAGGCCTCCCCCGCAGGAGAAGTCCACGCGCACGACCGTCACTCCCGGAAGCCCTTCATAGGGCACGGGATCGGCCTCCCTGCCGATGAAAGCCAGCGTGGGCCGGCTGCCGTCAAACAATCGCAACGTGCGGGGCAGCCGCCCGTGGGGATCCGCCACCACCCTGAGAGGAGAAGGCCCCGCCCACAAACGGTTGGTCAGGGCGGGATTGTCGGCCAAGGCAGTCCCCGTCCCCACCATTATGGCCTGGTGGCGGGCCCGCAGCCGGTGCACCAACATCTGCGTGAAAGGCGTGGAAAACACATAGGGCGGCTCCTCCGGCGCCTTGCGCGCACTGTCCATAAATCCGTCGGCCGACTCGGCCCATTTCAGCGTGACGTAGGGGCGGCGGTCGGCCTGAAAGGTCATGAAACGGCGGTTCAGGGCCACGCACTCGGCTTCCAACACGCCCACCGTCACTTCGATGCCGGCTTCCCGCAACTTGCGGATGCCGCGGCCCGCCACCCGCGCAAAAGGATCCCCGCAACCCACGACCACCCGCGGGATGCCCTTGGCCACGATCAGGTCGGCACAAGGCGGGGTCTTCCCATAATGGGCGCAAGGTTCAAGACTGACGTAGAGCGTGCAACGCCGAAGCAGGCTTTCGTCGCCCACCGACCGGATGGCGTTCACTTCGGCGTGGGCTTCCCCGCAGCGCGCATGGTAGCCCTCGCCCACCACTTTCCCGTCACACACCAGCACCGCCCCCACCATGGGGTTGGGGGCCGCGCCATAGCATCCGTTGCGTGCCAGTTGCAGGCAACGCCTCATATATTTTTCATCTGTCGTCATTTCCATACCGATAAATTTGCTTACTTTTGTGCAGGAATCCTTTTATTTCACACGATGGACCACACTTTCACCCACCTTCTCGACCGCCTCGTGCCCTGTTACCCCGAAAGGGAAGCGCGCGCCATCGCCCGCCTGGTGCTGGAGACGCGGTTCGGCTTCACGTGGACGGAGCTCTGCATGGGAAAGGACAAGCCTCTCCCGGAAGAACAACGCGAAGACCTGGAAAATATTGTGGAAAGGCTGCTGCGAAAAGAACCCGTGCAGTACGTCCTCGGGAAAGCCGACTTCCTCGGACAGACGTTTTCCGTCGGGCCGGGCGTGCTGATCCCGCGCCCCGAAACCGAAGAACTGGTGGCATGGGCCGTGGCCGAACACCGGGATGCCCCCAAGGCCGGACTGCGCGCCCTGGACATCGGGACCGGCAGCGGCTGCATCGCCGTTGCGCTGGCCGCCGCCCTCCCCGGCGCGCACGTGTCCGCCATCGACATCAGCACCGCCGCCCTCGCCACGGCACGCCGCAACGCCGAAGCCCTGCACGCCGACATAGACTTCCGGCAGGCCGACATCCTCGCCGAGGCCGAAGCACCGCAGGCCGCCGACCGGTGGGACCTCATCGTGAGCAACCCGCCCTACGTGTGCGAACGGGAGAAAAAGGACATGGACACCAACGTGCTGGCCCACGAGCCAGGGCTGGCGCTTTTCGTGCCAGACGACGACCCGCTGCGCTTCTACCGCGCCATCGGGACTTATGCCGCCCGCACGTTGCGCGAAGGCGGGAAACTCTACGTGGAAATCAACCGTGCCTACGGGGAAGCCACGGCGGAACTGCTGGCCGGACTGGGCCTGCGGCACGCCACGCTGCGGAAAGACCTGTGGGGAAACAACCGAATAATCAGATGCGAGAAATGAACGCGACCGACGCCGAAGAAGCCTTCCGGAAAGCGGCGGCCTGCTGTGCCGCCGCCGAACAGTGTGGCGCCGACATCCGGAAGAAACTGGAAAAATGGGGATTGGACGCCGACAGCCGGGAAGCCGTCGTCAGGCGGCTGGAAGAGGAAAACTTCATCGACGAGGCACGCTATGCCCGCTGTTTCGTGCGCGACAAGTTCCGCTACAACCACTGGGGGCGCGTCAAGATCGCCCAGGCCCTGCGGCTGAAAGGCATCGCCCCGGCCGCCATAGGCGACGCACTCGGAGAAATCGACGGGGAGGACTACGCCCGCACCCTGCGGCAGCTCCTCCAAGCCAAAGCCCGCAGCCTGAAAACCGCGTCGGGCTACGAACGCAACGGGAAACTGGCCCGCTTCGCGCTGGGGCGGGGATTCGAAATGGAACTCATCATGCGCAACCTCCATGTGGACGAAGATTTCGCATGACCTCGCCCTCCTGGCGGAAAGCCTGGCCGACTTCCTGTTCCCGCGCTACTGCGTGTGTTGCCGCGGCCGCCTGTCGCTCCGCGAACAGACGCTTTGCAGCGCGTGCCTCCTGAACCTGCCGCGCATGCGCCATGCCTCGTTCACGGACAACGACGTCACCCGCGTGTTCTGGGGGCTCGTGCCCGTCGGGAAAGGCACGGCCTGGTTCCACTACCCCAAGGATTCGGGCTACAGCCGCATCCTGTCCGAGCTGAAATACCACGACCATCCCGAAGTGGGCACCGCCATGGGGCGCATCATGGGTGAAGAACTCCTGGCGCAAGGATTCTTCGACGGCATGGACCTCATCGTGCCTGTCCCCCTGGCCCGCAGGAAAGAACGGCAACGGGGCTACAACCAGAGCGACTACATCGCGCGGGGCATTGCCGGAGTCACGGGGCTGCCCGCCGACACGGGCTGCGTGCGGCGCACCGTGGCCAATCCCAGCCAGACCCGCCTCACCGACGCGCAACGCCGCGAAAACGTGCGCCACATCTTCGCCGTGACCCGCCCGGAACGGCTGGAAGGCCGCCATGTGCTCCTCGTGGACGACGTGATGACCACCGGAGCCACCCTGCTGGCTTGCGCCGAGGCCGTCGCCACCGCCCGCCCCCGCCTCGTCAGCATCCTCGCCCTGGCCCGCGGCGGACAGTCGTGACCCCCGGAAACTCCCCAACAGCCCGAAATCCCATCCTATTGTGAGTCAAGACTTTTGGAAGCTGTTGTTTTTTCTCAAGCGATTAACATTCTTTTCGCTTGAGGAAAAAATGTGAATCGCTTGAGAAAAAATCCCCGGACTCTTGGCAATCAGAGCCATTTCCCGGAAATCCGGACAAAAAAACGCGCCTGGATTCCATGCGTTAATCTATGCTTTTCATGCAGTTGTCTCATAGAAATTCATTATATTTGCACGAATATTCACCATCTTCAAAAGAAATTATGGAAACATTAGAGAAGATTTTTGCATCCAAACTGCTTAAAGTCAAAGCCATTAAACTTCAGCCGACCAATCCGTTCACCTGGGCTTCGGGATGGAAATCCCCGTTCTATTGCGACAACCGCAAGACGCTGTCCTACCCCGGATTGCGCAGCTTCGTCAAAATAGAAATCAGCCGCCTCATCCTGGAACGCTTCCCCGAAGCCGACGCCATCGCCGGAGTGGCCACGGGAGCCATCCCGCAGGGGGCAATGGTGGCCGACCTGCTGAACCTGCCGTTCGTGTACGTGCGCTCCAAACCCAAGGACCACGGGCTGGAAAACCTCATCGAAGGGGAACTGAAACCCAACATGAAAGTCGTGGTCGTGGAAGACCTGATCTCCACGGGCGGAAGCAGCCTGAAAGCCGTGGAAGCCATCCGCAACAACGGTTGCGAAGTGATCGGCATGGTGGCCTCCTATACTTACGGATTCGACGTGGCCAAGGAAGCCTTCAAGGCCGCAGGCGTGGAACTGGCGACCCTGACAAACTACGAAGCCGTGGTGGAAGAAGCCGTCCGCACGGGATATATCACCACCGACGACGTGGACCTGCTGCACGAATGGCGCAAGGACCCGGCACACTGGAACGGATAACCCCAACGGGAAAAAAAGGAAAACCATGGCTCAACATCTATACGAAAGCAGCGTCAAGGCCATCGCCAGCCCGCAGGCGTGCGTGTATGCCAAGCTGGCCGACCTGAACAACCTGGCCGTCATCAAAGAACACTTCGAAGACCCCGCCGTGCGCGAAAAAATGGCCGCGCAAGTGCCGGAAGACAAACTGAACCAGCTGCGCGAACAAATACGGCAAATGACGTTCGACACCGACTCGGTGAGCTGCAACGTGCCCCCGCTGGGCACCATCTCGCTGCGCATCATTGAACGGGAAGAACCGAAATGCATCAAATTCGAAACCGAAAACTCCCCTATCCGGCTGAACCTGTGGATTCAACTGCTCCCCACGTCGGACACCTCGTGCAAAATGAAACTGACCGCAGGGGCTGACCTGAACCCCTTCATCAAAGGAATGGTGGAAAAGCCACTGAAGGAAGGCGTGGAAAAAATGGCCGAACTGCTGGCCGCACTTCCCTACGGGAGCATAAAGTAACACAGAAACCAACGATTATGGCAAGCAAACTTTGGGAAAAAAACACAGAAGTCAACAAGGAAATCGAAAAGTTCACCGTGGGCCGCGACCGTGAACTTGACTTGCATCTGGCCAAATACGACGTGCTCGGCTCCATGGCGCACATCACCATGCTGGAAAACATCGGGCTGCTGGCGGCCGAAGAACTGCCCGTCCTGCTGGACGAGCTGAAACACATCTACGCCGACATCGAGGCCGGACGGTTCGCCATCGAAGAAGGAGTGGAAGACGTACACTCCCAAGTGGAACTGATGCTGACGCGCAAACTGGGCGACATGGGCAAGAAAATCCACAGCGGACGGTCGCGCAACGACCAAGTGCTGCTGGACCTGAAACTCTTCACCCGCGCCCGCATCAAAGACATTGCCGAAGAAGTCAAAGTGCTGTTCGAGGAACTCCAGGCACAAAGCGAACGATACAAGAACATACTGATGCCGGGCTACACCCACCTGCAAGTGGCCATGCCCTCCAGTTTCGGGCTGTGGTTCGGAGCCTACGCCGAAAGCCTGGTGGACGACCTGCTGTTCCTCCAGGCCGCGTTCAAGATGACCAACCGGAACCCGCTGGGCTCGGCGGCCGGCTATGGCTCTTCGTTCCCGCTCAACCGGACGATGACCACCGAACTGCTGGGCTTCGACTCCATGAACTACAACGTCGTCTACGCCCAAATGGGAAGAGGCAAGATGGAACGCAACGTGGCTTTTGCCCTGGCCGGTATCGCGGGCACCATCAGCAAACTGGCTTTCGACGCCTGCATGTTCAACTCGCAAAACTTCGGGTTCGTGAAACTGCCCGACAACTGCACCACGGGATCCAGCATCATGCCGCACAAGAAGAACCCCGACGTGTTCGAACTCACTCGCGCCAAATGCAACAAGCTGCAAGCCCTGCCGCAACAGATCATCCTGATCATGAACAACCTCCCCTGCGGCTACTTCCGCGACCTGCAGATCATCAAGGAAGTGTTTCTCCCCGCATTCGCAGAACTGGAAGACTGCCTGCGCATGACAGCTTATATCATCAACAAGATACAAGTGAACGACCACATCCTGGACGATCCGAAATACGACAACATGTTCAGCGTGGAAGAAGTGAACCGCCTGGCCGCTTCCGGCATGCCTTTCCGCGACGCGTATAAAAAAGTGGGACTGGACATCGAAGCCGGACGCTTTGTCCCCTGCAAGGAAGTGCACCACACCCACGAAGGCAGCATCGGCCACCTTTGCAACGACAAGGTGCGCGAACTGATGGACCGCGTATGGGCCGGATTCGACTTTTTGAAAATGACCGAAGCCGAACGGAAACTGCTGGGAAGATAAGAAAAAGCAACGTAAAGGCAATAAAACACACTCTGGCTCCGTTTCCTGAATATGAAAAGGAAACGGAGTCTTTTATGCTTAGCCACGGCCACGCTTTTAGCCGCCTTCACCTCCTGCAAAGAGGAGGTGGAAAACACCTATTCCAACTATCGGGCATATTTTGTGTGCCAGAATGTCAGCACCATCCCGCAACTCAATGCCGCACTGAACAGCCTGGGGATTTTCGCCACGATCCGTTACGACCGCTCGCGCTTCCTCTTCGCGGACGAGACCGGACATACCACTCCCGTCAACGCGACAGCCATCGCCGGCAACTCGTCATTACAAATGGGCATCGCCGGATTTATCGTAGGGCTGCCGAACATCCCGGAACTGGGCAGCAGCACCTCCGCCCCCGTATGCTACGACCTGGCCTGCCCCAACTGCTTCTCTACCTATAACATATCCAAATCGCTACAATTGAAAGAAGGAGGCTACGCCACCTGCACATCCTGCAACCGCACCTACAACTTGAACAACCAGGGACAAGTCAGCGCAGGAGAAGGCGGAATCAGCCTTTTCCGTTACCGCATCAACTATTCCGGCAACACCATGGTCATCAACAATTAACGAAAAAGCCGCGAAAATATTTGGCACAAACCCATAAATGCCGTATCTTTGCAGCCAAATTCAGCTGCAAACAAGCGGAAATAGCTCAGTTGGTAGAGCACGACCTTGCCAAGGTCGGGGTCGCGAGTTCGAGTCTCGTTTTCCGCTCCAAGGTCGCTCGAATGGTGGAATCGGTAGACACGAGGGACTTAAAATCCCTTGGCCAGTGATGGCTGTGCGGGTTCAAGTCCCGCTTCGAGTACAACACACAACCGCTAATTGCCTTTTCAAAAGAAATTAGCGAAACGGAAGCGAGCCGGAAGAAAACAAGGGCAGGAATATTGCAGGTTTGTTTTTTTAATCGTAATTTTGCAAAAAGCAAGTAACACAATGAAATTGTCTCCCATTTTATTGTTTGTCTACAACCGGCCGCAACACACGCGGGAAGCGGTAGAGTCGTTGTTACGCAACCCGCAAGCGAAGATGAGCGAACTGTTCGTCTATTCGGACGGGGCAAAAGACGAATCCGCCTGCGAAGCCGTGGAAGAAGTGCGCCGCTATGTGCGAAACATCAACGGATTCCAGCACGTCACCATCGTGGAGCGGGAGACCAACCGCGGGCTGGCACGGAACATCATTGACGGGGTGACGGAGACCATCAGCCGCTACGGGAGAGTGATTGTCATGGAAGACGACCTCGTTGTGTCTCCCCATTTTCTGGAATTCATGAACGAGGCACTGGAACTCTTCGAAAACGAGCCTCGCGTGGGGCATGTGCATGCCTGCGAAATCACGGGCGACCCCTTGTTGCCGGAAACTTTTCTCGTCAGATGGACCGGAAGCTGGGGATGGGGCACCTGGCAACGTGCCTGGAATTTGTTCAACCCCGACGGGAAGGCCCTGCTTGACGAACTGGAAAGGCGCAAACTGACCCGGACATTCGACTTCGAGGGGACATACGGCTACACCCGCATGCTGCGCCGGCAAACGGAGGGCAAGAACGACTCATGGGCCATACGCTGGAACGCCTCGCTCTTTCTGAAAGGCATGCTTTCCTACAATGCCGGAAAGTCCTTGGTGAAGAACGAAGGATTCGACGGCAGCGGCACACACTGCGGAAAAGGAGACGGAGGCGGTGGCCGCCTATATGCCGGCCGCCTCAAGGTGGAACGCCCGCACACGATGGAAGAAGCCCCGGATGCCAGAGCGGCCTTCGTCCGCTATTATGCGCGCACCAATTCTTTTATGGCCAAAGCCTTAAGGCGCATCAGACGCACGCTGAAAGGAGACTTCGGCGCATGACACAAACCAACGGAAGAAGAAAAAAATGGAAAACCAACTGACCGACAGGGATTTGTGGAAAAGCTATTGGGAGAACTACCATTTCACTCCCATTGAGGAGAATCCCGTCTACAAGAAATATATCCGCCCGGCATCCCCGCAAGCCCGCTTCATTGAGATCGGGGGATTCCCGGGACTGAACGCCGGATATTTCTACCGACATGTGTGCCGTGACGTGACTTTACTGGACTTCTATGTGGAACCGGAAGTAATCCGCAAGGTGGAAAGTCAAAATCAAATCCCGGCCCACACGATTAAATCCATCGAAGCCGACTTTTTCTCTTTCCAAAGCCGGAAACGCTACGACATTGTCTTCTCCTTGGGATTCATAGAACATTTCCGCGACACGCGCGACGTCATCGCCCGCCACGCCGCCCTGCTGGCCGAGGGAGGCCAACTGCTCATTCTCCTGCCCAACCTGCGCGGCATCAACGGAGCGGTGCAATACCTGTTCGACCGGGAAAACCTGCGCATCCACAACTTGGATAGCATGGTTCCCAGCCGTCTGAGACATATTTGCGAAGAGCTTGGGTTAGAAAACATCCGCGTAGAATACACCCGCAAGCCCATGGTGTGGCTCGAACCCAAAGCAGGCAAGAAGCAGCATGCCGCCCGCCTGCTCGTGAAAGCTTTAAGCTATGGGCTCAAGCTGTTCCCCATCAAGTGCAGGCTACTGTCGCCTTATCTTGTCATTTCTGCCACAAAAGGCATTCCACAACCCGCCACCAAATCATGAGAGTACTGATTGTCAACACTTCGGAGAATGCAGGCGGAGCCGCCATCGCAGCCAGGCGCCTGATGGAAGCCCTGAACCG
This sequence comes from uncultured Paraprevotella sp., assembly GCA_944321975.1. Lineage (GTDB taxonomy): Bacteria > Bacteroidota > Bacteroidia > Bacteroidales > Bacteroidaceae > Paraprevotella. The sequence continues at coordinate 45,862 of CALUNJ010000005.1, forward strand.
CCAAGGCGTGAAAGCAAAAATGCTGGTACGCGACAAGCGCACGGAGGCCATCACCGTGGCCGCTCTCCCGCCATCCCCCCTGTTGCGCGCCAAGTTCATGTGGGAACGCTTCGTCATTTGGCAAGCCAACCATTTCAGTAAGAAAAACCTGTTCCAGATCGACCTGGCCAATACGGGCACGGACATCACCTCCCTTCCCGAATTTCAGGAAGCCGACCTCATCCACCTGCATTGGGTCAACCAAGGTTTTCTCTCGCTGAAAGACATCCGCCGCATCCTCGAAAGCGGAAAGCCGGTAGTGTGGACCCTCCACGACCAATGGCCGTTCACCGGCATCTGCCATTACAGTGGCACGTGTGACAAATACAAGACCCAATGCCACCATTGCCCCCTGCTTGCCGGGGGGGGAAGTCCCGACGACCTTTCGGCCAAGACCTTCCGCCGGAAACGGCAGATGCTTCGCGGGGCGCACGTGGTTTTCGTGGGATGCAGCCAGTGGATGGCGGGGCTGGCCCGGCAAAGCGCATTGCTGACAGGACAGGAAGTAACGTCCGTGCCCAACGCCATCAACGCGGGCATGTTCTGTCCGGCCGACTCCGCACGGGCACGGCTGCAGTGCAACCTTCCGGCCGACCGCAAGCTGTTGCTCTTCGGTGCTTTCAAGGCATCCGACCCGCGCAAGGGCATCGACTATCTGAAAGAAGCCTGCCGCATCCTGCTGGAGAAGCATGCGGCTTTGGCCTCGCGTATAGGGCTGGTCGTCGTAGGACGCGGGGCTGACGACCTGCACGACCTTTTTCCGTTTCCCGTCTACCCCTTCAACTATGTAGCCGACGAAAAGCAAATGGCCTGCCTCTACAACGCGGCAGACGCCTTTGTCACTCCCTCGCTCGAAGACAACCTGCCCAACACCATCGTCGAATCCCTCTCCTGCGGAACGCCCTGTGTCGGATTCCGCGTCGGCGGGATCCCGGAAATGATAGACCACCTCCAGAACGGCTACCTGGCCGAAGCCCGCAACGCGGACGACCTGGCCGAAGGCATCCGCTTCGTGCTGGAGCATGAAAGACCTGAGGAACTGGCCCAACATGCTTGGCATGCCGCCCAGTCCCGCTACGGCGAAACACACGTGGCCGCAAAATATATTGCCCTCTACCGCCATGCGGCCGGCCTCAAATAAAAACTCTGTTCACACCGACGCATCATGGACACTGCAACAAACCTTCCCACCCTCACCATCGCCACCGTCACTTACGATGCGGAACAGACTCTGCCGCGTACGTTAGAAAGCGTGGCCGCACAGACTTACTCCCACATTGAGCATCTCATCATCGACGGATGTTCCAAGGACCACACCATGGAACAAATCCACCGCTACGTGGACGCCAACACGGGGAAAGCCCTCCCGCATGCCATCCAAGTCATCCGGGAACCGGACCGCGGGCTCTATGACGCGATGAACAAAGCCTTGGAACATGCCACCGGGCACTACATCGTGTTCCTCAATGCCGGCGACCGCTTGCATGCCCCCGACACGCTGCACCGCCTCTTTGCCCCGCTGGGCCAAACGTCTCCGGCCGGCTGGCCGGCCATCCTCTATGGCGAAACAGACTGCGTGGACAGCGAGGGGCGCTTTCTCCGCCACCGCCGGTTGCAGGCACCCGACCGCCTGGACTGGAAAAGTTTCCGCTGGGGCATGCTGGTGTGCCATCAATCATTCTATGTCCGCACCGATCTTGCGCGCAAGACTCCCTACGACCTGCGCTACCATTTTTCTGCCGACTACGACTGGTGCATCCGCCTGCTCAAACGGGCTTCCCGGTCGGGGCTTCCGGTCCTCAACAGCGGGCTTATCCTCACCGACTACCTGAACGAGGGACTCACCACCCACAACCACCAGAGTTCCCTGTGGGAACGTTTCCGCATCATGACCCGGCATTACGGCTGGGCCGCCACGCTCGGGCAGCATGCCTGGTTCGTGCTCCGAGCCGTGCTGAAGAAATGACGTCAGGCTCGGCATAAAGCAAAAATTGCCATTTTCTGACGCATCCATATGCCTATTGTGATGCCGAAAATCCGTATTTTCGGGCCATCACATTTATTTTCCTAAATCATGAAATACCACCTCACATGGGCCGCACTTTTGTGCTGCCTGCCAGCCATCGGCCCGCTCCACGCACAAGCCGAAAACACAACCCCGCCCACCGCCGCCCCGGCAACCCTGCCCTCCTGGGGCGACCTGGGCAACGGCAACTTCGCCAACCCCATCCTGAACGGCGACTATTCCGACCCGGACGTAATCCGGGTGGGCGAAAAATACTACATGATCTGTTCCGACTTCCACTTCATGGGCATGCCCGTGCTGGAATCCGACGACATGGTGAACTGGCGCATCATCGCCCAAATCTTCCGACGCATGGACCTGGACGGCTATTCCAGCATGCACAAGTACGGCCACGGAAGCTGGGCACCCGCCCTGCGCTACCACGACGGAAAATTCTGGATGTTCGTGTGTACGCCCTCCGAAGGCCTTTTCATGTCCACCGCCACGGATCCCGCCGGCCCCTGGTCGCCGCTCCACTGCGTGGCGGAAGCCCAAGGGTGGGAAGACCCCTGCCCGCTGTGGGACGACGACGGGCAGGCCTACCTGGGCCGCAGCCAGCTGGGTGGAGGCCCCATCATCATCCACAAGATGAGCCCCGACGGGAAGAGGCTGCTCGACGAGGGGCAGACCGTGTACGAAGGCCCTACGGCCGAAGGCACCAAGTTGTTCAAGAAAGACGGCTACTACTATCTCAGCATCCCCGAAGGCGGCGTGAGCACGGGGTGGCAGACCCTGCTGCGCGCCAAGAGCATCTATGGCCCATTTGAGAAAAAGAAGGTGCTGGAGCAAGGCTCGACCGACGTGAACGGCCCCCACCAGGGAGCACTCGTCGACACCCCCGACGGGCAGTGGTGGTTCTACCACTTCCAGTCCGCCGAGCCGCAAGGCCGCGTGGTCCACCTCCAACCCGTCACCTGGAAAGACGGCTTCCCCGAAATCGGCACCGACCATGACCGCAACGGCGTGGGCGAACCCGTGCGGGTCTGCCGAAAGCCGGACACAGGCGTGCGCCAGGCTCCTCTTGCCCCGCAGGCCGGCGACGGGTTCGATGCCCCCGGCTTGGGACTGCAATGGCAGTTCAACCACAACCCGCACGACGGCCATTGGTCGCTCGCCTCGCGGCCCGGATGGTTGGAAATCAAGCCGCAAAGAGCCGAAGGGCTGCGCACGGCCGCCAACCAAATCACCCAGAAGACCATGGGCTACCGCGGCGTGGCCACCGTCACCGTCGATTTTTCCCAACTGGCGCGCGGCGGACGAGCCGGATTGGAATGCATCGGACGCCATTTCACCGGCTGCGGGATCATGCTGGGGGAAAAGCCCATGCTCTACTTGGAACACGACGGGAAAGAAGTAGGCCGGGCTCCACTGCCCGCCCACACGGGAACGCTCCGCATCAGGCTTGAAATCGACGCACGGCACAACCGCCACCAGTTCAGCTACAGTGCCGACGGGCAGACGTTTTCCTCTTTCGGGGAACCGTTCGAGTCGGGTTCCGCCGACTGGAAAGGCAGCCGCATCGGACTATACGCCTACACCACCGGGGAAACGGCGGGCAGTGCTTTCTTCGACGACTTCACCTACCTCTACGACGGGCCCGGAGGCCTCCCGCCGGAAAAATAAACAGGCTTTCACGCCGTCCCGGGGAAGAAGCCCCCGGGGCGGCTTTTTTTGGGGGGGAATTTCCAAGCGGGCAGAACAGGACAACATCGCGCTCAAGAGAAACGAAAAATTCTCTCAAGCGATTCACATTTTTTTCTCAAGCAAAAAAAATGTGAATCGCTTGAGAAAAACCCACGCACTTCAAAAAGCAATCCATTCCGTTGATTATCAATAAAACAAACCACATTCAAAAAAAAATGGAATGATATAGACCTGGGAATGAAACTTACGGAAGGAGAAAGAAGAGGCGACGAGGGCAAAACCACATGGATCCCGCCGGAGCGATTGCCCTCCCACCGTATCTCTACATCCCCGCTATTTCT